>CAZVZV010000158.1:0-2997 GCA_964631735.1 uncultured Enterobacteriaceae bacterium
TATCCCACAGCGCGATGTCGGCCGCCGAGGCGGCGCGCATCTCGGCGCCGGTTCCGGAGAAGCCGACATAGTTGTTGAGCATGGCGCGCGACAAATAATCGATGCGCAGCGGATCCTGGCCGATCAGCTTGGGCGCCGCCATTTCATGGGCGGCCGCTTCAGCGGCGGCCGCGCCATAGAAGGTCTCGCCCAGGCCGATCAAGCCCGAATCGGTGACGAGGCGCAGCCACAGGAGATTGGGAAACTCCGCCAGCCGGATCGTTTCAAGCGACTGGATTTTCATGTCGATTTCCTGGCGCTGCCGAGGTCGAAATGGTCGCCGGACAATGCTGCAAAGCAACCCAAATGATCGTCGCCATGCTCATCGGCGCAAATAATAGGGCCAAACCGCGCGGTTGCGTTGACAATCATTCCCCCGCGTCCCTATGCTTTTCCGGCAAACGGCACGCCCATTCGCTACAAAGCCGGGAACGGCAAGGGCGGCAAGATAGGGAGAGACCAAATGACAATCGGAAGAAGCCTGCGCGGCTTGGCCGTCGGCATTGCCGCGACCGCGATCGCCGTGCTGGGAATGGGTTCGGCGCCGGCAACGGCGCAAAGCCAGCCAATCGTGTTGAAAATGCAGGCGACCTGGCCCGCCAGCCTGACGCTGTACGAGAATTTTCTCTACTTCGTAGATCGCGTCGGCAAGATGTCGGGTGGCAGGTTGAAGATCGAGGCCATGCCGGCGGGGCAGGTAGTGCCGCCGTTCGAGGTTCTCGATGCCACCCACAAGAAAGTGCTTGATGGCGCCCATGCCTGGGCGGGCTACTGGACCGGCAAGAACAAGACCTCGATCCTGTTCACCGGCGGCCCCGGCGGCACCTTCGGCATGGATTACATCGACGCCATGGGCTGGCTGCACCACGGCGGCGGCCTGGAGCTGTACCAGGACTTCTACCAGAAGGAACTCAAGCTCAATGTGGTCGTGATCCCGATCCTGCCGGCGGGCCCGCAGGCCTTCGGCTGGTTCAAGCGCCCGATCAAGAACCTCGCCGACATGAAGGGCATGAAATGCCGCCAGACCGGGCTCGCGGCCGAGGTCTGGCAGCGCATGGGCATGACGACGGTCAACATGCCGGGCGGCGAAATCATCCCGAGCGCGCAGCGCGGCGTGATCGACTGCGCCGAATGGGTCGGCGGCATCGAGGACCTGCGGCTCGGTTTCCAGAACGTGTGGAAATACCACTACACGCCCGGCATGCACGAGAACGTCACCATCGGCGAGCTGCTGGTGAACGGCGACGTGTGGAAGGCGCTCACCCCGGCGCAGCAGACGATGCTCCAGGTGGCGGCCAACGACACCTTCCTCATCTGGTGGGCCAAGTGGCAGCGGCAGAATGCCGATGCCATCAAGGAAATGCAGGAGAAGCACGGCGTGCGCATCCTGCGCACCCCGCCCGACATCCTGCTGGCGTTCCTGGCGGAATGGGACAAGCTCGCGGGCGAAGAGGGCGCGAAGAACCCGTTCTTCAAGAAGGTGCATGATTCGCAACGCGCCTACGCCTCTCTGGTGGTGCCGGCCAAGCGCTTCATGTTCCCGCCGTACTCGTTCGCCGCCAATTATTACTTCCCGGAAGCTGGGGCGAAGCCGGCGGCGAAGAAAAAGTAGCCGGACAGGACTGCACACGGGGGCGGACAATCGCCCCCGTTTTTCGTTCTGAAGCGCGCCGACTTTGCGGGGCGCTGACGTGAAAAGGTCAGAGGCATGGCTGAACCCGCACCGTTTCACATCCGGCTGATCCGGATCATCGACAAGTTCACCGACACCACCGGCACCTGGATCGCCTGGCTGAACGTGCCGCTGGTGCTGGCGGTCACCTACGAAGTGCTGTCGCGCTACCTGTTCAACGCGCCGACCATCTGGTCGTTCGACGTCACCTACATGCTCTACGGCACGATCTTCATGCTCGGCTCGGCGTACGCGCTGCACAAGGGCGCGCACATCCGCACCGACTTCTTCTTCGAGAAATGGTCCACGCGCACCAAGGGCATGATCGATTCGATCGCTTACCTGGTGTTCTTTTTCCCGGCGATCTTCACCTTTTTTCTCGTCGGCGCCACTGAAGGCTGGTACTCGTTCCAGATCGGGGAAACCTCCGAGCAGACGCCGTGGCGGCCGATCCTGTGGCCCTTCAAGTGGGTGATTCCGCTCGCTTGCCTGCTGTTACTGATCCAGGGCATCTCCGAAACGATCAAGAGCGTCTATGCCGCGCGCACCGGCATCGAGCTCGAGCACAAAGAAAAGATCGAGATCTGAGCCATGTCCGGACTCGCGCTGCTCGGCCTCATCATGCTGATCGTGATGATCGGTGCCATCTTCATCGGCTTTCCGATCTCGTTCACGCTGCTGTTCCTCGCGCTCACTTTCGGCTATTTCGGCCTCGGGCACGTGGTGTTCGACCTGGCGTACTTCCAGACCATCGGCATGATGAAGGAAGAGCTGCTGGCGGCGGTGCCGCTGTTCATCTTCATGGGCTTCCTCACCGAGCAGGCCGGCCTGATGGAGCGCCTTTTCCACGCCTTCCGCATGCTGCTCGCGCCGATCCGCGGGGCCCTGTTCGCGGTCGTGATCCTGACCGCGACCGTGTTTGCGATGGCGACCGGCATCGTCGGTGCGGCGGTGACGGTGCTCGGCATCATGGCGAGCCCGATCATGATCAAGACCGGCTACGACGCCAAGCTCGCCGCGGGCTGCATCACGGCCGGCGGCACGCTCGGCATCCTCATCCCGCCTTCGGTGATGCTGATCGTGATGGGGCCGGTGATCGGCGTCTCGGTCTCCGAGCTCTACTCGGCGGCGTTCGGCCCGGGATTCCTGCTGGCCGGCATCTACCTCGCCTACCTGATTATCCGCTCGAACCTCAATCCGAAGCTCGGCCCGCCGGTGCCGAAGGAGGAGAGGGTCGGCTCGCCGGTGCAGCTCGTCGTGGAGGTCCTCATCGGCGTGGTGCCGCT
>CAZVZV010000159.1:0-12740 GCA_964631735.1 uncultured Enterobacteriaceae bacterium
GGGCCTGCGCCGGCTGATCGTCGTTTCGGCCAATGGCGTCGGCGACACGCGCCGGCATGCCCCGCTCCTGCCGCGCATCATGTATCGCTTGCTCCTCGCCGACATCTTTGCCGACAAGAAGGCGGGCGAGGACATCGTGCGCGCGAGCAGCCTGGTCTGGACCGTCGCCTACGCGACCCTGCTCACCAACGGCCCGCGCACCAGCAACTATCGCGCCGCCGAACGGCTGGAGCTGAAGGGCTTTCCCAAGATCTCCCGCGCCGACGTGGCTGACTTCGTCCTGCGCCAGCTCGAGGACCGGGCCTTCCTGAAAAATGGGGCAGTGATCAGCAACTAGCGCGCGCGCAGGCAGACTGCGGCCCTATAATCCTTCGCTCCTCATGGGCCACCGGCTATCGAAAATCACTACGCGCACCGGCGATACCGGCGAGACAGGCCTCGGCGACGGCGCGCGGGTGGGCAAAGACAGCCTGCGCATCCAGGTGCTGGGCGACGTGGACGAGCTCAACTCCTGCCTCGGCCTCCTTCTTGCGGAGAAAATGCCTGCGGATTTCCGCAAGGCGCTGCTGCACGTACAGCAGGATCTGTTCGACCTCGGCGGCGAAGTCTGCATCCCCGGTCACAGCATGATCTCGGAACTGCAAGTCACGCGCCTGGAGAAACAGACGCAGGCGCACAACGCGAAGCTGAAACCCCTCAAGGAATTCATTCTGCCGGGCGGCTCGCGCGCTGCGGCCACCGCTCACCTCGCGCGCGCCGTGTGCCGCCGCGCGGAGAGAAGTCTGGTGGCGCTCGGCCGCGGGGAGACCGTCGGCGAGCGCGCCCGCCAGTACCTCAACCGGCTCTCCGACCTGCTCTTCGTCCTGGGACGCTCGCTCAACCTCGCCGCGAAGCGTGGCGACGTGCTCTGGCAGCACGAGCGCAGGAAATAGTGCGACGATGACTTCCCGCTCCCCCACGGTGAAGGCCCTGGTGTTCGACGTGTTCGGCACCGTGGTCGACTGGCGCGGCTCGATCATCCGCGAGAGCCAGGCGCTTGGACGCAAGAAGAAGCTAAAGGTGGACTGGGCAGCCTTCGCCGACGCCTGGCGCGCTGGCTACAAGCCCGCCATGGCCCGGGTGCGCTCGGGGGAACTGCCGTGGACCAAGATCGACGCCCTGCACCGCATGATCCTCGACGAACTGCTCCAGCGTTTTGCGCCGGGCAGTCTCACCGAGCAGGAAATCGACCACTTGAACCGTGCCTGGCACCGCCTGCGACCCTGGCCGGACGCGCGCACCGGGCTGGCGAAACTCAAGCGCAGGCACGTCATCGCCACGCTCTCCAATGGCAACGTGGCGCTGCTCACCAACATGGCGAAGCACGCGAAGCTGCCCTGGGACTGTATCCTGTCCGCCGAGGTGGTGCGCCACTACAAGCCCGATCCGCAGACCTACCTCGGCGCCGCCGAACTGCTGGGCGTCGAGCCGGGCGAGCTGATGATGGTCGCCGCGCACAAGGACGACCTGCACGCGGCGCGCGCCTGCGGGCTGAAAACGGCTTACGTGCCGCGCCCGCGCGAATACGGGCCCAAGGTCAAAGTCGACGTGTCGCGCGTGCCGGCGTTCGACGTGCACGCGCGCGATTTCAACCATCTCGCCCGGCAACTGGAGCACTGATGAGCGCGAAGAAGTTTCCCGCCCCACGCCACCGCCTGCTGATCGTCGACGACGAGGAATCCACGCGCCTGCTGATCGCGCGCCTGCTGACCACGGGCATGAAGGCCGATGCGCAGCTGGCCGGCACCTGCGAGCAGGCCTTGCGGCTCGCCGGCGACTACGCCTACGACGCGATCCTGCTCGACCTGCAGATGCCGGGCATCGGCGGTTTCGGCGTGCTGAAGGAAATCCGTGCCGGCTCGGTCAATATGGCCACGCCGATCCTGATCGTTTCGGTGCTGGCGGACCTGGAAACCAACGACCGCTGCATCGCAGCGGGCGCCGACGGCTTCCTGGTCAAGCCGGTGGAGCGGCGCGCGCTGGTCTACGCCGTCAAGGCGCTGCTGGCGGCGCGCGGCAAGGCAAAGCTAAAGCCGATCAACCCTGCGCAGGACGGTTAGCATGGCAGACATCAAGGTGAGCAACGTCGAGGCGCTGGGCAAGCCGCTGGGCCAGTACTCGCACATGACGCGAGTCAGCAACACCTCCAGCACGCTCTACATCGCGGGCATGCTTGCGCCCGGGGACGACTTCGACGCGCAGTGCGGCGGCGTGTTCAAACAGATCGAAATTGCGCTGCAGTCCTCCGGGGCGGCCTGGGGCAACGTCGCGCAATTCACCACCTACCTTGTGCACTCGCAGGACATCCCGAAGTTCATGGCCTGGAGGCTGCGCGAGTTCCCGCGCATGTTCCCGGACGGCAAGTACCCGCCCAACACGCTGCTGGTCATCGACCGGCTGGTCGGCGAGCAGTACCTGATCGAGGTGCAGACCATCGCAGCGCTGTAGGGTGGGCCGTCGGCCCACCCTACGTCTACACTTCCGCGACGAACACTTCCTCGCGCTTCTTGCGCAGGTTGGGCAGCGCGATCACCACCAGCAGGATGATCGACACGATGAGGAAGCTGGCGCTGATCGGCTTCTGGAAGAAGACGAGCGGGTCGCCGCGCGACAGCAGCATCGCCCGGCGCAGGTTCTCCTCCATCAATGGGCCGAGGATGAAGCCGAGGATCAAGGGAGCGGGCTCGCATTCGAGCTTGACGCAGATGTAGCCCAGCAGGCCGAACAAGGCCATCAGGAACACATCGAACGGGTTGTTCGACAGGCTGAACACGCCGATCGCCATGAACACCAGGATCGAGGGATAGAGCAAGCGGTAGGGGACGGTGAGCAGCTTGATCCACATGCCGATGAGCGGGAGGTTGAGCACCACCAGCATCAGGTTGCCCAGCCACATCGAGGCGATCATGCCCCAGAACAGCTGCGGCCTCTCCGTCATCACCTGCGGCCCCGGCGCGATGCCCTGGATCATCATCGCGCCGATCATCAACGCCATCACCGCGTTGGAGGGAATGCCGAGGGTGAGCAGCGGGATGAAAGAGGTCTGCGCGCCGGCGTTGTTGGCCGCTTCCGGCGCGGCCACACCCTCGATCGCGCCCTTGCCGAACTGGGCGCTGTTCTTCGACACCTTCTTTTCCAGCGTGTAGGCGCCAAACGATGCGAGCAGCGCGCCGCCGCCGGGCAGGATGCCGAGGGCCGAACCGAGGAAGGTGCCGCGCAGGATCGGCGCCCAGATGCGTTTCCAGTCCTCTTTGCTCGGCATCAGTTTGCCCACCTTGCTGGTGAACACTTCGCGCGCGCCCTTGTGCTCGAGGTTGGCGATGATCTCGGCGATGCCGAACATGCCCATCGCCACGGTGACGAAGCCGATGCCGTCGGCCAGCTCCGAGACGCCGAAGGCGAAGCGCAGCACGCCGGAATTCACGTCGGTCCCCACCAGCCCGAGCATCAGTCCCAGGATTACCATGCCGATCGCCTTGATCAGCGAGCCGTGCGCCAGCACCACCGCGGCCACCAGACCGAGCACCATCAGCGAGAAATACTCCGAGGGGCCGAATTTCAGCGCCACCTCGGCCAGCGGCGGCGCGAAAAAAGCCACAATCAGCGTCGCTACGCAACCGGCGAAGAACGAGGCGATCGCCGCGGTGGCGAGTGCCGGCCCCGCGCGGCCCTGGCGCGCCATCTGGTAGCCGTCCAGACAGGTGACCACCGAGGAGGATTCTCCCGGGATGTTGACCAGGATCGCGGTGGTCGAGCCGCCGTACTGCGCGCCGTAGTAGATCCCGGCCAGCATGATCAGCGCGCCGATCGGGTTCAGATTGAAAGTGATCGGCAGCAGCATGGCGATGGTGGCCACCGGGCCGACCCCGGGTAGTACCCCGATCAGCGTGCCGAGCAGCACGCCGATCAGGCACATGAGCAGGTTGAACGGCGACAGCGCGACGCCGAAGCCGAGCGCGAGGTTGCTTAGGATTTCCATCGCGCTCTCCCTAGAAGCGGCAGAAGTCTTCGATCACCGCGGGGCAGATCGGGAAGGGCAGCGTCAGCCCCTTCACGAACACCAGCACCGAGAAGATGATCAGCACCACGTACAGGATGCCCACTTCCTTCCACTTGAACTCGTCGCCGCCGAAGGCGCTGATGAACACCAGCAGCAGGATGGCACCGATGAGTCCGAGCGGCTTGAGCGTATAGGCGAAGGCGAGGCAGGCGACGAGGATGAACAGCAGGGGCCGGAAGTGGAAGGTTGCTACCTTGGCGCCCTTCAGGGCGAAGGAGCGCAACAGCAGGATCAAGCCGAGAACGGCGAGGATGCCGCCGAGCACGGTGGGGAAGTACGCGGGCCCCATGCGCACCGCGCTGCCCATCTGGTAATTCTTCAGCGCAATCGCGGCCATGCCGCCGCCGAATGCGAGAAACATCACCCCCGCCCAGAAGTCCTTCGGACTCTTGATGACCATCCGTCTCCTCCAGCTCTTGTCGCAGCGCATCCAACCCTGACTCGCGCAGCCGGCCTCGTCTCTGGGCAAGTGTAGCATGCACCCCGATGCGTACTCTGGCGTCCTGGTCAGCCTGGCGGCTCGCGCTGTGCTGCGTTGCGGCGCTCGCGCTCACCGGCTGCGGCGACTCGCCGAAGCTCGCGCGCCTTGCGCCCGCCGCGGTGGTGCTGGCCTTCGGCGACAGCCTCACCTATGGCACCGGAGCGGCCGAAGCCGAAAGCTATCCGGCCCAGCTCGAGCGCATCATTGGCCGCAAAGTGGTGCGCGCCGGCGTACCGGGCGAGGTAAGCGCGCAGGCGCTTGCGCGCCTGCCGGCAGCGCTCGATGAGCACCAGCCCACACTGCTCGTGCTGTGCATCGGTGGCAACGATTTCCTGCGCAACCTGAGCCAGGCCGAGGCGGCCGCCAACGTGCGCCGCATGATCGCGCTGGCGAAGGGCAAAGGCAGCGACGTGCTGCTGATCGGCGCGCCGGAGAAGGGGCTGCTGCTGACGCCGCCGAAGTTCTACGCGGAGATCGCCAGGGAACTCGGCATCCCTTACGAGGGCAAGGTGATCGGCGAAATCCTGCGCAGCCCCGAGCTCAAGTCGGACCCCATCCATCCGAATGCGCGCGGCTATCGGCTGATGGCCGAGCGGGTGGCGGCACTGCTCAGGCAGGCCGGCGCGCTCTGAACGCGACGTCGCCGTAGTAGGACTCCGCGGTCTCCCCGGTATTGTCGGTGTCGGTCGACACCGCCACGCCGCTGATCGCTGGCGGCTCGGCGCCGAAAGCGCTCCGGTAGTCCACCGCCACGTCGCGCTCGTAGGCGAGCCAGCGGCCCAGTCGCGCGGCCCCGCTTTCCACCACCACCATGCGCACGCGCCCGGTGAAGGCGTTGGGCCGGATGCTGCCCGCGGGCGCATGCGTGTCCCAGACGTAGCACAGCGCCGCGGTCGGCATATCGCCGCCGAGGAGCGTGCGCGCCAGCGCGAGTTCCAGTCGCGCCCCGAGCGGCAAGCTGCCGGCGTCGAGATCGAAGGTCACGTACAGTCGGGCCGGATAGTCGTCCCCTGCGCGCGTGCCGATGTCGCTCTTTTGCAGGAGCCTGGTCACCTTCCAGCTCCATGACAGCAGGGGCAGGGTCCGGGTGTCCAGGTACAGCCGGCGCGCGATGCCCGCAGCCGAGGCGTCCGCACGCGCCCGCAGCGCCGTACGGCCTTCTTCCTCCACCAGCGTGTACTGCGTGCGCCGCTTCTTGGTGCTGAGCGCGTGCGTCACATAGTCCGGCGGCAGCTCGGCGCCAGGCATCAGCGCGGAGTAGCGCATCGCGAAAAGCGTTTGCTGCGCGTGCGCCGGCAGGGGCAGCCAGGCGAGCGCGCTCGCGGCGAGGAAGCGCCGGCGGTTCATGGGATCCGCAAGCGCCGCAGGCGCGCGACGTCCTCCGGCCGGTCCACGTCCCATACTTCGGGCAACTCGCGCCACCGCCAGCCGAGCGCGGCGAGCCGCTCGCGCGTCTGCGCCATCACGCGGGCACCGCCCCATTCGACGCCTTCGAACAGCTTGGGCGACACGCGCCTGAGCGCGATCAAGGCGTAGCCGCCGTCCTCGGCGGGCGCGAACACGGCGTGCGCGCCGCCTGCCAGCCAACGCGCGGCGCGGCGCAGGTCGCTGCCGCGCAGCACCGGGCAATCCGAACCGATCAGGATCACCCGCGCGAAGCGGCGCAGGCTGCGCGCCAAAGCATGGTGCATGCGCAAGCCGAGATCAGCGCCGCGCTGGCGCCGCGTCGTCCACAGGTCCACCGGACCGAGCCTGGATTCCCGCGCGGTCGCCAGCGCGCGGCGCAGCAGCCGCGCATGCAGCCGCGCCGCGCCCTGCTCGCCCAGCAGGGGAATGAGCCGCGTCTTCACGCGGCCCGCGCGCACCGAGCGCGCGAACACGATGACCTTAGTGCGAGTATCGGCGCGCCAACTCATCAGCATCGGCCCCCCGCCAGTATTGCAGGCGCAGGCGCCACATGAGGAACACGGTGCGCAGCACGCCGTAGCGCTCCCAGCGCCGCGCCGAAGTCCGCACCCGCTCGCGCAGGCAGGCAGGCGGCGAGACTCGCTTCATCGCCTTGCTGAACGCCACGTCCTCCATCAGCGCGATGCGCGGGAAACCCGGAAAATCCGCGCGCCGCACGAAGATCGCCTGGTCGCCGGTGGCGATGCCGCTGAGGCGCGAGCGCCAGTTCATGCAGAACCCGACCACTGCAAGCCGCGCGTCCCCGGAATCGATGGCCACGTCGAAACGGCCCCAGGCGTGCCCGCCCAATGCTGCCAGCACTGCGCGGTCAGCGTGCGCCGGCAGGACCGTGTCGGCGTGCAGGAACAACAGGGCATCCCCCGTAGCAGCGGCAGCGCCGGCATTCATCTGCATTGCCCTGCCGCGCGGCGCCGCGATTACCCGGTCGCACTGAGGCGCCGCCCGCTGCGGCGTGCCGTCGGTGCTGCCGCCGTCCACCACGATCACCTCGTGGCCGCTCGCGCGCAGCGGCGAAAGCGCACGCAGGCAACGCTCGATGAGCGCCGCCTCGTTCAGCGCCGGGACGACCACCGAGAGCTTGCGCATCAGCCGCGCATCCAGGCGTGGAACCTCTCGACGTAGTGCAGCACGCGCTGCGGCGCGTGCGCCTTCTTCCACACGCCGGCGGCGTACTTGTTCGCCTCTGCCATCGTGGGATAAATGTGGATCGTGCCGAGAATCTTGTTCAGCCCGATGCCGTGGCGCATGGCGCTGACGAATTCGGCGATCAGGTCGCCCGCATGCTCGCCGGCGATGGTCACGCCGAGGATACGGTCCTTGCCCGGCGCGGTGAGCACCTTCACCACGCCGTGCGCCTCCTCGTCGGCAATGGCGCGGTCCAATTCGTCGATGCCGTAGGTCGACACCTCGTAGGCGATGGCCTTCTCCTTCGCCTCGGTCTCGTTCAGGCCCACGCGCGCCACCTCGGGATCGGTAAACGTGGCCCAGGGGATCACCGAATAGTCGGCGCGGAATTTCTTCAGGCTGCCGAACAGGCCGTTCACCGCCGCGTACCAGGCCTGGTGGGCGGCGGTGTGGGTGAACTGGAAAGGCCCGGCAACGTCGCCGCAGGCGTAGATGTTCGGGTAGAGGGTCTGCAGGAATTCGTTGGTCTGCACGGTGCGCGCCTTGGTCACCGGGATGCCCAGTTCCTCCAGCCCATAGCCCGCGGTGTTCGCGATCCGGCCCACTGCCACCAGCAGCGCATCGAACTCGATCGCCAGGTCGCGCCCCTCGCACTCGCAGATCAGCACCTTGTGCCCGTCCTCGACGCGGAACTCCTTCGCCCGGTGCCCGGTGCGTACGTCCACGCCTTCCTCGCGAAAGCGCTTCTCCACCAGCGCCGCGATCTCCGGGTCCTCGCGCATCAACAGCCGCGGCAGCATCTCCACCTGCGTCACCTGCGCGCCGAAGCGGGCGAAGGCCTGCGCCAGTTCGCAGCCGATCGGGCCGCCGCCCAGCACCACCAGGCGACGCGGCAACTCGCGCATTTCCCACAGCGTGTCGGAAGTGAAATAACCGGTCTGCTCGATGCCGGGAATCGGCGGCACGAAAGGCCGCGCGCCGGCGGCGATGATGATGGACCGAGTGGTGAGGACCGTTGTCGATCCGTCCGGCTTTTGAATTTCCACGATCCACGGCGAAGCGATTTTTGCTTCGCCGTGGACGCATTCGACGCCCAATGCACTGTACCGCTCCACCGAATCATGCGGCTCGATGGCGGCAATGATCCGCTGAACTCTTTGCATCACTTCCGCAAAGTCGAATTCCGCGCTCGCCGACTTCAGCCCGAACTCCTTCGCCCGCCGGATGGTGGACAGCACCCGCGCGGTCTTGATCAATGCTTTGGAAGGCACGCAACCGGTATTCAGGCAATCGCCCCCCATGCGGTGCTTCTCCACGATCGTCACCTTGGCCTTCACCGCAGCAGCGATGTAGGCCGACACCAGTCCGGCCGATCCCGCACCGATCACCACCATGTTGCGGTCGAACTGCGCCGGCTTCGGCCACTTCGCATAGACGCGGCGGGCCTTGAGCGCACCCAGCGCCTTCTTCGCGGCCAGCGGAAACAGCCCGAGCAAAGTGAAGGCCAACACCAGGCCGGCGGACAGCCTGAACTCGCTCAGCTGCGTCCCGGCGTATACGTACACCAGGGTCCCGGCGAGCATGCCGAGCTGGCTCACCCAGTAGAAGGTCCAGGCACGGATCGGCGTCAGCCCCATCACCAGATTGATGACGAAGAATGGGAACACCGGTACCAGGCGCAGCGCGAACAGGTAAAACGCCCCTTCCCTCGCCACGCCGTCGTTGATCGGCTGCAAGCGGTCGCCGAAGCGCTCCTGCACCCAGTCGCGCAACAGGAATCTCGAGGAAAGGTACGCCAGCGTGGCACCGATGGACGAAGCGAAGGAGACGATCACCGCTCCCCACAGCAAGCCGAAAATCGCGCCGCCGAGCAGCGTCAGCACCGCCGCCCCGGGCAGCGACAGGCCGGCAACGGAGACGTAAAGCAGGAAGTACCCGAGCGCCGTCTGCCACGGGTGCGACGCGTGGTACGCCAGGATGCCCGACTGCCGCTCGCGCAGTGCCTCGAGCGTCAGGGTCTGGTGGCCGCCAAGCGCGAAGAATGCCGCCACCGCCACGGCGATGGCGGCGAGGACCAGGAGGCGGGAGCGGCTCACGCGGGATGGGTCGTGCCGCGCCGCGCGCGGCTTACAGCAGGCCGGCGCTGCGCTGGCCCTGCTCGTCGAGCCGCTCCATCAGGCGGTCGCTGGTGGCGCGCAGCCGCTGCGACAGCATCAGCACCAGCTCCATCAGGATCTTGGCGCCGAGCAGCGGCTGCTCGACGATGATGCGCGCCAGGCTCTCGCGATCCAGCACCGCCACCAGCGCCGGCTCGACAGCCACGCAGGTGGCGAAGCGCGGTTCGCCGTCGATCATCGACATCTCGCCCAGCGTGTGGCCGGGCTCGACCGCCGCGATCAGCTGCGGCGTGTTCCAGCGGTCCTGCTTGCGCACCTCGAAGCGGCCCTCCACTGCGATGAGCATGAAATCGCCGCCATCGCCCTCACGGATGACTTCCATGCCCGCCGCCGCCTGGTACACCTCCATGAAATTCGTCAGTTGGCGCACTTCGGCCGGGGTGAAGTTCTCCAGCAGCGGGCACTTCGGGATCAGCGCGTGGATCTGGCCGGCAAAGCGCGTGGCGTCGCCGCGGTATTCAAGGTGCGAGAGCAGCATGGAACGATCGGTCATGGAGGCGTGGGTTGCGGGGAATTCTAGCCGATCAGCCACGCAACGGTGGCCACCCAGCCCAGCGCCGATGCCGCGAGCATTGGGTCGCGCAGCAGCTCCTGCGTGGGATCGCCGCCGCCGCCGCGGAAATGCAGGCGGAAAAGATAGCGGAAGCTGCCCAGCAGCACCCAGGGCAGCGTCCAGATCAGCTGTTCGGTGCCGTGCAGCGCCACCGTATCGGCCGACATTGTGTACATGCCGTAGGTGACCACCATGCCGACCACGCAGGCGAACACCGCCTTGTCGAGGAACGCCAGGGTGTAGTCCTCGAGCACCGCGCGGTGCTGGCCGGCGTCGTCGGCGAGGCGCTCGAGCTCGGCGCGGCGCTTGGCAAAGCCGAGGAACAGCGTCAGCAGGAAGCCGCAGGCGAGCAGCCAGCGCGAGGGCTCGATGCCGATGCCCCACGTGCCGGCGAGCAGCCGCAACATGAAACCGGCCGCGATGGCGAACACATCGAGCACCGGAACGTGCTTCAGCCCCAGGCTGTAGGCCGAGTTGAGCGCGAGGTAGGCGCAAACGATCGCTGCCAGCTGCCAGCCTGCCCAGGCAGCGATGCCGAGCGCCACTGCCGCGAACACCGCGGCGATGCCGAGCGCGGCGCCTGCCGATATCGCGCCGCGCGCCACCGGCCGGCGCTGCTTTTCCGGATGCTCGCGATCGCGTGCCGCGTCCAGCGTATCGTTGAAGGCGTACACCGCGCTCGAGGCGAGGCAGAAAGCCACGGTCGCGAGCAGTGCCGCCGCGACGTCATCGGGCTGGTCCCAGGCGTGGCCGAACAGCAACCCGGCCAGCACGAAGCCGTTCTTCACCCAGTGGTGCGGGCGCAACAGCTGGACGATGTCGCGCGCGGTCACTGCAAACCGTAGCGCTCGAAGAAGTAGCAGTGCCCCACCGGCAGCGCCGGCGGGATGCGGTACCAGCGCTCGCGCACGGGCCTGAGCACGCCCTCGCGGTAGGCGGCATAGTCGAAGCCCCGGCCGAGCACCGTGTAGTAGGCAGCGCCGCGCGCTTCGACGCGACGCACCTCGAGCGAGCGGAAATACGGCCGGTATTCCGCGGGCGCCGGCTCATTGCGGCGCAGGATGACGAAGTCCCGTCCCTGGTAAGTGCGCCAGTCGGTAACGATGTCGTCATGCCGCCCGTACACGGAGCCCGGGCCGAACACCGGCACGTTGCGCTTCGTGTGGAACGACAGCAGTGCCGCCGTGGAATAGCCGTCGTTGGCGAGGACCGCGCCGTCGAGCAGCGGCGCGAGCGGCCGCAGCACCGACGCGGGGTCGAACGCCACCACCAGGCGCGTATAGAACCGGGTGTCTTTCCAGGTCTCGAGCGGCAGCGACAGCAGAACGAAAATAACCGCCGCGTGCAGCACCGCCAAGCCGGCGAACCAGCGCACCGTGACGACCAGCGCGCGCCGCTCCAGCGCCAGGGCCACGCTAAGGACGATCGCCGGCATGAACGAGAGCAGCCAGTGCAGGCCGATGCGCTTCACGGGCGAGAGCAGCGCGAAGACCAGCAGCGGCACCAGCCACGCGGCGAGCAGCGCGCCTTCGCCTGGGCGCGCGAGCGCAGCGCGCAGCTTGCCGCGCCCGCGCCACGCGAACCACAGGAGCGGCGCCGCAAGATAGGCGAGCGAGGCAAGATACAACGCCGGGGTGGTGAAGGACGGGCCCGCGTCGTCGTGCCGGTTGATGGCGTTGAACATCACATTGCACCAGCAGGCCTGCCAGTTCCAGTACAGGTTGAGCAGGCCGAAAGGCAGCGCGCCGGCGAACACCAGCGCGAAGGCGCGCGGCCGGCGGGCCATCACCGCCCAGACGAGGTAGGCGAGCCCCAGCAGCACGGCGAAGTACTTCGACAGGAAGGCGAGGCCGAGCAGCACGCCCGCCAGCAGGAACCTCGCGCGCGCGAAGGCAAGCAGCGAGGCTACCGAGAACAGCACCAGCGGCGTGTCGGTGGTGATGAACACGGCCCAAACATTCAGCGGCACCAGCAACACTGCGATCGCCGCGAGGTCCGCAGTATCCGCGTCGCGGCCGAACCAGGAGCGCAGCGCGCGGCGCACGAGCAACGCGACCAGTACCGGCAACAGGATCACCGGCAGGCGCAGCACCCATGGCGCTTCCGAGATGCGCAGCAACGGCGCCAGCAGCCAGCCGACCATCGGCGGGTGGTCGTAATAACCGATGTCGGGGTAACGCCCCCACAGGATGAAGAAGGCCTCGTCGCCGGTGACCGGCAGCACGGCGGCGAGCCAGAAGCGGAACGCGAGCGTCGCGGCGAGGGCGAACGCGAACCACTGCCGCTGCGTCAGGGAAGGCACGGCGGCGATTCTAACGACTACGTCGGCCGGATTACCGTCTGGTCCTGCCGGCCTTGCGCCGGTCCTTCACCGCGCCCGCCAGCGCCTCCAGCACCTCCAGCGAGTCCGGCCAGCCCAGGCAGGCGTCGGTGACGCTCTGGCCGTACTGCAGCGCTTTGCCCGGCACCAGCTCCTGGCGGCCTTCGACCAGGTTCGATTCGACCATCGTGCCGATGATGCGCCGCTCGCCGCCGGCGATCTGCGCCGCGATGTCGCGCGCCACGTCCAGCTGGCGCTTGAACTGCTTGTCGGCGTTGGCGTGCGAGCAATCGATCATCAGGTGCTCGGGCAGCTTGGCCTTGACCAGCTGCGCGCAGGCGGCGGCCACGCTCGCCGCGTCGTAGTTCGGCGCCTTGCCGCCGCGCAGGATGATGTGGCAGTCGTCGTTTCCGCGCGTCTCGACGATCGGCACCTGCCCGCTCTTGTGCGACGACAGGCAGTGGTGCTTCTGGCGCGCGGCGAGCAGCGCGTCGACCGCGATCCTGACGTTGCCGTCG
>CAZVZV010000160.1:0-1122 GCA_964631735.1 uncultured Enterobacteriaceae bacterium
AAAAGCTCCAAGGCCGGTCTCCGGACTCGCGAGTGGCGGATTTGATCCGCCGGGTGCACGCCTTCCCGTGAACTTAGGGTTCGGGAGCCGAGGCTCCCGATCATTCCTAACCTCACAGTGGCCGGGTGTGCACCCCCTCGCTTACCGTTGCGGGGGCAGTCCAGGATTTGCGCCGCCCGTGGAGGCGGCAACGCACCTGATTCCCGTTTCACCCGCGGCGCGTGGAAGCGCCGCGGACACCTTGCAGCTGACTACCGCCGGATTATATATAGCGGCGCAGCATGATCAGGTATCACTTGCAGAAGCAGCCCTTATTTCTTGACGCTGTAGCAGTTTTGCAACATAGTTCCGGCGTGGACGCGGAGCTCAACTCCCTCGACGCCAAGGTCGCGCAGTTCGTGGGCCTGTGCGAGCGCTTGCGCACCGAGAACCACGATCTCCGGCAGCAGCTGGCCACGGCAAAGAACGACGCCAAGCGGCTGAACGAGCGCATCGAGGGCGCCAAGCTGAAGCTCGAAAGCCTGCTCGCGCGCATACCCGACTAGGCGGGATTGACATGGCCGAGAGCGCCAAAACCATCGAAGTCAGCCTGCTGGGCCGCAACTATAAAATCGCCTGCGAAGAGGGCGAGCGCGCAGGCCTGCTCGAAGCCGTCGCTTACCTCGACGGCAAGATGGACGAGATCAGGAAGGCCGGCAAGGTGAACGGCACCGATCGCATCGCCGTGATGGCGGCGCTCAACATCGCGCACGAATTTCTTTCCGTCAAGCTGGGCAACGGCTTTGACATCGGACAGGCCAAGCGTAGAATTTCCTTGATCGAGGCGAAGCTCGACGAGGTGCTCGCCCAGCAGGACAAGTTGTTTTGAAAAACTCCTTTGTCCCCTGCTGTGTTCGACAGGGCCCATATTTTCCGAACCGATAGCTTCCCCAGGTTGCGGCCTCTAGTGCCACTGTTGTGATCGTCCCTCGCCTTCGGGCGCGCCGGACGAACCTGATGTGGCCGGTACGCGACCACCCTGATTAAGCAGGGTTCGGAGGCCGGGCCCGCCGGCACGAGCGGGGGACTCCCTTATTTTTTTCCTATTTATCACTATGACAGCCTGGCTCATGAAATCCGAGC
>CAZVZV010000161.1:0-11142 GCA_964631735.1 uncultured Enterobacteriaceae bacterium
AGCGCCAGGCTCTCGTCGAGCCATTCGAACACGGCCTGCATGTCCGCGCCGCTGAGCGGATTCCTGCCGCGCCCCGGCACATTGAGGCCGACGAACATCATGCCGCCCGCCTGCCAGCGCAGGTTTTCGCACTGCTCGCCGGCCTGGCGCTCGAGCTCCAGACCGGGCACCGCGGTGCAGAACAGCTGCCGCCACTTCGCCAGGCGCTGCTGTGGCTCGCGGCAGTCGCTCCACTCGTTGTCGCCGGGAATCAGGACGAAGGGGTGCCTGATACGCGCGAATTGGCGTTTGCGCGCCTCGAGCCACGCGTCGCTACAGGCCTGCATGGTCGCGCTCGAGCCGATGTCGCCGACATGCACGACGAAGGCAAGCTCGTGCTCGTTGATGCGCCCGATCAGGCCGTCGAGCTTGTCGATCTCGGCGTGCGAATACGGTGTATCGCCGAGCACGCCGAAGGCGAACTCCCCGCCCGGCAGCGGCGCGAGGGCCGCGCAGCCGGAAAGCAAGAAAAATAGGGTCAGACCCCATTTTTTTCTCAAATGCCGTAGGCCTTCCTGAGCAGCGTCAGCGGATGGGCCTTTTGCGCCTTGCCCGCTTCCTCACCCATGCCCTGCAGGATGTGCCCGGCACCATCTCCAGTGCTTTGCGCGTCTTCTGTCCCATGTTCTGCACGCGCGAGTGGCAGGGGAGTTGGTACGACACCTTGCCGAGCTGCTGCTTGAAGTCCTTTTTAAGCAGGCCGTCCTTCGCGCGCAGCATCAGGTGCGGGAAGTCCACGTTCCAGGGATGCGGCGGCACGTAGGGACACTTGGTCATGTAGCACATGTCGCACAGGTAGCACTGGTCGACGACCTTGCGGAAATCCCGCTTGTCGACGCCGTCCACCTCCATGGTCCTGGAGTTGTCCACCAGATCGAACAAGGTGGGGAACGCGGTGCACAGATGAGGATGACGGGTCGGGGCTTCGAGGGATCCTTCACGCATGCACCTAGGCTACTGGCAATCGGGCGCCAATGCGAGCGACTACAATTGCGGATTCGGGCAGGAGGATGGCATGGAGAACGTGACGACGGAAAATCTGATGGCCGACCTGCGCGCGGTGGTGCGCGACGCCGAGGAGCTGCTGCAGGCTACGGCCGGCCAGGCCGGTGCGCGCGTCGAGGAGCTGCGCGCCCGTGCAGAAGAGTCTCTTGGCGCGGCGCGTGCGCGCCTGGACGAAGCCGGCGACAGCGCCCGCGAAACGGCGCGCGACATCGACGAGCAGGTGCGCAAGAACCCCTGGGCCGCGGTGGGCCTTGCCGCCGCCGCTGGTCTGCTGCTCGGCCTGCTGCTCGGACGGAAGTAATCATGGGCATCGTGCAATCCGGGCAGGCCCTGGTCGCGACCGCGCTTGGCCTGGCGCGCACGCGGCTCGAACTGCTCAGCGTCGAGATGCAGGAAGTGCTCGCGCGGCTGGTGCTGCTGATGATCGGTGCGGTGGCGGCAATTTTCCTCTTCGCGCTGGCGCTTGGTTTCGCCGCTGTGTCGCTGGTGATGGCGGCGCCCGCCGAGTACCGCGTGGCGGTGACGGCGGGGCTGGCGCTCGCCTTCCTCGCGGCGGCGGCGCTCATCGCCTGGAAGGTTGCCCGCGAGGCGAAAGCGCGCCCCTTTGTCGCGAGCCTGGCCGAACTCGAGCGCGACGTGCAAGGGCTCAAGGAGCGCGAGTGAAGGCAATCCTCGACTCCCTGGTGCGCCGCCGCGCGGCGCTGGTGGAGCGCTCCGCCGCGCAGCGCGGCAAGATTGTCGTCGCTGTTGCGGACATCCGGCGTGCGTCGGCGGCGCCGGTGTTGCTCGGCGCGAGCGTGGCGGCGACGCTGCTCGCGTCTTCCCCGCAACTGCGGGGGTGGGCGGTGAGGGGCTGGGCCACCTACAGCTTCGTGAGGCAGCTGCTGGGACGATGATGCAGCCGGACGCGCTCGCGTCGCCGCCTGGCGCGCTGCAGCGGCTCAAGCTCTACTTCGACCAGAACGAGCGCGAAGTCGCGGTCGGTTTCTTTGCCGGCGGCTTCCTCTTCGACATCCTGACCGTCGGCCGCATCGACTCCTGGTGGACGATCGGCCAGCAGGCGGCGTACCTCGCGGCGATCATGACCGCGCTGCTGCAGATGTTCTTCGAACAGAGCAGTCCGCTGCCGCAGCCGGCGCAGATGCCGACGCTCAAGCGCTGGTACTACGAGTACCGCAGCGCGCTGGTGCATTTTCTGCTGGGCGCGCAGCTCAACCTGTATGCCATTTTCTTCTTCAAGAGCTCGTCGCTGCTCGTCTCCTTCGCCTTTCTCGCCTTCCTGGTAGCGCTGCTGGTGGCGAACGAATCCAGGCGCTTCAAGGCCCTGGGGCTGCACGTCAAGTTCGCCCTGCTCGGCCTTTGCCTGCTCGCCTTTGCCGCCTGCGTGGTGCCGGTCTTCGTCGGTTCGATCGGCACCGCGGTGTTCCTGCTGTCGATGCTGGCTGGCGCGCTGCCGCTGGTTGCCGCCGCCGGATGGATCCGGCGCCGGCTGCCCGAGCTGTTCGCGCAGGCGCGGCGGCAGATCCTGTTGCCCCTGGGCTGCGTGCTGATCGCCTTTCTCGCCTCTTATCTCCTGCGCCTGATCCCGCCGGTGCCGCTCTCCATCCCTTTCATCGGCGTGTATCACGCCGTGGAGAGGACGGAGGCGGGCTACCGGCTCACCCACGAGAGGGCCTGGTGGCGCATCTGGCACAACGGCGACCAGCAGTTCCGCGCGCAGCCCGGGGACAAGGTGACCGTGTACTTCCGCCTGTTCTCGCCCGCGCGCTTCGCCGACCGCGTGCAGATGCGCTGGTTCTGGAAAGCCGAGGGGCGCGGCTGGGCCCTGCAGGACACGATCCCGATCAACATCCTGGGCGGCCGCGAGCAGGGCTTCCGCGGCTACGGCGTGAAGTCCAACTACCAGCCCGGCGCCTGGAAAGTACAGGTGGAGACCGCCGACGGGCGCGAGATCGGGCGCGTGTATTTCGACCTGGAGACCGTGCCCGCGGCGCAGCGCGTCAGCATGACCGACCTGGACTAGCCGCCGCGGCTGGCTGATTTGACGCAGGTCAATCCGGGCTCCTGTGCTTTCCCTAGGATCGCCGGGTCCGATGAACGCCTGTTTCCATTGCGGCCTGCCGGTCCTCGAGCCCGGCAGGCACCGCGCTGCGGTGCTCGGGGCCGAGCGCGCGTTCTGCTGCGCCGGCTGCGAGGCGGTGGCGCGCACCATCGTCGCCGCCGGTTTCGAGAAGTATTACGAGGTGCGCTCCGGCGCCGGGCTGCGTGCGGAAGTCCTGCCGTCGCCCGAGCTCTACGACGACCCGGCGGCGCAACGCGAGTTTGTCGCGGCGCCCGGCGAGCACGTGCGCGAGGCGACGTTGATCCTCGACCGCATCCGCTGCGCGGCTTGCCTCTGGCTGAACGAGCGGGCGCTGGAGAGCCAGCCGGGCGTGCTGCGCGCCGACGTCAACTTCACCACGCAGCGCGCGCAAGTGGCATGGGACCCGCGCGTCACCCGGCTGTCGGAGATCCTCGCGGCCATCCGCGCCGTCGGCTACGACGCTTACCCGTTCGACCCGCGGCGCGGCGATGAGCTCGCGCGGCGCGAGCGGCGCAGCGCGCTCTGGCGGCTGTTCGTCGCCGGCTTCGGCGCCATGCAGGTGATGATGTACGCCTGGCCCGCGTACATCGATGCCGGTGAAGGCACCCTGAGCCCCGCTGCCGAGGGTCTGATGCGCTGGGCGAGCCTGCTGCTCACCGTTCCGGTGCTGCTGTTCGCCTGCGGCCCGTTCTTCAGCGGCGCATGGCGGGATGCCGAACACCGCCGCATCAGCCTGGATACGCCGATCGCTCTTGGCCTTGCCTCCGGTTTCGCCGCCAGCGCCTGGGCGACCGTATCGGGAAGCGGCGCGGTGTACTTCGATTCCATCGCCATGCTGGCCTTCCTGCTGCTCGGAGCGCGCACGGCGGAGCTGTTCGCGCGCCAACGAGCCGGACGCGAGCTCGATTGCCTCTCGCGCTGGATGCCGTCTTTCGCGCTGCGGCTGCAGGGCGGCGTCACCGAGCGCATCCCGGCGCACGCACTCTCGCTGGGCGATCGTGTGCTGGTGCCAGCGGGCGAGCGCATCCCCGCGGACGGGGTGGTCGAGGAGGGCGTTTCCAGCGCCGACGAGTCGCTGCTCACCGGCGAGTCGCGTGCGGTGGCGAAGACTGCGGGCGCGAGCCTCGTCGGCGGCTCGGTCAACCTCGAGCAGCCGCTGACGATGCGCGTCACGCGCGTCGGCGCCGACACGCAGGCCGCTGCCGTCGGCCGGTTGGTGGAGCGCGCCGCGGCGAGCCGGCCCGCACTGGTGGAGCGCGCCGACCGGTTGGCGCAGAGCTTGACCTACGTCGTGCTGGCGACGGCTGCGTTTGCCTGGCTGATGTCGGGAGACGTCTGGTTCGCGGTGGCGGTGCTCGTCGCGACTTGTCCCTGCGCGCTGGCGCTCGCCTCGCCGATCGTAATGACGCGCGCGGGCGCTCAATTGCTTGCGCGGGGCGCTGCGCTCACGCGCTCGCGGGCGCTCGAGGCGCTGGAGCGCGCGACCGAAGTGGTGCTGGACAAGACCGGCACGCTGACCTACGGCAGGCCTGCGATCGCGCGCGTGGCACTGCTTGCGGAGGTGGACGAGCCGCAATGCCGCGCGCTGGCGGCGGCGCTGGAATCTTCCAGCACACACCCGCTTGCGCGAGCTTTCCGTGCGCGTACGGTGGGCCCATGGCCCACCCTACGGGATTTGCGGAATGAAGCCGGCCTCGGCGTCGAAGCGCGCATCGACGGTCGCCTCGTACGCATCGGTTCGCGGCGCTTCTGTGCGGAGATCGCCGGTGCAACGGCTGCGCAGGCGCAGGCGCAGGTATTCCTTGCCGAGGAAGGGCGCTGGCTCGCCGCGTTCTTCATCGATGACGCGCTGCGGCCGGAGGCGGCCGAAGTAGTGCGCTCGCTCGTGGCGCGCGGGCTTCGCGTGCACCTGGTGAGCGGCGACGATCCCGCCCTGGTCGAGACGATGGCGCGGCGGCTGGGAATCGAATCGTGGGCGGGAGGCGCCAAACCGCAGGACAAGTTCGACTATGTGGCGCGCCTGCAGTCGGAAGGGCGCGTGGTGGCGATGGTGGGCGACGGGCTCAACGACGCGCCGGTGCTGGCGAGAGCGGACGCCTCGGTGGCCATGGGCGCGGGCGCCGACGCGGCGCAGCTGCTAGCCGACGTGGTGCTCACTGGCGACCGGCTGGGCGCCTTGCAGGACGTATTGGCGATCTCGCGCGGCGCGATGCGCCAGGTGCGCCAGAACCTCGGCTGGGCGCTCGCCTATAACGCGGCCGCGCTGCCCGCCGCGGCGCTCGGCTGGATCGGCCCGTGGGAGGCGGCGATCGGCATGTCGGCAAGTTCCTTCATCGTGGTGCTCAATGCGCTGCGCCCAGTGGCGCGCGACAAAGAATGGAAAGCAGCCTCACTCTCCTCATCCCCCTCTCGGTCGCTCTCGTATTCCTGATCGGCTGGGTGTTCTGGCGCGCCCTTGAGGGCGGGCAGTTCGACGACCTCGAGCGGCCCGGCTACGCCATTCTCGAAAACGACGACAAGGTCGAAAAATAGGGTCAGACCCCTTTTTTGGAAAAAAGGGGTCTGACCCTATTTTCTTGTCTCTTTTGATGCAGGTCAAAAAGGGGACGTCCTCCATCCCTAACATCGCTTCCGGCGCGCTGACAGGGAGTCCGCCTGCATGAATAACGAAACGACCTACAACTACGCCGTAGTCCGGCAGTTCACGATCATGACCGTGGTCTGGGGCGTGGTCGGCATGCTGGTCGGCGTCATCATCGCCGCGCAGTTGCTGTGGCCGGAATTGAACTTCAATATTCCCTGGCTGAGCTACGGGCGGCTGCGCCCGCTGCACACCAATGCGGTGATCTTCGCTTTCGGCGGCTCGGCCCTCTTCGCCACTTCCTACTACGTGGTGCAGCGCACCTGCCACGCGCGCATCTTCTCCGATGGCCTCGCCGCCTTCACCTTCTGGGGCTGGCAGGCGGTGATCGTGCTCGCCGCCATCACACTGCCGCTCGGCATCACCACCTCCAAGGAGTATGCCGAGCTCGAGTGGCCGATCGACATCCTGATCGCGCTGGTGTGGGTGGCCTATGCGATCGTGTTTTTCGGCACGCTGTGGAAGCGCAAGGTGCCGCACATCTACGTCGCCAACTGGTTCTTCGGCGCCTTCATCCTCACGGTCGCGGTGCTGCACATCGTCAACAGCGCCGCCGTGCCGGTGAGTTTCTGGAAGTCCTACTCGGCCTACGCCGGCGCGCAGGACGCGATGGTGCAGTGGTGGTACGGGCACAACGCGGTGGGATTCTTCCTCACCGCGGGCTTCCTCGGCATGATGTACTACTTCATTCCGAAGCAGGCCGGCCGCCCGATCTACTCCTATCGGCTGTCGGTGGTGCACTTCTGGTCGCTGATCTTCACCTACATGTGGGCGGGCCCGCACCACCTGCACTACACCGCGCTGCCCGAATGGGCGCAGTCGCTCGGCATGGTGTTCTCGCTGGTCCTGCTGGCCCCGTCCTGGGGCGGCATGATCAACGGCATCATGACGCTCTCGGGCGCCTGGCACAAACTGCGCGAGGACCCGATCCTCAAGTTCCTCGTCGTGTCGCTGTCGTTCTACGGCATGTCCACCTTCGAGGGCCCGATGATGTCGATCAAGACCGTCAACGCGCTTTCGCACTACACCGACTGGACCATCGGCCACGTGCACAGCGGCGCGCTCGGCTGGGTGGGGCTGGTGTCGATGGGCGCGATCTATTTCCTCGTACCGAAGCTCTTCGGCCGCAGCGAGATGTGGAGCGTGCGCCTGATCAACCTGCACTTCTGGGTGGCGACCATCGGCATCGTGCTCTACATCGCCGCCATGTGGATCGCCGGCGTGATGCAGGGCCTGATGTGGCGCGCGGTGGGCGCGGACGGCACGCTCACCTACACCTTCGTCGAAAGCGTGAAGGCGACCTATCCCTTCTACGCCATCCGGCTGCTGGGAGGCGTCCTGTACCTGGGCGGCATGCTGATCATGGCCTGGAACGTGTTCAAGACCGTGACCGCCGGCCGGTCCATCGAGGCGCCCATTCCGGCGCCCAAGCTGGCCCACGCCTAGGAGAACGACGATGAAACTCACGCACGACATGATCGAGCGCAACCAGGCGCTGCTCATCGTCCTGGTGATCCTGGTGATCGCGGTCGGCGGCCTGGTGGAGATCGTGCCGCTGTCGTTCCAGAAATCGGTGACCGAGCCGGTGGCGGGCTTGAAGCCCTACACGCCGCTGCAGCTCACCGGGCGCGACGTCTACATCCGCGAGGGCTGCTACAACTGCCACTCGCAGATGGTGCGGCCGTTCCGCGCCGAGGTGGAGCGCTACGGCCACTACTCGGTGGCCGGCGAATTCGTCTACGACCGGCCGTTCCAGTGGGGTTCCAAGCGCACGGGCCCCGACCTGCACCGCGTCGGTGGGCGTTACTCGGACGAGTGGCACCGCCTGCACCTCATCAATCCGCGCGAGCTGGTGCCGGAATCGAACATGCCGGGCTACCCGTGGCTGGCGAAGGCGCCGGCCAACGCCGAGGACATCGAGGCCAAGCTGCGCGCACTGCGCTTCCTCGGCGTGCCCTACTCAGACGAGGACCTTGCCGGGGCCAAGGCAGATCTGAAGGAGCGAACCGAAATGGACGCGATGATCGCTTACCTGCAGGTGCTCGGCACGGCGCTCAAGCAAAAGGCGAACTGAACATGGACCTCAATCTTCTCAGGAGCCTGCTGACGCTGGCGGCTTTTGCCGCGTTCCTCGGCATCGTGTGGTGGGCCTACGGGTCGGCGCGGCGCGAGCGCTTCGAGCGCGATGCGCGGCTGCCCCTGGACGACGGGGAACAGGCGTGAGCCAGTTCACCAGCAGCTTCTGGGATTTCTACATCGGCGTGATCACGCTGGCCAGCATCCTCGCCTGCGGCGTGCTGCTGGTGGCGCAGAACAAGCGCCGCGTGGCGGGCAGCGAGTCCGAAACCACCGGCCACACCTGGGACGAGGACCTGGGCGAATACAACAATCCGCTGCCCCGCTGGTGGAATTGGCTGTTCTGGATCACCATCGTTTGGGGTTTGGCCTACCTCGCGCTCTACCCGGGCCTGGGCAGCTACGCCGGCTACTGGAAATGGACCCAGGTCGGTCAGCTCGAGCAGGAGAACGCGCAGGCCAACGCGCAGTTCGGTCCGCTGTACGAGAAGTACGCTGGCCAGGAAGTCGCGCAGCTGGCGAAGGACCCCGCGGCCCTGGCCATCGGCCAGAAGCTGTTCCTCAACACCTGCGCGCAGTGCCACGCCTCGGATGGCGCGGGCAGCCGCGGCTTCCCCAACCTGACCGACGGCGACTGGCTCTATGGCGGCGACCCGGCGAGCATCAAGCATTCGATCACCGAGGGCCGTACCGGCGTGATGCCGCCGCTGGGGCCGGCGCTCGGCGAGCAAGGCACGAAAGATGTCGCGCACTACGTAATGTCATTGAGCGGCCTGGCGCACGAAAGCATCCGCACGGCGCGCGGCAAGCCGCTGTTCGCGCAGACCTGCGCCGCCTGCCACGGCGCCGAGGGCAAGGGCAACCCGCAGCTTGGCGCGCCGAACCTCGCGGACAAGACCTGGCTGTACGGTTCCGCCGAGCCGGCGATCATCGAGACCATCACGCGCGGGCGCAACAACCAGATGCCGGCGCAAAAGGAGCTGCTCACGCCGGCCAAGATCCACCTGCTGACCGCCTACGTTTACTCGCTATCGCAACCGCAGAAGTAGAGATGAACGACGCGCCGGGCGGGCTCGTCGAGCAGTCGCTGTACGAGGTCCGCAAGGCCATCTACCCGCGCGCGGTGCGCGGCTGGTTCGCCGCCTGGCGCTGGGCGCTGGTGTGGGCGACACAGGTCGTGTTCTACGGCACGCCCTGGCTGCAGTGGAACGAGCGCCAGGCGGTGCACTTCGACATCGTGCACCGCAAGTTCTACATCTTCGGCCTGGTGTTCTGGCCGCAGGACATCATCTACCTCACCGTCCTGCTGATCATCTCGGCGCTGTCGCTATTCCTCTTTACCGCGATTGCCGGGCGCCTATGGTGCGGCTTCGCCTGCCCGCAGACCGTGTACACCGAGATCTTCCTGTGGATCGAGCAAAAGATCGAGGGCGACCGCGCGGCACGCATGCGCCTGGACCAGGAAGGTCCGACGCCGCGCAGGATCGGTCTGAAGGCGGCCAAGCACGGCGCGTGGATCGCGCTCGCGCTGTGGACCGGCTTCACCTTCGTCGGCTATGTCACGCCGATCCGCGAGCTGTGGCAGGAAATCCCTGCATTGGCCACGGGCCCGTGGGAGACTTTCTGGATCCTGTTCTACGGCTTCGCCACCTACGGCAACGCTGGCTGGATGCGCGAGCAGGTGTGCAAGTACATGTGTCCCTATGCGCGCTTCCAGAGCGCGATGTTCGACCAGGACACGATGATCATCACCTACGACCGGGAACGCGGCGAGCCGCGGGGCAAAGGCGAGGGCAAAGGCCATTGCGTGGACTGCAGCATCTGCGTGCAGGTGTGCCCCACCGGCATCGACATCCGCAACGGACTGCAGTACGAGTGCATCGGCTGCGCCGCCTGCATCGATGGCTGCAACCAGGTGATGGAGAAAGTGGGTTACCCCAAGGGACTGATCCGCTATTCCACCACTCACGCCATGGAACGGAAGCTCACGCGTGCGCAGATGCTCAAGCGCGCATTCCGGCCGCGCGTGCTCCTCTACAGCGCGGCCCTCGGTGGCATCATCATCGCCGCCGGCGCAAGCCTGTGGCTGCGCGTGCCGCTCAAGGTGGACGTGATCCGCGACCGCGCCGCCATCGCGCGCGAGGTGGAAGGCGGGCAGATCGAGAACGTCTACCGCCTGCAGGTCATGAATACCGCCGAAGGCGAGCGCAACTACCGGGTGTCGGTGTCCGGACTTCCCACCATCCATATCTCCGGCGAGGCCAGGATCCAGGTCGACGGAGCCACCAGCCGCATGGTGCCGGTCAAGGTCCGCACCCAGCCCGGCGCGGTGCAGCCCGGCACGCACCGCATCGAGTTCGAGGTGAGCGCCGTCGGCGTCGAAGGCGTCGCGGTGCGCGAGAAATCCGTCTTCATCGTGAGGTGAGCGCATGAAACCAGATTGGGCGTGGACTCGAGAACCCTGGCCCTGGATCCTGATGTCCGGGCCCGCCGCCGTGATCGCCGCGGGCGCGGTGACGATCTGGCTCGCTGTCGCTTCCGCCGACGGCCTGGTGGCCGACGACTACTACAAGCGCGGCCTGGCCATCAACCAGGTGCTGGCACGCGAGGAGAACGCGCGCCGGCTCGGCGTGCAGGCCAGCATCGAGGCGGCACACGGGCGCCTTCGTGTCACGCTCGCGGGCGCAGCGCCGGAGGCGCTGTTCGCGCAGCTCGCACACGCCACGCGCGCCGGGCACGACGTCAGGCTGCGCCTCGCGCCGGTGGCGAAGGGCGTGTACGAGGCCGAACTGCCGCCGCTGCCGGCGGGGCGCTGGCGCGTCGCGCTGGAGGATCCGCGCCGCGAGTGGCGCGTGGTGCAGGAGGGGCTATGAAGAACTGGATGGTGATCCTGTGGCCTTCGTTCCTCGTCGGCGGCGTGGGCGAGGTGCTGTTCTTCACGGTGTTCGATCCGAAGGAGCTGCACATCTTCGGTGAGCCGAGCAGTCTGAGCCGCCTGGCCGTGTATTCGATCGGTTTTTTCCTGTGCTGGGCGTTCGCCGCGTCTTCCAGCGCGCTGACCTGCTACCTGAAGCGCCGTGCCGAGGATGTCAATCGCTAGCCTAGCGCCAGCGTAGCGCGCTTGATCATCGCGCCCTCGATGCTGTCGCCGATAGAGAAGCCGAGGCTCTGGCACAACTGCAGCATGCCGCGGTTCTCCGCCAGCACGTGGCCGAGCATCGAGCGCAAGCCGCGCGCGCGCGCCACGTCGATCAGCTGGCCCATCAGGCGCCGGCCGAGCCCCTTGCGGTGCCAGTCG
>CAZVZV010000162.1:0-3501 GCA_964631735.1 uncultured Enterobacteriaceae bacterium
GCAGCGCATCGGCGGCGTCACCGGATGGCTGCGAGCCGCAGCTCTGGCGCAAGGCGCGGGTCGGGAATGTCGAGCCACCTGTTTCCCGAGGCGAGCTGCCAGCTGCTCCCGGTGACGCCCACCTGCCACTGGCTGGAATACGTCGATTGGGCCGATGCGGTGCTCGAGGATCCGGTGCGGATCAGGGGCGGCAAGGCGATCGGCCCGGCGGGTCCCGGCCTGGGCATGAAATGGAACGAGAAGGCCGTGAAAAGATTCGCTGCCTGACGAGCGTTCATGGCTTTCTTCGACCGTCACTTTGCCCACTGGCCCCCAGGCGTCCCCAAGGCGCTGACGATCCCCCGCACCAGCCTGTACTACAACCTCGAAGTAAGCGCGCGCCGCTATCCCGAGAAGCCCGCGATCATCTACTACGGCAGCGTGCTTTCCTACGCCGCGCTCGAGCGTGAGGTCGCGGCGCTCGCCGGGTTCCTGCAGCTCTCCTGCGGCGTCGCGCGCGGCGACCGGGTGCTGCTCTACGCCCAGAACAGCCCGCAATTCATCATCGGCTACTACGCCATCCTGCGCGCCGACGCGGTGGTGGTGCCGGTCAACCCGATGAACAAGCGCGATGAACTGGCGTACTACATCGCCGATTCCGACGCCCGCGTGATCGTCAGCACGCAGGACCTGTTCAGCGAGATCGAGCCGCACGTGGGCAAGGGACTCGCGCACTGCGTGCTGGGGACCTACTCGGACTATCTGCGCGAAGCGACGGATCTCGACCTGCCGGACTTCGTGCGCGTGCCGCGCCTCGTCGCTGCCTCATGGAACCAGGCGCTGGTGGCAGGGCACGTGCCAGGCCCGCAAACCACCGGCCCCGGCGATCTCGCGGTGCTGCCCTATACCTCGGGCACCACCGGCCATCCCAAGGGCACCATGCTGACGCACGCGAATCTCCTGGCCACCAGCACCGGCGCCTGCGCCTGGGTTCAGTCCTCGAGCGAGTCGGTGGTGCTCGGCGTGCTGCCGCTGTTTCACCTCACCGGCATGCAGGCCAACATGAACGTGCCGATCCAGCTCGGCGGCACTTCGGTGCTGATGACGCGCTGGGACCGCAACCTTGCAGCGGAACTGATCCAGCGCTGCCGGGTCACCAGCGTGACGGGGATTACCACCATGATCGTGGATTTCCTCGCCAACCCGGAGCTGTCGAAGTTTGACCTGTCTTCGCTCGTGCGCATCGGCGGCGGCGGCGCCGCGATGCCCGAGGCGGTGGCGGCGAAGCTGCAGGAACGCTTGGGGCTGCCCTTTATCGAAGGCTACGGGCTCACCGAGACGTCGGCGCCATCGCACACCAATCCGCCGCAGCGGCCCAAGCGCCAGTGCGCCGGCATTCCGTTCTTCGACACCGACTCGCGGGTGATCGACCCGGTGACGTTCAGGGAACTGGGGCCGAACGAGGTCGGCGAGATCATCACCCACGGCCCGCAGGTGTTCCAGGGCTACTGGAAGCAGCCCAAGGCCACCGCGGAGGCCTTCCTCGAGCACGACGGCAAGCAGTTCTTCCGCACGGGCGACTTGGGCTACTTCGACGAAGAGGGCTACTTCTTCATCACCGACCGCCTCAAGCGCATGATCAATGCGTCGGGCTTCAAGGTGTGGCCGGCGGAGGTGGAGGCGATGCTGTACGCGCACCCGGACATCCAGGAGGCCTGCGTCATCGGCACACGCGATGCGCACCGGGGCGAAACAGTGAAGGCGATGGTGGTGCTCAAAGCCGCGTCGCGCGGACGCGTGCGCGAGGAAGACGTGGTCGCCTGGGCGAAGGAGCACATGGCGGCGTTCAAGTATCCCCGTGTCGTGCAGTTCGTCGAGCAACTGCCCAGGACTGCGACCGGAAAGGTGTTCTGGCGGAAACTGCAGGAAGAGGAGAACAAGCGATGCGACGCTGGCTGATCCCCGTGTTGTTTTTCGCCCTGCCCGCCTGGGCGCAGGTGAGCGTGCACCAGCCCTGGACGCGCGCCACGCCGCCGGGGTCGAAGGTGGGCGCAGGCTTCATGCTGCTGCGCAACGCGGGCGCCGCCGACCGCGTCGTCGGCGCTTCCTCGCCGGTGGCTGGGCGCGTCGAGATGCACGTCACGCTGCGCGAGGGCGACGTGATGAAGATGCGCCAGGTGCAGGCCTTCGAGGTCCCGGCGAACGGCAGCTTCGAGTTGAAACCGGGAGGGGCCCACCTGATGCTGGTGGACCTCAAGGGAGCGCTCGCGAAGGGCGAGAGGCTGCCGCTGACGCTGCAACTGGAAAAGGGCGGCGAGCTGAAGCTCGAGCTCTCAGTCGAGGAAGCAGGCGCGCGCCAGCCGGCGCACCAGATGCACTAGTAGGGTGGGCCCCTGGCCCACCATACGTCCGTGCGATCGTAGGGTGGGCCCCTGGCCCACGGCGTACGGTGGGCCCCTGGCCCACCCTACGGGCAGGGCCGCGGCAGGCGGGCGCGCGCTAGAAGAGTTGCCGCCCCAGCCACCACGCGATGGCGGCGATGAAGGCCGAGCAGGGGATGGTGAGCACCCAGGCCCAGACGATGTTGCCGGCCACTCCCCAGCGCACCGCGGAGGCCGACTGCGCGGATCCAACGCCGACGATGGCACCGGTGATAGTGTGCGTGGTGGACACCGGGATGCCGAGTCCGGTAGCGATGAACAGCATCGCCGCGCCGCCGCTCTCGGCGCAGAAGCCGCCCACCGGCCTGAGCTTGGTGATCCTCTGCCCCATGGTCTTGACGATGCGCCAGCCGCCGAAGGCGGTGCCGACCGCGATCGTCACGTAGCAGGCGATCACCACCCAGATCGGCACGGGATCCTGCGCGCCGAGAAAGCCCGCGGCGATCAGCAGCATCCAGATGATGCCAATCGTCTTTTGGGCGTCGTTGCCGCCGTGGCCCAGGCTGTAAAGGGCCGCCGATACCAGCTGCAGCCACCGGAACCAGCGGTCGACGCGCGAGGGCGTCGAGCGCACGAAGAGCCAACTCACCAGCAGCATGAGGAGCGCGCCGAACAGCATGCCCACCAGCGGCGAAATCAGAATGAAGGCACAGGTCTTGAGGATCCCTGCGGGTACCAACACCCCGGTGCCGGCTTTGGCCACCGCGGCGCCCACCAGCCCGCCGATCAGCGCGTGCGAGGAGGACGACGGGATGCCGTAGTACCAGGTGACGAGGTTCCAGGCGATGGCGCCGACCAGCGCGCCGAAAACGAGGTAGTGGTCGATGATGCCCTGCTCGACGATGCCCTTGCCGACGGTGGTGGCGACGCTGAGGTGGAACACGAACAGCGCGGCGAAGTTGAAGAATGCCGCCATGATCACCGCCTGATAGGGCTTGAGCACGCGGGTGGAGACCACGGTGGCGATCGAGTTGGCCGCGTCGTGGAAGCCGTTCAGGAAATCGAATGCCAGCGCGACCAGCACGAGCGCGATCACCACCCACAGAGAAATCGACGCCGCCCCCATTGCCTAGGAGTTTTC
>CAZVZV010000163.1:0-11231 GCA_964631735.1 uncultured Enterobacteriaceae bacterium
GCGCCGTTTCCAGACCTTGCGTCCAAAGCCGGCGCACGCGCTTTCCCGAACCTGGTGCCCGACCGGCCGGAGGCGCCGGGCGCGGCGCTTTCGCGCCGGGCGCGCGACTGGTGGATGAATTCCTGGAAAGGCGAGAGCTTCATGGCGATCGGTGCCACGGATCCGGTGCTCGGTGTGCCAGTCATGAACGCCTTGCGCAAGATCATCCGCAACTGCCCTGAGCCCTATGTGCACGCCACGGGCGGACATTTCCTGCAGGAGTGGGGCGAAGATATTGCTGCGCAGGCGCTGATACAGTGGCGGTGACCTACGACGACGTCGCGCGCGCGCACGAACGCATCAAGCCCTACGCCAGGCGCACCCCGGTGCTCACCTCGAGCACCATCGATGCGCTCACCGGCGCCAGGGTGCATTTCAAATGCGAGAACTTCCAGCGCATGGGCGCGTTCAAGTTCCGCGGCGCGTACAACGCCTTGTCGCAGCTTGCCGGTGAACAGAGGAAGCAAGGCGTGATCGCTTTTTCTTCCGGCAACCACGCGCAGGCGGTGGCGCTCTCGGGAAAACTCCTCGGCATTCCCATCACCATCGTCATGCCGACCGACGCGCCGAAGGTCAAGCTGGAGGCGACGCGCGGCTACGGTGCCGAAATCGTCACTTACGACGCGAGTAACGAGGACCGGCAGAAGATCACGGAGCGGCTTGCGGCGGAACGCGGCCTCGCCCTGATCCCGCCCTTCGACCATCCGCACGTCGCCGCAGGACAGGGAACCACCGCCAAGGAACTGATCGAACAGACTGGGCCGCTGGACATCCTGCTGGTGCCTTGCGGCGGCGGCGGATTGCTTTCAGGCTGCGCCGTGGCGGCCAAGCACCTCTCGCCGCAGTGCCGCGTAATCGGCGTGGAGCCGGCGGCGGGCGACGACGGCGCGCGTTCATTCAGGTCAAAGACGCTGCAGGTGATCAAGACGCCCGACACCATCGCCGACGGCGCGCGCACCGCCTCGCTCGGGCCCAAGGTGACTTTCCCGCTGATCTTGCGCTACGTGGACGACATCCTCACCGTGACGGACGAGGAATTGCTGCAGACCATGTTCTTCCTGTGGGAGCGAATGAAGATGCTGGTCGAGCCCACGGGTGCGCTCGCGGCGAGCGCACTGCTGCAGGGAAAGATCGACGCGAAGGGAAAGAAGGTCGGCGTGGTGATCTCGGGCGGCAACGTGGATCTCGCCTGGGCCGCGCGGCAACTGGCGCGCTAAGTCGCGTTGTAGAACGCGTAGCGTTTCCCCTTCGCCGCCTTGGACGCGTACATCGCCTTGTCGGCGAGCGCGATCAGCTCGTCCCCGCCCTCTGCGTCGTCGGGAAACACGCTGATGCCGATCGAGCAGGACACTTGCGTCACGCCGCCCGCAAGCGACAGCGGCACGCTGACCATGTCCGCCACTTTTTCCGCCACCATGCCGACGTCCTCCACGCGGTCGAGCTCGCCGGCCAGGATGACGAACTCGTCACCGCCATAGCGCGCCACGGTATCCGAGCCGCGCACACTGGTGCGCAGGCGCGCCGCCAGCTGCACCAGCGCCTGGTCGCCGGCGGGATGGCCGCGCGTGTCATTGATGCGCTTGAAATCATTCAGGTCCACCATCATCACCGCCACCTTCTTGCGGTTGCGCTTGGCCAGCTCCAGCGCGAGCGTGAGGCGCTGCTGCATCGAGGTGCGGTTGGGTAGCCCCGTGAGCGGATCGTGCTGCGCCATGAAGCGCAGGTGCTCCTCCTGCCCGCGCAGCTGCTCCATCAGTTGCTCGCGCTCGCCTGCCTCGCCGCGCAGGCGCTCGTTGGCCTTGTTCAGTTCCGCGGTGCGCACCGCGATGCGCGTCGCCAGCTCGCGCTCGTTCTCGCGTGTCGCCTCGAGCAGCAGCTGCTGCGCCTCCAGTGTTTCCGCATGCGCTGCCGTGCGCTCGCGCCGCAGGATGTTGATGCGGTCTCCCAGCGCGAAGGACAGCAGCAGCACGTCGAGCACGAAGCCGAAGTGCAGTCCGTAGATGGTGGCGATGTTGGTCGGCACCAGCGCGAAGTTGCGCAGCGCGCCGAGCAGGATGAAGACCAGCAGCCCGGCCCAGGCGAGCAGGAAATAGCGAGCCGGCCGGTAGCCGTCGAGCAGCGCGCGCACCGCGACGAAGATGGACAGCGCGGCGGCGAGGAAACCGAGCACCGAGATGGTACGCAGCACCTCGCCGTAGGTCAGCAGCCGGCCGGTCGCCGAGCACGCGGCCAGGGCGAAGCCGGCGGCGACGACCGCGACCATCGCCCAGTCGGCGCGCGGTGCGATGCGGCGGATGTCGAGGAAAGTGCGCGCGAACAGCGCCCCTAGCGCGAGGGTGAGCGAGAGCGAAGTGGCGGCCGCGTGGTTCGCCCACCAGGGACTCTCGGGCCACAGGTACTGGTAGGCGAGTCCGTCGTAGCCAAACAGGAACAGGCCGAACGCGGTCGCGTACAGCACGTAGATGAGGTAGGTGCGGTCGCGCACTGTAGAGAACAACATCAGGTTGTAGAGCACCAGCGCCAGCGCGAGGCCGTAGAACAAGCCGAGCAGGAGTTGCACATCGTGGTCGCGCCCGGCAAATGCCTCCGGCCGCCACAGCGCAAGCGGCACCGTCAGAACGCTCTGCGATTCGAGGCGCAGGTAATACACGTGCGCGCCCGGCTGCGCCGGCACGCTGAAGCGGAAAAGGTGATTGCGGTGGCTCACCTCGCGCGCCGCCCAGGGGTAGTCGTCGCCGGCGATGCGCGTCCAGTAGCGCGGCGCTTCCTCCGGCCGCGGCTCGGGCAGATGGAACTCGATGCGGTCGATGCTCGGAAAGGCGATCTCGAGCAGCAGCTCCTCGCCGGCCGGCGCGCCGCCGGGCAGGCTGAAGCGCAACCACCAGGCCGAGCGTGTATAGCCGAAGTTGAGCGGGTCGGAAGCCGCCGGGACGAAGCGCCCGGCGTGCGGCAGGCGGCGCAAGTCGTCAAGCTGCAGCCGGCCATCGGCATCCTCCAGCACGTCAACGTGAGCACCGAGCGAGACGTGCCCTTTGGCGCCGGGCAACGGCGCTGGTTCGCGCGCGTCCACCGCGGACGCAAGGATAAGTGCTGCGAGGAATGCGCAAAGGCGCGGCATGAAGCTGCGCATCATAGCCCCGCGCGGGCCATGCGTTAAGATTCGAGCCTTGATGCGCGCCATCCAGATCGAGAAACCCGGCGGGCCCGAGGTGCTGCGCCCCGCAGAACGCCCACGTCCCGAACCGAAACCGAACGAGATCCTCGTCAGGGTTGCTGCCGCGGGGGTCAATCGCCCCGACGTGCTGCAGCGCATGGGCCTCTATGCGGTGCCGCCCGATGCTTCCGACCTGCCCGGGCTGGAGATCGCCGGCGAGGTGGTCGCCTGCGGCAGCGCGGTGACACGCTGGAAGGCCGGCGACAAAGTCTGCGCGCTGACCCATGGCGGCGGCTACGCCGAATTCTGCGTGACGCCGGAAGTGCAGGCGCTGCCGGTGCCCAAGGGCCTATCCATGATCGAGGCGGCCTCGCTGCCGGAAACCTTCTTCACCGTGTGGTCGAACGTGTTCGACCGCGGCAGGCTCGCGCCGGGCGAGACGCTGCTGGTGCACGGCGGCACCTCCGGCATCGGTGTCACCGCGATCCAGATGGCTGTTGCGATGGGCAACCGCGTGTTCGCCACCGCGGGCACGGACGAAAAGTGCGCTGCCTGCGTGAAGCTCGGCGCGTCTGCTGCCTTCAATTACAAGACCCAGGACTTCGTCGCCGGCGTAAAGGCCGCCACCGGCGGCAAGGGCGTGAACGTAATCCTCGACATGGCGGCGGGGGATTTCGTGCCGATGGAACTGAAGGCCCTGGCCGACGAAGGGCGCCTGGTGTTCATCGCCTTCCTGCGCGGCGCGAAGACCGAGCTCGACGTGAACGAAGTAATGCGCAAGCGCCTGACGATCTCCGGCTCGACGCTGCGCCCGCGCCCGGTGGAGTTCAAGGGCGCGGTTGCGCGGAGCTTGCAGGAAAAAATCTGGCCGCTGATCGAGGCCGGCAGGATCAAGCCGGTAATCTACAAGACCTTCCCGCTCGCCCAGGCAAGCGAGGCGCACAAGCTGATGGAATCCTCGCAGCACATCGGCAAGATCGTGCTGACCGTTTAGCAAGGCGGGGTGAGGACCCCATGGCCGCCATCACCCCCACCTCTGTCGCGACCCTCGCCACGCACTTGGGCGCAGCCGTGGAAGGTGACGGCAGCGTGCTCATTACCGGCGTGGCGCCGCTGGAGACGGCGACGCAGGGCGACCTGACGTTCCTGGGTAGTCCCAAGTACGCAGCGCACCTGGCCACCACCCGCGCCGGGGCGGTGATCGTGGATGCCAAGGCGCAGCGCCCGCCCGCCGGAGCGGTGCTGCTGCGGGTGCCCAAGCCCTTCCTGGCGTTCGCGCGGGCGCTGCAATTCCTGACGAAGGCCGAGCGGCATCTTCCCGGGGTGCATCCGGGCGCGCACGTGGACTCCGCGGCGCGGGTCTCTCCCACGGCAACGGTGATGTCCGGCGCCTATGTGGGACCAGACGCGGAGATCGGGCCGCGCACGGTGATCTATCCCAACGCCACCGTGCTGGCGCAAGCGCGCATCGGCGAAGAGTGCCTGCTCTACCCCGGCGCCGTGGTGCGCGAGGGGTGTGTGCTGGGGTCGCGGGTGATCCTGCACAACAACGTCTCCATCGGTGCGGACGGCTACGGTTTCACCCGGGACGGCGCGACCCACGTGAAGGTTCCCCAGGTGGGCAACGTCGTGATCGGCGACGACGTGGAGATCGGCGCGGGATCGTGCGTCGACCGGGCGGCCATGGGCAGCACGCGCATCGGGCGCGGCACGAAGATCGACAATCTGGTGCAGATCGCCCACGGCTGCCAGGTGGGCGAGGACGTGCTGATCGTCGCCCAGTCCGGCATGGCGGGGAGCACGGTGCTGGAGGATCGGGTGATCATTGCCGCCCGCGGCGGCATCCTGGAACATTTGACGATCGGCGCCGGTGCCACGGTGATGTCCCTGGCGCTGGTCACCAAGTCCGTGCCCGCGGGCATCGTCGTCTCGGGCAATCCCGCCCGCCCCCATCGCGAGCAGCTCAAGCGCGATGCCCTGCTCAGCCGGCGGCTCAAGCTCAAGCCGCGAAGAACGAAGAAGAATGACAGCTAAACCGCAGGACAGGGCCCCTTAGAATAAGCGCTTCCCTCAAGGAGAAGCGCATGTTCCAGGACGGGCTGCTGAAGGGCAAGAACATCCTCATCACCGGCGGCGGCACCGGCCTGGGCAAGGAGATCGCCGAAAAATACCTGCAGCTCGGCGCCGGCGTGTGGATCGCGGGCCGCCGCGGCGGCGTGCTCGACGCCACGGCGAAGGAGCTGATGGCGAAGCACGGCGGCAAGGTGCGCACGCACGCGGTGGACATCCGCGACTACGCCGCGGTGGACGCCATGGCGCAGCGCATCTGGGAGGAGTCCGGGCCGCTCACGGGCCTCGTGAACAATGCCGCCGGCAACTTCATCAGCCCGACCAAGGACCTGACGCCCAACGGCTTCAACGCCATCGCCAACATCGTGTTCCACGGCAGCTTCTACGTCACCCATTCGGTCGGCAAGCGCTGGATCGAGGGCGGCGACAAAGGCTCGGTGATCTCGATCCTGGTGACCTGGGTGTGGACCGGCTCGCCCTACGTCGTGCCTTCCGCCATGTCCAAGGCCGGGCTGCATGTGATGACCAAGTCGCTCGCTGTCGAATGGGGCAAGCACGGCATCCGGCTCAACGCCATCGCGCCGGGACCCTTCCCCACCGAGGGCGCGACCAAGCGCCTGCGTCCGGGGGCCGACTTCGGCGAATCCACCAAAGTCAACCCGATGCGCCGCTTCGGCCAGATGTCCGAGCTGCAGAACCTCGCCACGTTCTTGATGGCCGACGGCTGCGAGTGGCTCTCGGGCGAGACCATTGCCATCGACGGCGCGGGCTACCTCGCCACTGGCGCCTACTTCACCGAACTGGACAAGATGTCCGATGCCGACTGGCAGAAGGCGCGCGACCTGATCAAGGCGCAGAACGACAAGGACCGCGCGGGCCGGGCCGCCTGAGCGCAAGCAGATGGCGCAAAACCTCGTTGCGCGTCCGGCGGCGACCGTGCTGCTGCTGCGCGACGGCAGCCTCGGCCCCGAAGCGTTTCTCCTGCAGCGCACGAAGAGCGCCGCGTTCCTCGCTGGCGCGCACGTGTTTCCGGGCGGTGCGCTCGACAAGGCCGACCAGGACAAACGCGTGCTGCGGCGCGTGCACGGCCTGGACGACGCCGAGGCGAGCAAGCGCCTGGGCCTGGACTCCGGCGGGCTCGCCTACTGGGTGGCCGCGCTGCGCGAGTGTTTCGAGGAGGCCGGCATCCTGCTCGCCCAGGGCGAGGACGGTCGCGCGCTGGGCGCGCAGCGCGCCGCGCAGCTCGCGCAGTATCGCGGGCTGCTGCACGCCGGCAAGCTGGCCTTCGCCGAATTCCTCGAGCGCGAGCGGCTGCTGCTGCGCGCACACGAACTCGCCTATTTCGGCCACTGGATCACCGCGCCGGGGCGCGCGCGGCGCTTCGACACGCGCTTCTTCCTCGCGCTGGCGCCGGAAGGCCAGCACGGCGCGCACGACGGCACCGAACTGATCGCCAGCCAGTGGCTGCGCCCGCAGGAGGCGCTCGAGCGCGAGGCGAGCGGTGCCATGGACCTGGTGTTCGCCACCAGGAACACGCTGGCGGATCTGGCGCGCTTCGCGCGCGCCAAGGACGCGCTCGAGCACGCGCGCGAGGCAGAGGTCGAAACCAACCGCGCCTGCTGGGCACTGGGGCCCGACGGCGCGCAGGCGCTCTACCGGCGGCGCGACCCGCAGTATTTCGAGATCCACTGGAGCGATCCGGAAGAAAGCGGACAGACCAGCATCGTGCTCAAGCCCGGCGCGCCCAAGCGCCTCGACCCGTACGTGACGCGCGTCATCGCGCCCAACCCCGGCATGATGACCGGGCCGGGGACCAACACCTACCTGGTGGGCGAGAAGGATCTTGCGGTGATCGACCCGGGACCGGCGATCGATACGCACATCGCCGCGGTGCTCGCTGCCGGAGCAGGCGCCATCCGCTGGGTGGTGTGCACCCACACGCACATGGACCACTCGCCCGCTGCGCAGGCGATCAAGGCTGCGACCGGCGCGCTGCTGATCGGCCGGCCCGCGCCAGAGCACGGCGGGCAGGACCGCAGCTTCGTGCCCGACCGCGTGCTCGGGCACGGCGACCGGTTGATGCTCAGCGGCCTGTCGCTGCGCGCGCTGCACACGCCGGGGCACGCCTCCAATCACCTGTGCTACCTGCTCGAGAATACGAGGATGCTGTTCACGGGAGATCACGTGATGCAGGGCTCGACGGTGGTGATCAATCCGCCCGACGGCGACATGCGTGCCTACCTCGCCTCGCTCGAGCAGCTGCTCGGCGAGGACATCCTGATACTCGCGCCGGGCCATGGTTATCTCATCGGCGAGCCGCACCGCGAGGCGAGGCGCCTGATCCGCCACCGCCTGGCACGCGAAGCGAAAATCGCTTCCGCCCTGGCGCGTCTCGGCGCGCCGACGCTGGAGGAACTGGTGCTCGAGGTGTACGACGACGTGCAGCCGCGCCTGCACGCGGTGGCCATGCGCTCGCTCGCCGCGCACCTCGGCAAGCTCGCCGCCGAGGGACGCGTGCGCGCGACGGAAGGCTGCTACGCGCTGGTACAATCTCCCGCGTCTGGCTGACTGCGGGAGGAACGCGCGATGAGCATGCATGACAAGACCCTGAAGCTGGTCACCAACCTGGATCGCGCCGGCATCGAGCAGCGTCTGGGTCAGATCCGCGCCGCTGCCCAGTCCGCCAATCTCGGCGAGCTCGCGCAGCTGTTCGCCGGCTTCGAGGGAGCGCCACGCGCGCAGCTCGAGGAAAAAGTGCGCGCCGCCCTCAAGTGGCTGGCCGACAAGCCGGATCAAAAGGCGCTGTTGGCGCACCTGGAACTGGTGGAGATCAACCTCCCCAACCTGAAGTGATGCGCACCAAAGCAAGCTGAAGCCCGACTTCGACCTGTTCACCATCGGCGGCGGCTCGGGCGGGGTGCGCGCGAGCCGCTACGCGGCGTCCTACGGCGCGCGCGTCGCGGTCGCCGAATGCGACCGCTTCGGCGGCACCTGCGTCAACCTTGGCTGCATTCCGAAGAAGCTGTTCGCCTACGCGGCGCACACCCGCGAGGAATTCGAAGTGGCGCGCAGCTTCGGCTGGAGCGTCGGCGAACCGAAGTTCGATTGGCCGACGCTGCTCGCCAACAAGGACCGCGAAATCGCGCGCCTGAACGGCGTGTACGAGAAGGCGCTGCTGAGCGCTGGCGCGCAGATCCTGCGCGGGCGCGCCACCGTGCTGGACGCGCACACGGTCGAGCTCGGCGGCAAACGCTACAGCGCGCGGCACATCCTCGTCGCCACCGGCTCCTGGCCGCGGCTCCCCGCAATCCCGGGGCGCGAGCTGGGCATCACCTCCAACGAAGCCTTCCACCTGGAGAAACTGCCGCGGCGCGCGCTGGTGGTGGGCGGCGGCTACACCGCGGTGGAGTTCGCCTCCATTTTCCAGGGCCTCGGCGTGGAGACGACGCTCGCCTACCGCGGCGCGCGGCTGCTGCGCGGCTTCGACGGCGAGCTCGGCGAGCGCCTCGCGCAGGAGATGAGGAACAAAGGCGTCACCATCCGGCTGCAATCGAATCCCGCAAGACTGGAGCAGGGAATCGAGGTCGCTTACGAAGACGGGTCCGCGCAGGAAGTGGACCTCGTCATGTTCGCCACCGGCAGGGGGCCCAACACCGCCGGCCTGGGGCTGGAAGGCGCGGGGGTGAAGCTTGCCGCCGACGGCGCGGTGGTGGTGGACGCCTACTCGAAGAGCTCGGTGGATTCGATCCACGCCATCGGCGACGTCACCAACCGGCTCAACCTCACGCCAGTGGCCACCGCCGAGGGCATTGCGCTGGCGAAGACGCTGTTTGGCGGCGAGCCCACTGCGATGGACCACGCCAACGTGCCCACGGCGGTTTTCTCCAATCCCAATCTCGCCACCGTCGGCCTGTCCGAGGAGCGCGCGCGCGAGCGCCACGGCACAGTGGAGATCTACAAGAGCGCGTTCCGCGCCCTCAAGCTCACGCTCGGCGGTCACGCAGAGCAAACCTTCATGAAACTGGTGGTGGACGCGGCGTCGCAGCGCGTGCTCGGCGCGCACATGATCGGGCCCGACGCCGGGGAAATCATCCAGGGCTTGGCCATCGCCATAAAGCTCGGGGCGACCAAGTCGCAATTCGATTCCACCATCGGCATCCATCCCACGGCGGCCGAGGAATTCGTTACGATGCGCGAGAAATCCGCATAGGGTCGACATGCTCGAAGAGCGCATCGAGAAGATGGTCGGCGAGTTCCGCATGGAAACGAGCCTGCCGGTCGCGATCCAGCTGTGGAACGGCAAGCGCTACGACCTCGGTGAGCACCCGACCGTGACGCTGCGGGTGCCCGGCCCGGCGGCGCTGCGCTATTTCGTCAACGCCGATCTCGCCAAGCTGGCGGAGGCCTACGTCGAGGGCCACCTCGAGGTCGACGGCCCGATCGCCGACGCGATGCGCGTCGCCGAAGGCCTGGCGCGCCACTGGGGACCGGCGCGCAAGGGCCGGCTGCCGTCGCTGTTCCACAAAGGGCACAGCAAGGAGCGCGACGCCGAGGCGATCCGCTACCACTACGACGTGTCCAACGATTTCTACGCGCTGTGGCTGGACCCGCGCATGGTCTATTCCTGCGCCTACTACCGCGATGGCAGCGAGGACATCGCGACCGCACAGGAGCACAAGCTCGACCACATCTGTCGCAAGCTCATGCTCAAGCCCGGCGACCGGCTGCTGGACATCGGCTGCGGCTGGGGGGCGCTGGTGATGCACGCCGCCGGGCGCTACGGCGCGAAGGCCATCGGCATCACGCTGTCGCACAACCAGCACGCGCTAGCCAACCAGCGCATCCGCGCCGCGGGCCTCGAGGAGCGCTGCGAGGTGCGCGTGCAGGATTACCGCGAGGTGTCGGGCGAGGGCCAGTTCGACAAGATCGCCTCCATCGGCATGTTCGAGCACGTCGGGCTGAAGAACCTGCCGGTGTACTTCGGCGCCATCCAGCGGCTGCTGGCCGACGGCGGCATTGTGCTGAACCACGGCATCACCTCGGTGGACCCGGACAGCCGGGCGGTAGGCATGGGTGGCGGCGACTTCATCCAGAAGTACGTGTTCCCGCACGGCCAGCTGCCGCACCTGTCGCTGGTGATCCGGGAAATGGCTGCGGCGGGGCTGGAAGTGATGGATTGCGAAACGCTGCGGCTGCACTACGCCAGGACGTTGCGCCAGTGGAGCGATCGGCTGGAAGAGAAGCTCGATGCGGCGCGCGCCTATAGCGGCGACAAGCGGCTGCGCATCTGGCGCACCTACCTCGCCGGCTGCGCGCACGCCTTCGAGCGCAACTGGGTGTCGATCCAGCAGGTGCTGGCGGTGAAGAGCGGGGACCCGGAGCGCAATCCGCTGCCGTGGACGCGGGACTACATGGTCGGCGGCTAGGCCAGCGCTCTCGCCACCAGCGACCCGCCCGTCGCCAGCAGCACCACCGCCACCGCGCGCAGCAGCTGCTCGCGCGAGATCTTCAGGAACATGCGCTGCGCCACGAAAATGCCGAGCAGCGAAGCGGGGATCACCGCAATCGCAGCCAACCACACGCTCGGATCGAGCAGCAGCCCGGTCAGCAGGAATGCCGTGACACGCAGCGAGATGCTGGTGAGTGTGGCGAAGCCCATGGTCGCGCGGAACTGTTCCTTGCTCAGCCCGCGCTGGGAAAGGTAGATCGCGTAAGGCGGCCCGCCCGCACCGAACAGCGTGCTGGTGATGCCGCCGGCCAGGCCAGCCGCCCATGCCCATCCAGCGGCAATTACTTTCTTCGATTCATGCCTGAAGAGGCCATACAGCGCGTAACCGAAAACAAACGCGCCCAGCGCGAACATCCCTGCAGCCCGCGGCAAATTCACCAGCAAGGTCACGCCAAGCACAGTCCCCACCAGGATCATCGGCACCAGCCGCGTCCACTCGGCGCGCACCGCGTTCTGCGG
>CAZVZV010000164.1:0-28745 GCA_964631735.1 uncultured Enterobacteriaceae bacterium
CTTTCCTTCAGGTAATTCGCGTCCAGCAGTTTGCCGGGGGCGAAAGGCATGTAATCGATGTCGGCGACGTAGGCCTGCGCGTCGGCGAAGGCGAGCTTCACCGCCTCGATCTGCAAGTGGAAGCTGTCGGCCGAATCCACCGGGATCGACGCCATCTCGAAGTGCTCGAGGATTCCGAGCGCGATCAGCGCCACGATCCCCTGGCCGTTGGGCGGGATCTCGTGGATCGTATAGCCGCGGTAATCGTGCTGCAGGGTGCCGACCCAGTCGCACTTGTGGGCGGCAAGGTCCGAAACGCGCATCGCCGCGCCATGCTGCTGCGCGAAGGCCTCGATCTTCTGCGCGAGTTCGCCGCGATAGAAGGCCTCGCCCCTGGCCGCCATGATCTTCTCAAGGGTCGCCGCGTGCTCGGGGAACTTGAACACTTCGCCCACCCCGGGCGGCCGGCCGCCCGGCATGAAGGCCTCGGCAAAGCCGGGCTGCACCTTCAGCTCCTTCGCCTGCGCCGCCCATTGCCCGGCGATGGTCGGCGACACGAGGAAGCCCTCGCGCCCGTAGCGGATCGCGGCCTCGAACAGGCGCTCGAAAGGCAGCTTGCCGAATTTGCGGTGCAGCTCGACCCAGGCCGAAATGCAGCCCGGCACGCTCACCGAATTCCAGCCGCGCACCGGCATCGCCTTCGCGTCGCCGAAGTACGCCGGCGTCCAGCCCGCGGGCGAGCGCCCGGAGGCGTTCAGCCCGTGCAGCTCCTTGCCGTCCCAGACGATCGCGTAGGCGTCCGAACCGATGCCGTTGGACACCGGTTCGACCAGCGAGAGCGTGATGGCGGTGGCGAGAATCGCGTCCACCGCGTTGCCGCCCGCCACGAGCATCTGCAGGCCGGCCTGCGCGGCAAGCGGCTGCGAGGTGGCGACGATGTTCCTCGCCAGGACAGGCTTGCGCGGCCAGGCATAGGGGTTGGTCCAGCTGAATGGCGTCACGCCGCTTCTTTCTCCATGTCGATGACGACTCGCCCGAGGACCTTGCCGGCCTTCAGCTCTTCCAGCGTGCGGCTCACCTCGCTCAAGGAGCGCAGCTCCACTGGCGTGGCCTTGAGTTTCTTCTTCTTCGCCAGCGCCACCACTTCCTTCAGTTCCTGCAGGTTCCCTACGTAGGAGCCGACGATGCCGATGGCGCGCTGCGCGATCGGCGGCAGGGGATGCACAAACTCCCCGCCGTAGAGGCCGCACAGCACGTAGCGCCCGCCCTTTCTCAGCGCGCCGGTGCCGAGCATCGCGGTGGCGGGCATGCCAACGAAATCGATGGCGCCGGCGAGGCTGCCCATCGCCAATGCCCCGAGCTTCTGCGCCGCATCCGGCGCGCGGGTATCCAATGTCAATTTCGCGCCCTGCTTCCTCGCAGCGGCGAGCTTCGCCTCGTCCACGTCGCAGCCGATGATGTTCTTCACGCCCTTCGCCCTGAGGACCGAGATGGCGACGAGTCCGAGGCCACCGCACCCGATCACGGCAACCCAATCCGTGGGCCCGAGCTTGGGCAGCTTGTTCAGGCCGCTGTAGGCGGTGATCGCCGAGCAGCCGAGCGTCGCGGCGAAGCCTTCGTCGATGCCGGCCGCGTCCACCAGGTACTTCGGGTGGGGAACGAGCAGGTGCGACGAGTAGCCGCCGGGCTTCATCACGCCGAGGAACTGCGCCTTCAGGCAGTAGTTGTCCTGCCCCGCCTTGCAAACCTGGCACTTGCCGCAGCCGATCCAGGGATAGACGATCCTCTTCTGCCCGACCTTGACGCCCTTGGCGCGCGGACCCACCGCAGCGACCACGCCGAAGGGTTCATGCCCCATGGTGAACGGCGGGATGCAACCGCGGTCCTTGACGTAGAAGCGCTTGCCGCCGCCCCAATCGAAGTAACCGTCCCAGATGTGCACATCCGAATGGCACACGCCCGAGCGCGTGATGCGTACCAGCACTTGCGTGCCCGTGGGTTTCGGCGTCTCGTGCATCACCTTCTGCAAGGGCTTGCCGTGTTCGACGATCTGGTAGCTGATCATGTCTTTGCCGCCTCCGTCAGTGCCTGGTCGATGTCCCACAGGATGTCGTCGAGCGATTCGATGCCCACCGACATGCGCACCATGTCCGGGGTGACGCCCGCTTTCAGTTGGTCCTCGTCCGACAACTGCCGGTGCGTGGTCGAGGCCGGATGGATGATGAGGGTTTTCGCGTCGCCGATGTTGGCGAGGTGGCTCATGAACTGCGCCGCCTCGATGAAGCGCACCCCGGCCCTGGCGCCGCCCTGCACGCCGAAATTCAGCAGGCCCGAGGCGCCTTTGGGCAGGTACTTCTGCGCGAGCCGGTAGTACTTGTCCTCCGGCAGCCCCGGGTAGTTCACCCAGGCAACCTGCCTGTGGCTCTGCAGGAACTTCGCCACCGCCAGCGCGTTGGCGCAGTGCCGGTCCATGCGCACGGCGAGCGTCTCGACCCCCTGCAACAGGAGCCAGGCATTGAGCGGCGCCAGTGTCGGCCCGAAGGTGCGCATGATCTCCATGCGCGCCTTCATGGTGAAGCCGAAGTCGCCGAAGGTCTCGTGGAAGATGACGCCGTGGTAGCCGGGCGAGGGCGTGGTGAACTCCGGGAATTTGCCGTTGCCCCAGGGAAACTTGCCGGATTCGACGATCACCCCGCCCATGGTGGTGCCGTGCCCGCCGAGGTACTTGGTGGCCGAGTGCACCACCAGGTCCGCGCCGAATTCGATCGGGCGGCACAGGTAAGGCGAGGGCACGGTGTTATCCACCAGCAGAGGCACTCCCGCGTCCCTGGCGATGCTCGCGATCGCCTCGATGTCCACGATGTTGATCAGCGGATTGCCGAGCGTTTCGGCGTAAAGCAGCTTCGTGTTGGGCTTGAGCGCCCGCCGGAAATTCTCCGGCTGGTCCGGATTGACGAAGGTGGTTTCGATGCCGAGCTTTTTCAGGTTGACGCCAAGCAGGGTGTGCGTGCCGCCATACAGTGTCGAGGCCGAGACGATGTGGTCGCCCGCCTTGCACAGCGTGAGGATGGCGGTGGCTTCCGCCGCCTGGCCGGTGGCACAGGCGAGCGCGGCGCGCCCGCCCTCCAGCGCCGCTACGCGCTCTTCCAGCACCGCCACTGTCGGGTTTGAAATCCTGGAATAGACGTTGCCGAAAGTCTGCAGGTTAAACAGGCTCGCGGCGTGATCCGCCGAGTCGAAGACGAAAGAAGTGGTCTGGTAGATCGGCGCCGCGCGCGCCCCGGTGGCGGGATCGGGGATCTGGCCGGCGTGCAGCGACAGCGTTTCGAACCCGAACTTGCGGTCGGACACTGGTCAGCCTCGGCGTTTCACTCGCGCGCCGGGCGCCCGGCGCGCGCGGTAGGCCGGCCCGCTTTGCTCCATCGCGTGTCTGAAGGGCGACCGGATATGCAGAGAACCATCGATCGCCTGACCGTCATGCATGTCCTCCGAATAGAGCGTTTGCGCGCCAGCGGCGAGGGCCGCGGCGACGATCTGACTGTCGTAGAACGCGTAACGATACTTCTCCATGACTCGCAAGGCATCGCCGGTGATGGACGGTGTGACCGCCACCACCTCGCAACATTCGGCAATGCTCAAGATGCGGATGCGCGTCTGCGCAGGGGTGAATTCGAGCCGGCGCGTGAGAACATGCGCGAGTTCCGAAAGGACCTGAGAGCTGATCACGGCGTTCTCGGATGCAACAAGTGAACGCGCAATGCCGCGCTTGCGCGAATCGTTTTCGGCGAACGAGTAGACGATGACATTGGTGTCCAGGAAAACCCGCGCCACAGAGCGTCAGCGGCGCGAGTTGGCGTCTTCGCGGTCAAACTTGAAACCGCTCAGGTCGACGAGCCTGTCTCCCCAGTCGATCGGTCCCTTGCGGCGCGTGAGCCGCCGGAACTCCTGCTCGGAAACCAGTCGTGCGACCGCTCGACCGCGACGCGTGACGGTCACGACACCGCCTCGTTCGGCGGCCTGCACCAGCTCCGAGAAATGGTCCTTCGCCTCGGCGATCGAAACCTGCCTGCCCATGCCGCCCCCCAAGTTGGCCATCCGCATGGCCATCTTATAGGGCCGCCGCCCGCGCGTAAATGGCCGCTAGCTGCTCGCGGGCGCGATCGTGATGCGGACTTTCAGCGCGCTGCGTCGCCCATGCGGTAGTCGTGGCTCAGCTGATCGAGGGTCTGCTTGAGTTTCGGGTCGAGGCGGTACTCGGCAGCGGCGATGCTCGCCTTCAACTGCTCGGGCCGGCTCGCGCCGATCAGCGGCGCTGTCACTGCCGGGTGCGCGAGCACCCAGGCCACGGCGAGCGTCGCCGGCTCGACGCCCGCCGCTTTCGCCAGTCCGACGAAGGTGTCCACCGTGGCGAACTCGCGCTCCTGCCAGTAGCGCTCGGAGTACGTCTTGCCCGCGGTGCCGAGGGTGAAGCGCGAGCCCTCGGGCGGCGGCGCGGCGCGCTTGTGCTTGCCCGTCAGCAGGCCTCCGGCGAGCGGGTTGTAGGGGATCACCGCAAGCCTCTCTTCCTCGCACAGCGGCAGCAGTTCCCTCTCGATCTGGCGGAACAGCAGGTTGTAGCGCGGTTGCACCGAGACGAGCTTCGCCAGGCCGAGCGCTTCGCTGCGGCCGAGCGACCGCGCCACGCGGTAGGCGTGGTAGTTGGAGACGCCCACGTAGCGCGCCTTGCCGCTTTTCACCACCGCGTCGAAGGCTGCGACCGTCTCGTCCACCGGGGTCACGGTGTCGAAGTGGTGCACCTGGTAGAGGTCCACGTAGTCGGTGCCCAGGCGCTTGAGCGATGCATCGATCGCGTTCATCACGTGTTTGCGCGAAGTGCCTTGCTGCCAGGGCGCGCTGCCCACCTTCCCGCTGCACTTGGTGGCGAGGATGAACTGCTCGCGCTTGCCCTTGAGCCATTTGCCGACGATCAGCTCGGTCTTGCCGGTGTCCTCCACCTTGCCGCCCAGCGGGTAGGCGTCCGCCGTGTCGAGGAAGGTGATGCCCTGCTCGGCCGCCGTGTCGAGGATGGCGAAGGAAGTCTTCTCGTCGCACTGCAGGCCGAAGGTCATGGTGCCCAGGCACAGGCGCGAGACGTGCAGGCCCGTGGGGCCGAAGCGGACGTGCTGCATGGATTCTCCTATTCCTGTTTCTGCCAGAAAGCGCCGCTCCAGTCGATGGGCATGATCTCCTCGGCGATGCGGTGCCGGTCCCGGTAGTCGAGTACGGCCTGGCGGCAGGCGGGAATATCGCCGTAGTCGTCGATGATCACGTAGCCGCCGCTCGACACCCTGGGGTACATGTGGACGAGGGCGTCCATGGTCGACTCGTAGAGGTCGCCGTCCAGGCGCAGCACCGCGAGGCGCTTGACCGGGGCGGCCGGCAGGGTGTCGCGGAACCAGCCTTTCAGGAACCGCACCTGGTCGTCGAGCAAGTCGTAGCGGCGGAAGTTCTGCTGTACCTCCTCGAGCGACACTGCCAGCTCCTTGAACCGGTTGAACGTCAATGACGCGTCCAGCGGGTACTTGGCCGGGTCGGGAGGCGGCAGGCCCGCGAAAGAGTCCGCGGCCCAGACCAGGCGATCGGTCACGCTGTTGGCCTTGAGGATGGCGCGCATCAGGATGGCCGCGCCGCCGCGCCAGACGCCGGTTTCCATCAGGTCGCCCGGCACCCCGCGCGCGAGGACGTCTTCGACGCAGAAATGCAGGTTGTCGAGCCGGTGCAGGCCGATCATGGTGTGCGCCTGGTTGGGCCAGTCGCGGCCCTCGACGCGGCTGGCGAGGTCGAAGGCGCGCGCCTCGCCGTGCAGCGAACTGGGATCCCGGTAGATCACGTTGCTCAGGCAGCGCTTGAGCAGGTCAAGGTAGAGCTGCTTAGCGACTGGCATCGGTTTTTCGAACTTGCCTCGCGGGCGCGCCCGCGTACCAGCGCGTGACGCCCGAAGCGCTAGCCGCGGTTCTCAGGCTCCGGGCCTGCGTCCGCCTCCGGCTCGGGGCGGGACGCGGCGCGCCGGTACGCCGAAGGGGGGATACCGACCTGGTTGAGGAAAAAGCGCGTGAAATTGCTTTGCGCGGAGAACCCCAGCGCGGCCGACACGTCGGCGATCCGGGATTGGCCGGTGGAGAGCATGGAAATGGCGCTTTCCACGCACAGCAGGTCGAGGTAGGAACGCGGCGAGCGCCCGGTGCAGATCTGGAACAGGTCGTAGAAACGCGAGCGCGACAGCCCCACCTGGTTCGCCAGGTCGTCGATGTTGACGTCTTTGTTCGGCCGGGCGCGCAGCAGCGCCATCGCCTTGCGGATACGCGAGTCGGCGAAGGGCGAGCCGCGCCACAGCGAGGCTCCTGCGCGGCGGCGCGCCAGGTACGACTCCACCACCGAGAGCATCAACTCCTGCAGCATGAACTCGAGGCGCTCGGGCGACAGGAACTGGTCGTTCAGGGCTTCGATGGCCAGCGTATCGGCGAGTTGCCGAATGCGCGGCGTGATCGTCTCGTGCGAGCGCGGGAACATGCTGCCGCCGACCTCCTCGAAGACTGCCGGGAAGCTTGCCCGCAGCCAGGCAGGAGAAGGGTGGAACGCGATGACGCGGGCCGGCGCGCCATTGGCATTGCCCAGGTACTGCGTAGTCTCATTGGGGTTGGCAAACAGCGCGCCCTCGCGCGTGAGCGGCTGCGGCGTGCCGGCAAAGGAGAACATGCTGTCCGCGCCGTCGTGCTTGAGGAGGATCAGCGGCTCGGCGAGGGCCTGCGGTTCTCCGGGGGCAGAAGCGTCGGCGAGGACCACGCGGCCGAAACGTCCTTCGAAGAGGCGAATTGGACTTGGCATGGATACTAGGATAACGACGCATGCATGCGCGCGCCAGTGCCAGATGCCACGAAATACATCAAAAAAACAGATACCTGCCCATTCAGTAGGCGAGCCAGTGGGGGCGCTTGGCGGAAATCACCTTCGTATTGACCCCGACCCAGTTCAGCCCGCCGAACAGGCGGCCGTGCTCGATCTTGACGCAACGGTCCATGACCACTTCCAGCCCGGCGGCGCGCGCCTTGGCGGCCGCGGCCTCGTTCTTCACGCCGAGCTGCTGCCACAGCACCTTGGCGCCGATGGCGATGGCGTCGTCGGCGAGCGGCATGATGTCCTCGGCCTTGCGGAAGCAGTCCACGATGTCCACCTTGACCGGGATGTCGCGCAGCGACTTGTAGCATTTCTGCCCGAGCACCGTGGCATGGCGCGGGTTGACCGGGATCACCGTGTAGCCGTGGTCCTGCAGGTACTTGGCGGCGAAATAGCTCGGCCGAAACCAGTCCGCCGACAGGCCGGCCACCGCGATGACGCGGTTCTGCGAAAGGATGCGGCGCAGTGTGTTGATGTCGTCCATCGGCCGGATACTATAATCGACCAGCCCCAAGGAGGAACCCCATGTACGTCGAAGAACGCATGTACCTATTGCAGGTCGGCAAGGCGCCGGAGTACTTCAAGCACTATGAGGAAGTCGGCATGAAGATACAGCTCAAGCACCTGCCGAACCTGGTGGGCTACTACGTCACCGAAGTCGGCATGCAGAACCTGGTGACGCACATGTGGGCCTACGACGACCTGCTGCAACGCGAAAAGATGCGCGCGGCGATGCAGGCCGACCCAGAGTGGCAGGCCTACCTGCCGCGGATCCGCCCGCTGATGGTCACGCAGGAGACGAAGATCCACAAATGCGCGCCGTTCTTCGTCGAGCGCCTGAAGAAGATGCTGGCCGCGGTGAAGTAACGGTGAGCCTGCACCCGCAGGTCGCGCTGCTGCTCGAGCGCGCGGCCAAGTCCCCGCTGCCGCCGTACCAGGAAGTGTCTGCGCACATTGCGCGGCGCCTGTACCACGACACGCGCGGCCTGGTCGCGCCCAGGCCGCCGGAAGTCGCCGAGGCAGGCCTGCTGCTTGCCCCCGGCCCGGTGGCGCTGCGCGCCTACCGTCCGGCGGGGTCAAAACCCGACGAGCAACTGCCGGCGCTGGTGTACTTGCACGGCGGCGGCTGGGTGATCGGCGACGTCGATACGCACGACGTGCTGTGCCGCCAGCTCTCCAATGGCGCGCGCTGCGCGGTGTATTCGGTGGACTACCGCCTTGCGCCCGAGCACCCGTTCCCTGCCGCGGTCGATGACTGCGTCGCGGCGGTGAAGTTCGTCGCCGGGCGCCACCAGCGCGTCGCCGTCGGCGGCGACAGCGCGGGCGGCAACCTCGCTACGGTGGTGGCGCTGCATGCGCGCGACTACGGCGGGCCGAAGATCTCCTTCCAGCTGCTCATCTACCCGGCAACCGACCAGCGCGGCGAGCATCCTTCGATGACTCGCAACGGCGAAGGCTACCTGCTGACGAAGAAGGTGATGGATTACTTCCAAGCCCAGTACCTGCCGCGGAAAAGCGATTTCCTCGACTGGCGCGCTTCGCCTTTGCTCGCCAAGAGCCTCGCCGGCCTGCCGCCCGCCTACGTGATCACGGCGGGCTATGACCCGCTGCTCGACGAGGGCCGCGAATATGCCGAGCGGCTGGCCGCAGAGGGCGTGGAAGTCGCCTACCGTGAATACCCCGACATGGTGCACGGCTTCATTCTGTTCGGCGGAGTGCTCGACACGGCCAATGCGGCGGTGGTGGAATGCTGCGAGAAGCTGCGCGGCGCCTTCGGGCGCTGAACAATGGAGGAACCATGCCGTCCAATGTCAATCTGATGTGGCAGTTGCTCTTCCAATTTTTCATCGCGGTGGTGCTGGTATTCGCCGCCGTGGGCTTCGCCGTGGGCATCGGATTGATCGTTTCCAGCGCGAGGACCTTGCGATTTTTCCATGTGATGAATCGATGGGTCTCCAACCGCACAACGCTCAAACCGATGGAAATAGCACGGGACACCGAGCAGTTCTGGCACCGGCATCGGCGCCGGGTCGGCTATGCCTTGATCGCAGGTGGCGTTTTTTCCACATTCGGACTGGCTGTGGGAGTCGACGCTGCCGCGGTCGGTGCGACATTCGCCAGGGGAGGCATGATCCCCCTGGTCGCCATCGTGGCCGGGACTTTGAAGTGGTTCCTGATCGTCGGTAGCGTGGCTGGTGTGGTGGTTGGATGCATGCTCTGTTTTTCCCCGCACGCCCTGGCCAACCTCGAGAAAGTTGCCAACCAGTGGATTTCCACCCGGCGCGTGCTGCGTGGCGGGGATGACATGCATCTGAGTCTGGACAGGCTGGTCGAGGCGCATCCCAGTCTCTCAGGCTGGATCCTCGCGTCCACCGCGCTGGGCGCGGTGGTGTACGCCGCCACGCTGCTGTTCGCGCGCGCCTGAGGCATGCAACACGATCTGAAAGTCCGCCACGGCGGACGCATCCTCGCCGACGCGCTGGTCGGCCACGGCGTGAAGATGGCCTTCGGCGTACCCGGCGAGAGCTTCCTGCCGGTGCTGGATGGCTTGCACGACGTTGCCGACAAGCTGAAGTTCATCGTTTGCCGCCAGGAAGGCGGCGCCTCCTACATGGCGGAGGCCTACGGCAAGCTCACCAGCCAGCCGGGCGTGCTGTTCGTGACGCGCGGTCCCGGCGCCACTAACGGCGCGATCGGCGTGCACACGGCTTTCCAGGACTCGACGCCGATGGTGGTGTTCGTCGGGCAGGTGGGCAACGACTTTGTAGAGCGTGAGGCGTTCCAGGAGATCGACTACCGGCGCATGTACGGGCCGATGACCAAGTGGGTGGCGCAGATCGACCGCACCGAGCGCATCCCCGAATACGTCAGCCGCGCTTTCCACACGGCGATGGCGGGGCGCCCCGGGCCGGTGCTGCTCGCGCTACCAGAAGACATGCTGTTCGCCGAAGCTGCGGTCGCCGACGTGCCGCATTACAGGGCTGTGCGCCCGGCGCCCGGCGCCTCGGATCTGCGCGAACTGCACAAGCTGCTGCAAGGCGCCGAGCGGCCCTTCGTCATCATCGGCGGCGGTGGCTGGGACCGCGCGAGCTGCGACGGCCTGCGCGCGTGGCTCGAGGCCGCGCAACTGCCGGCCGGCACGTCGTTCCGCTGCCAGGACCTGCTCGACAATCGCAGCGCAAGCTTCGCGGGCGACGTCGGCATCGGCATCAACCCGAAGCTCGCGCAACGCGTGCGCGAGGCCGACGTGGTGCTTGCCATCGGCGCGCGCCTGGGCGAGATGACCACCGGCGGATACACGCTGTTCCAGGTGCCGGTGCCGAGCCAGACACTGATCCACGTGCACGGCGGGGCGGAAGAGCTGGGGCGTGTCTACCTCGCGGCGCTGCCGATCAATTCCGGCATGGCGCAGTTCGTCGAGTCGCTGGCGCAGGTGAGGCTGGAGGGCGCGAAGTGGTCAGGTCGCACCCGGCAAGCGCGCGAGGAGTACCTGGCGTGGAGCCAGCCGCAGCCGATCCCCGGCAAACTGCAGTACGCGGACATCGTGCGATGGCTGTCGGACAATTTGCCCGAAGACGCGATCCTGTGCGGCGGCGCGGGAAATTTCTCTGGCTGGGTGCATCGGTTCTTCCGCTACAAGGGGTTCCGCACGCAGCTTGGCTCGACCAACGGCTCGATGGGCTGCGGCCTGCCGGCGGCGGTGGCGGCGAAGCTCGCGGCGCCGCAGCGCACGGTGGTGGCCATCACCGGTGATGGCGACTTCCTGATGAACGGGCAGGAGCTGGCCACGGCGGCGCAATACGGCGCGCCGATCATCGCGCTGGTGGTCAACAACGGCATGTACGGCACGATCCGCATGCACCAGGAGCGCGAATACCCCGGGCGTGTCTCGGGAACCGAGCTGAAGAATCCGGACTTCACCGCCTACGCGCGCGCCTTCGGCGGGCACGGAGAGCTGGTGGAGACTACCGATCAGTTCGCGCCGGCCTTCGAGCGGGCGCGCGCCTCGGGCAAGCCGGCGCTGATCGAGCTGAAGATCGACCCCGACGCCATCACCACCACCGGCACCCTGTCGGGTATCCGCAAGCAGGCGCTCGAGCGCAAGCGGTAAGGTGGGCCCTGGCCCACCAGAGCTGGGCCGGGGCCCAGCCTACGTGGTGGCGACGAAATTCTCGTCGTCCTGGTGCTCGCGCTCGAACTTGAGGAACTCGAAGTAGCCGCAGCGCGAGCTGTAGGGATAGCCCCGGCAGGTGTGCGGGCGCGACTCGTACACGGTGCAGCGGCGCTCCTTGCGGTCCAGGAACATGCACACCGAAGTGAAATGCTCGTCTTCGCGGTGGCGCAGGATGCGCACCTGATCTTCCCGCTCGAGCTTCGTGTAGCGCTCCTCGGCCTCCGGCTCGCTCACGCCAAAGTGGCGCGCCAGGCGGGCGATGTCCGCTTTGGACACCTCGATTTGCGGGTAGCTGCAGCAGTAGGCGGGGCACTTCGAGCAGTCGTAGGTGGGCTTGGACATGTGCGGCGCAAAAAAAAGAGCGCGCATGTTAACCCTTTTTCCATGCGGATCCGTTCAATCCTGTGACGGCCGGCGCGTAAACTGACAGGGGTGGAGGCCCCGGACGAACAGTTGATGCTCGCCTACCGGCACGGCGACGCCGGGGCCTTCGAAGCGCTTTACGCGCGGCACAAGGGACCGCTGTACCGCTTCGTGCTGCGCTCTGTGAAGCAGCACGCGCTGGCGGAGGAGCTCTACCAGGAGATCTGGATGCGGGTCATCGAAGCGCGCGGCCGCTACGCGGTCCAGGCGAAGTTCACCACCTGGCTCTACACCATCGCGCACCACCGCCTCACCGACCATTGGCGCAAGCGCGGCCTGCAACTGGTCGAGGCGGAAGGCGTGGACGCAGTGGCGCATCGTCGCGATGAACCCGAGGCGCGCGCCGAAGGCCGGCAGGACCTGCAGCGCCTGGCGGTCGCGCTCCTGGCGCTGCCGGAGCTGCAGCGCGAGACCTTGCTGCTGCATGAAGAGGCCGGCATGACGCTCGCCGAGATCGCCGCCGCGACCGGCGCGACCGAAGAAGCGGCGAAGAGCCGGTTGCGCTACGCGCTCGCGAAGCTGCGCGAAGCATTGGGCGATGGCTGAGACAGAACGCGACGAGCAGGTATCGGCCGGCTACCGTGCCCTCGGCAGCGAAGAGCCGCCGCGCGCGCTCGACGACGCGATCCTCGCGGCTGCGCGCAGAAGCCCAACGCGCTGGCGCGTTCCCCACGCACGCTGGCGCATCCCGCTGTCGATCGCCGCAGTGCTGGTGCTCGCCGTCGGCGTGACGCTGCGCATGCTGCCGCAGCAGCCCGACGCGGAATCGGTTGCGCTCGCGCCGCAGGTGATGGAGACGCCACGGCCGAAGGCGCCTGCACAAGCTGCCGCTCCCGCGCGGGAGCAGAACAGGCCGGATGCGCGCGCCAAGGCCTCCGCGGAAGTCGCGATAGGCGTCGCGCCGAGCCCGATGCGCTCGGAAGTCGCCGCGAAGCTGGCCAAAACCGAGCTGACGCCGCAAGCCTGGCTTGCGCGCATTGCCGAACTGCGCAAGGAAGGCCGCAAGCGCGAGGCCGATGAGAGCCTCGCCGAGTTCAGGAAGCGCTACCCGGACACCAGGATTCCCGAAGCATTGCGCTAGCGCGTGGCATGACCAAGCGCCCTGCGCTCAGGACGCGGGCTTTTCGCCCGCCGCCTGCAGGAACACCGCGCAGGCGTCGAGCTTGCCGAGCTGCGCGCGCCGCCCCGCCTGGTACTGGCTCCTGACCAGCGAGGCGATCGGCACCGGGCGATCGAGCTCCTGCGCCAGCGCGAGAAAGTAGCGCAGGTCCTTTTCCATCAGCTCGAGCTGGAACTGCGCCGAAAAATCGCGCTTGAACATCTTCGGCAGCTTGGTCTTCAGCAGCCGCGAGCCCGCGGCGCCTTCCCCGAGGATCTCGAGCGCCGCGTCGCGGTCGATGCCTGCGGCTTCCGCCACCTGCGCCGCTTCGGCGAGGGCCGCGGTGGTGATGCCGGAGAGCATGTTATTCACCAGCTTGATGGTCGCGCCCGCGCCTGGTCCGCCCATTCGCTTCGACAGCCGCCCCATCGCCGCGAACAGCGGTTGCGCCCTGGCGAATGCGGCATTGTCGCCGCCGACCATGAACACGAGTTCCTTGCCCTGCGCCTGTGTGAGCGAGCCCGACACCGGGGCATCGAGGTACTGGCAGCCCCTGGCCGCCGCGGCCTGCGCCACCTCGCGCGCCATGGCTGGCGTATTGGTGCTCGAATCGATGAGGATGGTGCCCGCTGCCGCGCCGGCGACCGCGCCGTCCGGGCCGAGCATCACTGCGCGCGTGGCAGTGTCGTCCGCGACCATGGACAGCACGAACTCGGCGCCCTTCGCCGCCGCCGCCGGCGTGTTGCTCACTTCGGCGCCCTTGTCGGCGAGCGCCTTGGTCTTGGCGCGATCGCGGTTGTAGACCCGCAGCCTGTGCCCCGCTGCAAGCAGGTTCGAGGCCATGCGCGAGCCCATGGCGCCCAGTCCGAGGAAAGCGATCGTGCTCATGTCAGTGGTGGAGGATCTTGGAAAGGAACAATTGTGCACGCTCCGAGCGCGGCGTGCCGAAGAACTCTTCCTTCGGCGCATCCTCCACGATGCGTCCGCCGTCCATGAAGATCACGCGGTGCGCCACCCTGCGCGCGAATCCCATTTCGTGCGTCACCACCATCATGGTCATGCCTTCCTTCGCCAGCTGCACCATCACGTCGAGCACCTCGTTGATCATTTCCGGGTCCAGGGCGGAGGTCGGTTCGTCGAACAGCATCGCGATCGGGTCCATGCTGAGTGCGCGCGCGATCGCCACCCGCTGCTGCTGGCCGCCGGAGAGCTGACCGGGATACTTGTCCTTGTGCGCGGTGAGGCCGACGCGCTCGAGGAGCTTCAAGCCCTTGTCCCGCGCCGCTGCCTCGCCGCGGCCGAGTACCTTGATCTGCGCAAGAGTCAGATTCTCCGTCACTGACATGTGAGGAAACAGCTCGAAATTCTGGAACACCATGCCGATGCGGGCCCGCAGCTTCGGCAGGTCGGTCCTCGGGTCGCCGACCGAAATGCTGTCGACGACGATTTCGCCCTTCTGGAAAGGCTCGAGCGCGTTCACGCACTTGATGATGGTCGACTTGCCGCTGCCCGAGGGGCCGCAGACTACGACGACCTCGCCCTTGCTCACCTCGGTCGTGCACTCGGCAAGCACCTGGAAGGCCCCGTACCATTTGCTCACGTTCTTCATCGAGATCATGTGAATGCCCTCAGCGGACGATGGCGATACGGCTCTGCAGCTGCTTTACCAGCGTCGACAGGCCGAAGGAGATGACGAAGTAGATTACCGCGACGAAGGTATACATCTCGACCAGGCGGTAGTCGCGGTTGGCGACCTTCGAAGCCGCGCCGAGGAAATCGGTGGCAGAGATCACGTACACCAGCGAAGTGTCCTGGAACAGGATCACGGTCTGCGTGAGCAGCACCGGCAGCATGTTGCGGAAGGCCTGCGGCAGCACGATGCGGCTCATGGTGTGCCAGTAGTTGAGCCCCAGCGCGTAGCCGGCCCAGACCTGGCCGCGCGCGACCGACTGAATGCCGGCGCGCATGATCTCGCAGTAGTAGGCCGCTTCGAACATGGTGAAAGTGATCAGGCACGAGAGGAAGGAGCCGACCCTGACCGGATCCTTGGCGCCGATGATCCAGGCGCCGATGTAGGGGACGAGAAAGAAGAACCAGAAGATCACCAGCACCAGCGGCAGCGAGCGCATCAGGTTGACGTAGCCGCCCGCGGCCAGCGACAGCAGCCGGAATTTCGACAGCCGCATCATCGCCAGCAGCGTGCCGAAGAAGATGCCGCCCACCATCGCCAGCGCGGTCAGCGTCAGCGTGAACGTCATGCCGTCCCGGAACAGGTAGCCGGCCGAGCGCTGGATGACGTCGAAGTCGTAGCCGGCAAACATGGGTCAGTGCCCCCCCGCGGTCGGCGAGGCGCTGATCAGGCCGGGCACGCGCACCTTCTTCTCCAGCGCGCGCATGGCGAACACCACCACCAGGTTGGTCAGCAGGTAGATCACCGTCGCCGCGGCGAAGGCCTCGAACACCTTGAAGCTGAACTCCTGCATCGCGCGCGCGCGGCCGGTCAGCTCCAGCAGGCCGATGGTCAGCGCGACCGAGGAATTCTTGATCACGTTCATGAATTCCGAGGTGAGCGGTGGCAGCACGATGCGGAACGCCTGCGGCAGCAGCACGAAGCGGTAGCTCTGCGCGAGCGTGAGCCCGAGCGCGGTGCCGGCCATTCCCTGTCCGCGCGACAGCGACTGGATGCCGGCCTTCACCTGCTCGGCGACGCGCACCGAGGTGTACAGGCCCAGACACATCACCGCCGGCAGGTAGGAGCCCCAGGGCGGCGGCATCTGCTTCACCCAGTCGCCCAGGGCCTTGGGCAGCAGTTCGGGTACGACGAAGAACCACAAGAACATCTGCACGATCAGCGGGACGTTCCTGAAGATCTCGACGTAGGCGTTACCGAGGCGCACCACCCATGGGTGCGGCGTGGTGCGCAGGGTGCCGACCAACGCGCCGATGGCAAGCGCGATCACCCAGGCGGCGAGCGCCGTGGCGAGCGTCCAGCCCAGGCCAACAACCAGATACTTGAGATAGGCGCCCGTGCCACCCGGTTCGGCGGCAAGGAAGATGCCCCAGTCCCAGTTGTAATTCACCGGATCCGCAACGAAAAACGGGGAACCTGGGTTCCCCGTCCGTTCGCGGCCTCAGCTTACTCGTAGGCCTTGGGATCGCCCGAGGAGGTAGGGTTGGCGACCACCTTCTTGAACGCCGCGCCCATCGGCAGCTGCAGGTTGACGCCCTTGGGCGGCACCGGCTTCTCGAACCACTTCGAGTAGATGGCGTTGATCGCGCCCGACCTGTAGGTGTTGACCATCGCGGCGTCGACAACCGCCTTGAAGGCCTTGTCGTCCTTGCGCAGCATGATGCCGTAGGGCTCGACCGAAGTCGCCTCGGTGGAGATCGCGTAGTCACCGGGCGAGCGCGCCTGCGCCGCCAGGCCGGCGAGCAGGATGTCGTCCATCGCGAAGGCCACCGCGCGGCCGGTCTCGACCATCTGGAAGGCCTCCGAATGGCCGTTGGCCGAGATGATGTTCATGCCCAGGTTCTGCGCCGCGTTGATCTCGGTCATCTGCTTGATGTTGGTGGTGCCGGCGGTGGAGACGATGGTCTTGCCTTTGAGGTCGGCGAGCTTGTCGACCTTCGAGGACTTCTTCGTCACCCAGCGGTTGGCGGTGACGAAGTGCGTGATTGCGAACCAGACCTGCTCCTGGCGCGCGATATTGTTGGTGGTCGAGCCGCACTCCAGGTCGATGGTGCCGTTCGCCATCAACGGGATGCGGTTGGCCGAGGTGACCAGCTGGTACTTCACCTCGAGCTTGGGCAGCTTCAGTTCGGCCTTGACCTCGTCCACGATGCGCATGCACAGGTCCATCGCGTAGCCGATCGGCTGCTGCTTGTCGTCGTAGTAGGAGAAAGGCAGCGAGGCGTCGCGGTGGCCGATGGTGATGCTGGCGCTGTCCTTGATCTTTTTCAGCGTGCCCTCCTGGGCGAGCACCGGGGCGGCGAGGGTGGCCGAGGCGAGCAGCGCCAGGGCGATGCGAACGAGGGTCATGAGAAGCGGTCTCCTGTAGTGGAACGGGCATTCTCGGCATCCGCCCTACAGCGTGTCAAGCAACACGCCTAGAATCGGGCCTCCCCCGGAGGCCAGGATGGCTGCCATGACGCGAACGGAGCACGACCTATTGGGCGACCGCGAGGTCCCGGCGCATGCCTATTACGGCGTGCATAGCCTGCGCGCGCTCGAGAACTTCCCGATCACGGGCACCGCGATTTCCATTTACCCGGACCTGGTGGTGGCCCTCGCCTGCGTGAAGCAGGCCGCGGCCATCGCCAACAGCGAGCTGGGTCTGCTGGACGAGGAGCGCGCGCAGGCGATCCGCCTGGCCTGCGAGGAAGTGCGCGCGGGCAGGTTGCTGGAGGAATTCGTGGTGGATGTGATCCAGGGCGGCGCCGGCACCTCGACCAACATGAACGCCAATGAGGTGATCTGCAACCGCGCGCTGGAACTCCTCGGCCACGGCAAGGGCGAATACCGCCATCTGCACCCGCTCGACCACGTCAACATGTCGCAGAGCACCAACGACGTCTACCCGACGGCGGTGAAGCTCGCGCTGCAGTTCGGCATCCGGCGCCTCGCCGCGGAGATGCGAGCGTTGCGCCTCGCGTTCGAAGCCAAGGCGTCGGAGTTCAACGACGTGCTGAAGGTGGGGCGCACGCAGCTGCAGGACGCGGTGCCGATGACGCTCGGCCAGGAGTTCTCCACTTACGCCGTGATGCTGGGAGAGGACGAGAGCCGGCTGGCGGAAGCCGCGGCGCTGGTGCGCGAGATCAACCTCGGCGCCACCGCCATCGGCACCGGCATCAACGCCCATCCGGACTATGCGGCTCTCGTCACCCGGCGCCTGTCGGAAATCTCGGGTTTCGCGTTCCTGGTATCGCCCAACCTGGTCGAGGCGACGCAGGACGTGGGCTCGTTCGTGCAGCTCTCAGGCGTGCTCAAGCGGGTCGCGGTGAAGCTGTCCAAGACCTGCAACGACCTGCGGCTGCTCTCCTCCGGCCCCAGGGCCGGCATCGGCGAGATCAACCTGCCGGCGGTGCAGGCCGGCTCTTCGATCATGCCGGGAAAGGTGAATCCGGTGATCCCGGAGGTGGTGAACCAGATCGCCTTCGAGGCAATCGGCAACGACATCACCGTCACCATGGCGGCTGAGGCGGGGCAGCTGCAGTTGAACGCCTTCGAGCCGATCATCGCGCACAGCCTGTTCAAGAGCCTGGCGCACCTGGCCGCCGGCTGCCGCACGCTGGCCGAGCGCTGCGTCAAGGGGATCACCGCCAACCGCGAGCGGGCACGGCGGCTGCTGGACGATTCCACTGCGCTGGTGACTGCCCTCAACCCCATCATCGGTTACGCGCGGTCGAGCGAGGTAGCGAAGGAGGCGCTCGCCAGCGGGCGCCGCGTCGCCGACCTGGTACTGGAGAAAGGCTGGATGACGCGCGCGCAGCTCGACGACGTCCTGCGGCCAGAGACGCTGACGCGCCCGCACTACAGCACCGCGCATCGTTCCAAGTCCGAGGGATAATCCGCACATGCAACCGATGTGGACGCCCTCCGAGGAGGCGATCGAGCACGCGCAGCTCACCCAGTTCGCGCGCCAGGCGGTGCGCAAGCACAAGCTCGAGCTGAACAGCTACCCGGAGTTCTATCAGTGGACGGTGGACAACCCGGAGCTGTTCTGGAACGAAGTCTGGGAGTGGTGCGGCGTGAAAGCCTCGCGCAAGGGGCCCACCGCGCTGGTCGACGGTGACAAGATGCCGGGGGCGCACTGGTATCCCGAGGCGCGGCTCAATTTCGCCGAAAACCTGCTGCGCCGCGGCGACCGCGGCGACGCGCTGGTGTTCTGGGACGAGCGCGGCGCGCAGCGGCGCGTCAGCTACTCCGAACTGACCAGCGACGTATCGCGCGCGGTGCAGGCGCTGCAGCAGCTCGGCTTGCGCGCGGGAGACCGCGCCGCGGCTTTCATCCCCAACCTGCCGGAGACGGCGATGTTCGCGCTCGCCGCTCTCTCTCAGGGCATCGTGTGGTCCTCCTGCTCGCCGGACTTCGGCGTGGACGGGGTGATCGACCGCTTCGGACAGATCGAGCCCAAGGTGCTGTTCGTCGCCGACGGCTACCTCTACAACGGCAAGCAGCACGATGTGCTGGAGCGCGTGCGCGAGATCGCCCAGCGGCTGCCGAGCCTGCGCAAGGTGGTGGTGGTGCCCTACCTCGATGCGCGCCCGGACATCTCCGACATTCCGCAGGCGGTGCTGCTCGGGGAATGGCTGCGCCGGCACACGCCGGGCGACATCGCCTGGGCGCAATTGCCCTTCGACCATCCGGCCTACATCCTCTACACCTCCGGCACCACCGGCAAGCCCAAGTGCATCGTGCACGGCGCCGGGGGCTCGCTGCTCGCCGGCCTCAAGATGTACAAGTTGCAGATGGACGTGCGCCCGGGGGACCACTTCTTCTACTACACCACCTGCAACTGGGTGATGTGGAACCTGCTGTTTGCCAGCTTGTGCGCCGAGGCCACGGTGATGCTCTACGACGGCTCGCCTTTCGCGCGCGACGGCAGGATCCTGTTCGACTACGCGCAGCGCGAGCGCTTCAGCCATTTCGGCACCTCGGCCAAGTTCATCGACGCCATCGCCAAGCGCGGCCTGAAGCCGCGCGAGACGCACCCGATGCCGGGCCTGCGCATGATCGTCTCCACCGGCTCGCCGCTGGTGCCCGAGAGCTACGACTACGTGTATCGGGACGTGAAGGCGGACGTGTGCCTGTCGTCGATCTCGGGCGGCACCGACATCATGGCGGCGTTCGCCGACGCCAATGCCGTGCTGCCGGTGTACCGCGGCGAGCTGCAATGCCGCTCGCTTGGCCTGGCGGTGGAGGTGTTCGACGCGCAGGGCAATGCCATCATCGGCGAGAAAGGCGAGCTGGTGTGCACCAAGCCGTTTCCCTCGATGCCGCTCGGCTTCTGGAACGACCGCGGCGACGAGAAGTACCACGCCGCGTATTTCGCCAAGTATCCGAACGTGTGGTGCCACGGCGACTGGTGCGAGTTGACCGGGCGCGGCAGCATGATCGTCCACGGCCGCTCGGACGCGACGCTCAATCCGGGCGGCGTGAGGATCGGCACCGCCGAGATCTACGGCCAGGTGGAAAAGATTGCCGAGGTGGAGGAGTCTGTCGCCATCGGCCAGCTGTGGCCGCCCGTGCAGCCCACCGATACGCGCGTGGTGCTGTTCGTGAAGCTGCGCGAGGGCCTGCACCTGGACTCGGCGCTGGAAGAGAAGATCCGGCGCCAGATCGGCGAGCACACTACCAAGCGCCATGTTCCTGCAAAAATCGTGCAGGTGGACGACATCCCGCGCACCAGGAACAACAAGGTGGTCGAGCTGGCGGTGAAGGCCGTGGTGCATGGCATGCCGGTCGCCAACACCGATGCGCTGGCCAACCCCGAGGCGCTGGAGCTGTACCGCGACATTCCCGAACTGCAGAACTGAGGCCAACCATGATCGTCGTGCACCACCTGAACAATTCCCGCTCGCAACGCGTGCTGTGGCTGCTGGAGGAGCTGGGCCTCGCCTACGAAGTGAAGCGCTACCAGCGCGACGCGAAGACCATGCTCGCGCCGCCCGAGCTGCGCGCGGTGCATCCGCTGGGCAAGTCGCCGGTGATCCAGGACGGGCAAGTGACGCTGGCAGAGTCCGGTGCGATCATCGAATACCTGGTGGCGCGCCACGGCAACGGCCGGCTCGCCCCCGCCGCCGGTACCCCGGAGCGACTGCGCTACAGCTACTGGATGCATTTCGCCGAGGGCTCGGCGATGCCGCCGCTGCTGCTGAAGTTCATTTTCGACCGCATCGAAAAGGCGCCGATGCCGTTCTTCGTGCGGCCGGTCGCGCGCGCCATCGCGCAGCGCGCCAAGAGTTCCTTCGTCCAGCCCAACATCGACCGCCAGCTGGATTTCATGGAAGGCGAACTGGCCAAGAGCGACTGGTTCGCCGGGACCGAGTTCACCGCAGCGGATGTGCAGATGAGCTATCCGCTGGAGGCCGCGCGGTCGCGCGGCGGCCTGGACGCGAAGCGCCCCCGGCTGATGGCGTTCCTCGAGCGCATCCACGCGCGCCCGGCCTACCGCCGCGCCATCGAAAAGGGCGGGGCGTACGCGCTGATGCGTTGATCCCGCGACTGCCTAGGCGTCGGCGGCGGCTTCCTTGCGCAGGCGCACCGCGCGCGCGAACTCGAGCACGGTGCGCGCGAGCCTCAGGCGGTCATCGCTGTTGCGCATGAAGGTCGGCGCGACCAGCACCTCGAAGCCGCTTGCCCGGATGCCCTCGGCCAGCGCCTCGTCGGCGCTGTCGATGACGATGCCGTCGATCAGCTTGTAGTACTCCATCGCCACCGCCCGCGCCGACACTTCGCGGCCGAGTTCCTGCATCATTTTCGCCGCCGAGCCCTGCAGCGCGCGGCCACCGATGATCGGGCTCACCGCGACCACCGGCGCGCCACGCTTGCGCAGCGCCTCGCGCATACCGTTCACCGCGAGGATCGGCTGCATGGTGTGGTAGGGATTGCAGGGGCACAGCACCACGGCTTCCAGGTCGTGCGCATGCAGCGCATCGAGCGCCTCGTCTGAGAGCCGCGCGCCGTCCGCGCCGCCGTACTGGAAGCTGCGCACCGCGGGCTCGCAATTGAGCTCCATGAAGTAGTCCTGGAAGCTCATCGCGCCCGACTCCGTATTGACGATGGTGCGCACCGGGTCATTGCTCATCGGCAGCACGCGCGCCTCGATTCCCAGGCGCCGGCACAATTCCAGCGTGATCGCGGTCGGCGTTCGCTCCGCGCGCAAGGACTCGGCGCGCAGCAGCTGCAGCGCGAGCGCCCGGTCGCCGAGCGGCACATCGACCGGTCCGCCCAGGCGCGTGAGCATGCCGTGGCAGCCGAAGCTCTCGCCGGCCGGCTCCCAGCCCTTGCTGGCGTCGGCGATGCCGCCGAGTGCGTACAGCATGGTGTCCACGTCGGGCGAGATCTGCAGCCCGAGGTACTCGAAGTCGTCGCCGGTATTGACGATCACGGCGAGGTTCCTGCCGCGCATGCGATACAGGCCCTCGGCGAGCTTGGCGCCGCCGACCTGACCGCCCAGTGCCACGACCGTGCCCATGGGGGGATTCTATCCGCGCGCGAACAGGACCAAGGGCCTGCTTCAATGCAGCGTGGCGCGGCGCCGCTCGTAGATGCCCTGCAGCAGGCGCAGCGAACCCAGGCAGATGGCGTGGTGCGAAAGCGCGTGGCCCAGGTCCTCGACGATGTCGAGCGTGACCGGCACGTGCAGAGCAGCGAGCACGCGCGCGGCGCGCTCGGAGTGCACGCGTGGCACCACCGCGTCGTATGCGCCGTGCACCAGGTGGATGCGCGAGGCGAGTCGGGCGCCGTTCTGCGGCAGGCGCGCGAAGCGCGCCGAGTACGCCACCACCGCGCCGGCGAGGCCGGGCAGCTGCTTCACCGCCTCCAGCGCCACGGTGCCGCCCTGCGAAAAGCCGATCAGCACGGTGCGCTCCATCGGCACCGCGCAGTTGGTCTGCTCGCGGCGCACCAGCGCCTCGACGCGCGGCAGGATCGCCTCGATGCGCGCCACGCGGCTGTCGTCGTTGAGGCCGCGGCTGGAGTACCACTGCTGGCCCTCGCCGCCGATCTCGCAGGATGCAAAGCCGCTCGGCACCACCAGCGCGGCGCTGGGAAAGCGCGCCTGGAAGCGGAAGGCGATCGGGATCATGGATTTCGGGGTGGCGCCGCTGCCGTGCAGGAACACGAACAGGTGCCGGGCGCGATGCTCCGGGGTCGGCCCGAAGCGGAAGACCTGCTGCATTGACCGATTCTCGCCCTGCGGCGGCCGTTCTGTAAACTGCCACAGGAAAAATCGCGATTCCCGAGGTAACCCCATGCAAAAAAAACGATTCTTCGCCACCCTGTGGGCGCTCACCCGGCCCTACTGGGTGTCGGAACAGCGCGGCACCGGGCTGGTGCTGCTCGCCACGGTAATCGGCTTCGCCCTGATGCTGGTCTGGGTCGAGGTGCAGTTCAACACCTGGAACCGCGAGTTCTACAACACGTTCGAGAGCAAGGACCAGGACGAATTCTTCCGCCAGCTCGGCTTGTTCACGGTGCTCGCAGTGCTGTTCATCGTGCTGCAGGTTTACCGCCAGTATTACCAGCAGATGCTGCTGATCGAATGGCGCACCTGGCTCACCGAGCGCTATCTCGCCGACTGGCTGAAGGACCGCGCCTACTACCGCCTGCAGCTGCTCGACAAAGGCACCGACAACCCCGACCAGCGCATCGCCGAGGACCTGAACATCTTTGTCGATCTGACGCTGAGCCTGTCGCTCGGGCTGCTTTCGGCCGTCGTGACCCTGGCTTCATTCGTCGGGATTCTTTGGGTGATTTCGGGCGCGCTCAGCGTCGCGGGCGTCGAAATCCCGGGCTACATGGTCTGGGTTGCCGTGCTCTACGCGCTGGCGGGCACCTGGCTTACGCACCTCATCGGCCGGCCACTGATCGCCATCGGCTTCGACCAGCAGCGCTTCGAGGCGAATTTCCGTTTCGCGCTGGTGCGCCTGCGGGAGAACGCCGAGGGCGTGGCGCTGTACCGCGGCGAGCCGGGCGAGCTCGCCAATTTCCGCGGGCGCTTCGCCAACGTGATCGCCAACTGGTGGGCGAAGATGCTCAAGCAAAAGCAGCTCACCTGGTTCACCTCGTTCTACGGCCAGGTCGCGATCATCTTCCCGTTCGTGGTGGCCTCGCCGCGCTTTTTCTCCGGCGCGATGCCGCTCGGCGGCATCTTCCAGATTGCGTCGGCGTTCGGCCAGGTGCAGGGCGCGCTGTCCTGGTTTCTCAATGCCTACGGCAGTTTCGCCAATTGGAAGGCGACCGTGGACCGGCTGACTGGATTCACCGAGGCCTTGCAGCATGCGCGCGAGGAGGCCGAACGCCTGGATGGCGAAAGGCTCGAGGGAGACGAACCGGGCATGTTGCTGGATCGTCTTGAACTGGATCTGCCCCATGGCAAGGTGTTGCTCGCGCCGGTGAGCATCCAGCTGAAAGAAGGCGAATCGGTTCTCGTGACCGGTCCCTCCGGCTGTGGCAAGAGCACGCTGTTTCGTGCGCTCGCTGGAATCTGGCCGTACTGGAAGGGGCGGATCAGGCTGCCCCGTGGCGCGAAGCTGCTGTTCCTGCCGCAAAAGCCCTATCTGCCGATCGGCTCCCTCAAATACGCGGTGTGCTATCCGGCGGATGAGGCACAGATCCCGGACCAGGCGGCGCGCGCAGCGCTCGCCGCGGTCGGCCTGGCGCAACTGTCAGACGATCTTGCGCGCGAGGAAAACTGGGCGCAGCTGCTCTCCGGCGGCGAACAGCAGCGGCTCGCCATCGCGCGCGCGCTGCTCAACCGCCCTGACTGGCTGTTCATGGATGAGCCGTCCGCAGCGCTGCCCGATGACGCGCAGGCGGCGCTCTACCGGCTGCTGAAGGAGCGGCTGCCGGGAACCACCGTGGTGTCCATCGGCCATCGCGCGAGCCTCGCGCAATTCCATCCGCGCCAGCTCGTTTGGCAAGGCACTAGCCTAGGATGAGGTAGGCCAGTCCCCGCAGCCGGTCAGGCGGCCCGTTTTTTCGGCAGATCAAGCGCCTGCTTCAGGTACCGGCCGGTGTGGCTGCCTGAATTGCCGGCAACCGCCTCCGGAGTCCCCTGCGCGACGATGCGCCCGCCGCCGTCGCCGCCCTCCGGGCCGAGATCGACCAGCCAGTCGGCGGTCTTGATGACGTCGAGGTTGTGCTCGATCACCACCACGGTGTTGCCCGCGTCGCGCAGGCGGTGCAGGACGTCCAGCAACTGCTGGATGTCGTGAAAATGCAGACCGGTGGTGGGCTCATCGAGGATGTAGAGCGTGCGGCCGGTGTCGCGCTTGGAAAGCTCGAGCGAGAGCTTCACGCGCTGCGCCTCGCCGCCCGAGAGCGTGGTGGCGGACTGGCCGAGCTGGACATAGCCCAGGCCGACATCGAGCAGGGTCTGCAGCTTGCGCGCGATGGCTGGCACGGCCGAGAAGAACTGGTGCGCCTCGAGGACGTTTTGCTGCAGCACTTCGTGGATGCTGCGCCCCTTGTATTTGATTTCGAGGGTTTCACGGTTGTAGCGCTTGCCGTGGCACACGTCGCAGGGCACGTAGATGTCGGGCAGGAAATGCATCTCGACCTTGATCAGGCCGTCGCCCTGGCAGGCCTCGCAGCGCCCGCCCTTGACGTTGAAAGAGAAGCGCCCGGCGTCGTAGCCGCGCGCGCGCGCCTCCGGCACCCCGGCGTAGAGCTCGCGGATCGGCGCAAACAGGCCGGTATAGGTGGCGGGATTGGAGCGCGGCGTGCGCCCGATCGGGCCCTGGTCCACGCTCACCACCTTGTCGAAATGCTCCAGGCCCGAGATCGACTCGTGGGGCGCCGGCTCCTCCGTGCTGCCGTAGAGGTGGCGCGCCAGGGCGCGGTACAGCGTGTCGTTGATCAGCGTGGACTTGCCGGAGCCGGAGACCCCGGTGATGCACACGAACAGGCCGACCGGCAATTCGAATACTGCGTGCTGCAGATTGTTGCCGCTTGCCCCGCGAATGCGCAATATCCGCTTGGCGCTCGGGCGGTTGCGCAGGCGCGGCACGGCGATGCGCATGCGGCGGCTGAGATACTTTCCGGTCAGCGAAGACTCGCTCGCGAGGATCACCTCCGGCGGGCCTTCGGCGACGATATGCCCGCCCGCTTCCCCGGCGCCCGGCCCCATGTCGATCACGTAGTCCGCCGAGCGGATCGCCTCTGCGTCGTGCTCCACCACGATGACCGAATTGCCGAGGTCACGCAGGCGCTTGAGGGTCTCGATGAGGCGCGCATTGTCGCGCTGGTGCAGGCCGATCGAGGGCTCGTCCAGCACATACATCACCCCGGTCAGCCCCGAGCCGATCTGGCTCGCCAGCCGGATGCGTTGCGCCTCGCCGCCGGAGAGCGATTCGGCCGAGCGCTCGAGCGACAGGTAATCGAGGCCGACGTCGACGAGGAACTCGATGCGGTTGGCGATCTCCTTCAGGATCCTGTCGGCCACCGCGGCGCGCGCTCCCGGTAACGTCGCGACGAGGCCGCGGAAGAATTCGAGCGACGGGCCTAGTGTCAGGCTGGACATGTCGTGGATGCTCTTGCCCGCAATGCGCACGTGGCGCGCCTCGCGGCGCAGGCGCGTGCCGGCGCAATCCGGGCAGCTGCGCGTATTGCGGTACTTGGCCAGTTCCTCCTTCACCGCCACCGAGTCGGTTTCGCGATGGCGGCGCTCCAGGTTGGGCAGCACGCCCTCGAAAGCGTGCTCCTTGATGGTGGGGCGCCCACGCTCGCTGGGGTAGGAGAAGGCGATCTTGTCCTTGCCGGATCCGTGCAGGATCAGTTGCTGCACTTCGTCGGCAAGCGCCTCCCACGGCGCCTCGATGTCGAAGCCGTAGCGCCTGGCGAGCGCCTGCAGCATCGCGAAGTAGAAATGGTTGCGCCGGTCCCAGGCGCGGATCGCGCCGCTGGCGAGGCTCAGATTGGGGTGCGCCACCACGCGCTTGGGGTCGAAGAAATCGATCGCGCCCAGGCCGTCGCAGCGCGGGCAGGCGCCCATCGGGTTGTTGAACGAGAACAGGCGCGGTTCGAGTTCCGCCAGCGAATAGCTGCACGCCGGGCAGGCGAACTTCGCCGAGAACAGGTGCTCCTTGCCGGTGTCCGCCTCCAACGCGATGGCGCGGCCATCGGCGTGCCGCAGAGCGGTCTCGAAGGACTCGGCGAGGCGCTGCTTGAGGTCCGCGCGCACGCGCAGCCGGTCCACTACCACTTCCACCGAATGCTTGAGGTTCTTCGCCAGCCGCGGCGCCGTGTCCAGCTCATGCACCTTGCCGTCGACGCGCACGCGCGTGAAGCCCTGCGCGCGCAGTTCCTCCAGCAGCTCGGCCTGCTCGCCCTTGCGCCCGGCCACCACCGGTGCGAGCACCATCAGGCGCGTGTCCTCGGGCAGCGCCAGCACGTGGTCCACCATCTGGCCGACCGACTGCGCGGCGAGCGGCAGGTCGTGGTCCGGGCAGTAGGGCGTGCCGACGCGCGCGAACAGCAGGCGCAGGTAGTCGTGGATCTCGGTGACCGTGCCGACCGTCGAGCGCGGGTTGTGGCTGGTCGCCTTCTGCTCGATGGCGATGGCCGGCGACAGGCCTTCGATCAGGTCGACGTCGGGCTTCTCCATCAGCTGCAGGAACTGGCGCGCATAGGTCGACAGCGACTCGACGTAACGGCGCTGGCCTTCGGCGTAAAGCGTGTCGAAGGCGAGCGAGGACTTGCCCGAGCCCGACAGTCCGGTGATCACCACCAGCCGGTGGCGCGGCAGATCGAGGTTGAGGTTCTTCAGGTTGTGCGTGCGTGCGCCGCGGATGCGGATCGAGTCCATGGACTGCCAGTCGCAGAAAGTAAACTTGCTACTATAGCGAGTCGGCAGCTCTCCTTTCCAGCCTTTCATCAATCGCAGATGGATCCCCAGCGCATGCGCCCGGTCAACCAGATCGGCGGTGAGTCGTTTACGATGGGAACGCTCAAAGGGAGGTAGCCATGGCATCGGTCAACAAGGTCATCCTGGTCGGCAACCTGGGACGCGACCCGGAAACGCGCTACATGCCGGACGGTGCGGCGATCACCAATGTGTCGCTGGCGACGACGTTCGCCTGGAACGACAAGGCGAGCGGCGAGAAGAAGGAAGAAACCGAGTGGCACCGCATCGTGTTCCGCGGTCGAATGGCGGAGGTCGCGGGCGAGTACCTGAAGAAGGGCTCGCAGGTGTACGTGGAAGGCCGCCTGCGCACGCGCAAGTGGCAGGACAAGGAGGGGCACGACCGCTACTCGACCGAGATCGTGGCCGATGGCATGCAGATGCTCGGCTCGCGCGCTGGCGCGGGCGAGCCGCGCGGCGCACCGGCGGCTGGCGGTGCCAGCGAACCTGCTTCCGAACCCAAGGTCGCGGCGAAGAAACCCGCGGGCAAGTTCGACGACATGGCGGACGACATTCCCTTCTAGATTGCGCGATGGGGCTATAATTCGCGTCGATTCAGGAACTTGGAACGAAACCATGCCGATTTATGAGTACCGCTGCGCGAAGTGCGGCTTTCAGGATGAGTACCTTCAGAAGGTCGCCGAACGGCCACTGAAGGTCTGCCCGTCCTGCGGCAAGGCGAAGTTCGAAAAGCTGTTGAGCGCGCCCGGGTTCCACCTCAAGGGCAGCGGCTGGTACGCGACCGACTTCAAGGGTGGCAACAAGCCAGCGGCTGGGAAGTCCGACGCGACGTCCGAAGCGAAGTCTGATGCCAAGGCTGAAGCGAAGACTGAAACGAAGACTGAAGCGAAGACCGAAACGAAGACCGAAGCGAAGACCGAAGCCAAGTCGGCGTCGAAGACGGAGGCCAAGTCCGAGACCGAGACGAAAGCCCCGGCGACGCCGGCCACCACCACCAATTGACGGCCTGACGGGCCTCGCAAGCGGCCCGGCGCGAGCCGGGCTTTTGTTTTCTGGGGAAGCGTGAAGAAATATCTCATCACCGGGCTGCTGATCTGGATACCGCTGGTCATCACCCTCTGGGTGCTGAAGCTGGTGGTCGACACCCTCGATCAGTCGCTGCTGCTGCTGCCGGAGCGGTGGCGCACCGAAGGCTTCCTCGGCGTGCATATCCCCGGGCTCGGCGTGATCCTCACCATCGCGATCGTGTTGATCACCGGCGTATTCGCCACGAATTTCTTCGGCGCGCAGTTGGTGCGCCTGTGGCACGGCATCCTGCACCGCATCCCGGTGGTCAACTCGATTTATTCGAGCGTCAAGCAGATCTCCGACACGCTGTTTTCCTCCAGCGGCCAGGCCTTCCGCAAGGCACTGCTCGTGCAGTGGCCGCGCGAGGGCATGTGGACCATTGCTTTCCTCACCGGCAGGCCGGGCGGCGATGTGGCCAACCACCTCAAGGGCGACTACCTCAGCGTCTACGTACCGACCACGCCCAACCCGACCGTCGGGT
>CAZVZV010000165.1:0-5815 GCA_964631735.1 uncultured Enterobacteriaceae bacterium
CGGCTCGGCGCACCGCGTGGTGATTCCCGCCGCGGCACTCGCGGGCGGCACGCTACTCGTCGTCGCCGACCTGCTGGCACGCACGATCGTGGCGCCGCGCCAGCTGCCGGTCGGCGCGCTGACCGCGCTGATCGGCGTGCCATTGTTCCTGCTGTTGATGCGGCGTCAGCGGGCGAGCTAGCAGTCGCGGGGTGCCTGCGGGCGTCGTACCGGCCTCACGCGGGGGCATTTTCTTTTCCAGGTGATCCGGCCCGATTTCTTCGGGGCGCGCAACGTCTTGGGGTCGGCGTGGCACGATGGCGCAGTACGCAGCAGTCGCGCAGGAAGCCCGGCGAGCGAGGCTGGCTTCCGCCAACGGCCCCTGCGACTTGAATCCGCTCGGCCTCTCGTCGTTAACGGCGGGCAGCTGGCACCGCGACGAACTGAGCGCGGCGACCCCAATGCGCTAGCCCATGAAGCCGAGGTTCCGTGCGCCGAAGGCGCCGAGTCCCGGCACGGCCGCGTCGATCTGCGTCTCGTCGAGCCCGAACCAACTGAGCAACGTCGCCGCGTACTGCTGCACAGCGATCGTCGGCACGATGCGACCGCCGCCGACGTCGTCCGGGCCGTCGATCTCGAGTCGCGGCATCGTGCCGTAGATATCGCCGCCCTGGACCGCGCCGCCGACCACCAGCTGATGCCCGGCCCAGCCGTGGTCCGTGCCGTCGCCGTTGCTCGTCAGGGTACGGCCAAAGTCCGACATCGTGAACGCGGTCACCTGCGAGCCGACGCCGAGCTCGGTCATCGCCGCGCCGAACGCGCTGAGTGAAGCGCTCACGCCGCCCAGCAGTCCCGGCTGCGCGATGTTCTGCACGTCGTGGGTGTCGAAGCCGCCGATGCCGACCAGGAAGATCTGCCGGCGCATCGCGAGCGTGCCGCGCACCGACACGATCTTCGCCACCATCGCGAGCTGGCGACCGAGCGGCGTGTCCGGGAACGACGTCGTCAGCGCCGGTGCCGCGGCCAGCGCGGTCGATGCGCGATCCGCGTAGGTCAGCGCGCGCTGGTGCACCGACTTGATTGCGCGCCCGTAGATCGTCGGCTGGCGGGCGGCGAGCAGCGACTCGAAGGCGCGGCGCCGCAGCGGGCCGTTGAACACCGAGGCATCGAACGCGGCGTAGCCGACCACGCCCTGGTCACCGATGACATAGGGCTCGGTCTGTGCAGCCGCCTGGAACGGCACGGTGCCGGCGATCGACAGGTTCATCGGCAGCTGCTGCGTGGACAGATCGGCCTCGAGAAGGTCGGCGACGCGGCCCGCCCAGCCGGTGACCAGCACCTGCCGGCCCTTCAACGTGTGCCACTGGTCCTGCTGGTCGTTGTGCGAGAAGAGCTGCGGGGGCAGCGCAACGCTGCGCGCCAGCACCCGCGCCTTCGTGGCCGGCTCCACCAGCGGCCCTGTGTTCGCGACGATCGCGGCGCGCCCGGTGCCGAACAGCTGCTGCAATCCACCCATCGACGGATGCAGGCCATAGGTTGCGCCGTCCGGTGTCAGCGGCGAGATCGGCAGCAGGCCCGATTGCGGGATGGCGAGGTTCTGACGCGCCGCGGCGTACACCGCATATTCGGCCGCGCTGCGCGGCACGACCATGTTGAACGAGTCGTTGCCGCCGTACAGGAACACCGCGACCAGCGCGCGGTATCCGGAAGTATCGGCCTGCGCCGGCGCGGCCAGCGTGCCAAGTCCCAGCGCGCCACCGGTGGCGAGGGCGAGCCGCAGGAAGTGTCTTCGATCGATCGTATTCATGACTGTTTGCTCCACTGTGCGCCGCATGGGGGGCGCCGTTCGCGAAGGGGTTTCAGCGCTGCACGGCGTACTCGGGCGAGGTCGCGATCAGATGCGTCACCTCGAGCACGCGCAGCGCCACCTGGTCCTCCGGGTACTGCGCGGCGAGCGCCTCGGCCTCGCGTCGCAGCTCGGTCGACGGCGCGCCGCCGAGCAGGCGCTCGGCGACGCGCGTGACCAGCGCGGCCGGATCGGACGCGGCGGCGAGGTCGCCGCTGAAATCGATCACCACCGCCTCGGGAGGCAGATTCGCGTCGAAGCGGTTCCAGACAAAGACGGCGATGGTCATGATGTTGGTGGTCAACGCCGAGGTCAGGTCGTTGGTGATCTGCATCTCCGGCGCGACCAAGCCGGCCTGCGAGATCTCGCCCGGCGGCGCGTAGTCGGGACGGAAGAAGTTGAACACCGACGGCGACTGCAACGGCGCCTGGCCGAGCACGAAGCCAAGGCCCGACACGACGTAGCGGCCGTTGGCGGCAGCAGCGCCGTAAGCGCGCCATAGACCGGTGAGGCGCAGCAGCGGCTCCTTGAGTTTGCCGGCGTTTTCCGAGGTCGGCGTCTGACGCGCCTCGGTGTCGAGCAGGATGGCCTTGATCACGGCACCCAGGTTGCCACGCGCGCCGCGGCCATTGTCGGCGAACACGCGCGCCACGCGCTCGACGTAGGCCGGTGACGGGTTGCTCGTCACGAAGCGCTGGATGAGCTGCTTCGACACGAACGGCGGCACGTTGTCGTGCGCGAAGATGTTGTCCAGCGCCGCCGCGAGATCGCCGCGCGCAGTGCCGCCCGCCGGGATGGTGACACCGTTCAGCACGCGTTTCGCGCCGGTGTCGTGGAAGGCTTCGTAGGGGTCCATCGGTCGCAGCCAGTCGAAGGACGGCTGGTAGAAATTGGGCGAACTGCCGAAGGTCCAGCCGGTGTAAACGTGCGCAAAGCCTTCGATGGTCTCCTGGTCATAAGTCGGCAGTGGCACGCCGCCTGAGTCGCGACGCACGCTGCCGTCCATGTTCAGCTCGACGAGGCCAATCGTGAACAGCTGCATGAGCTCGCGCGCGTAGTTTTCGTCGGGGCGGATGTTGCGCACCGTATCGGGCTTCTCGTTGCCGAGCATGCTGAGATAGATGCCCATCTGCGGCGACAGCGTCACACGCTCCATCAGGTCGCGGTAGTTGCCGAAGGCGTTTTCCGCCAGCAGGTCGTAGTACCAGGCGAGCGCCTGCGGGAATTCACTGAGCGCGCTGATCTCGGACACCACCCAGATCTCGCTCATTGCAAAAGCCATGCGCTGGCGCAGTTGGTCGCGGCCATTCAGCGACGACTGGAACCAGGCATCCATGCGGTCGTCCTGCGTATTCGGTTGCGGCAGGGTACGCATGTAGGTGAGCTGCTTCGCCGCCGGCAGGCGCAGCTGCTCGTCGATCCAGGCCTCGTATCCCACGTCGATGACGCGTTGGACGTCGGCCTCGGTGGGCCCGAAGGTCGCCTGCATCAGGAAGCGGTGCGCCTCGGCCTTGGTGGTCACGGGTGGCGGTGGTGGGCTACTCCCACTCCCGCCGCCGCCGCAGGCGGCGAGCAGCAGCGCGGCCCCAGCCGCGAGCATCAGTCGCAGGCTGCGTATCCATCGGATAGCCATGATGTTCTCCCTGTCGGGTTCACCGGCCTGCGGTGGCCAGCGTCTACTTACTGGTCGCCCGCGGGCAGTTCACGCGCGATCTGCACCTGTGCCGGCGTCAGCATGTTCTTGATGTTGATGAGCGCCTCGAGATAGAGCCGCTTTTTGCGGTTCTCGGCCGCGAGCAGCGTATCGACCTCGGCGAGTGCCGCCTTCGAGTCGACGGGATGCTTGTCGAGCATCGACTGGATCTCCAGCGCGCTGTCCAGCATCTCGAAGTCGATCTCGGCGGCCTTGGCCTGCAGCGCCACCAGTTCCTTACGTAGCACATCACGCTGCGCGTCGCTGAGCTTCAGCGCCGCCCGATTCGCGAGGATCACCTCCGGCGCGAACAACCGGCCCTTCATCCAGTCGTCGTCCTTCTTCTCCTCAGCGTATGCGGCGGGTACGCAAATGACGGCGGCGAGCAACAACATGGTCAGGCGTTTCATAGGAAAGACTCCTCGAAGGGATTCTCGATTTCGGGAATGACGATTGCGGACGGCGGTCCATATTCGTAAGTGTGCAGAAGTGAGTCGGTCGCCACCGGCCACTGCCGCGCGGGCGCGAGTTCACGGGCGAGTTGCAGATCGGCGGACTCGGGCAAGGGCGTCGGCCGGGTGCCGAGACCCATGTATTGCCACGCGACCGCAAGCGCGATGGCGACGATGCCCGCGACCGCGGCCGCAGGCCCCAGCCACACGAACCAGGACGCCACCGGCGGGCGACGCGCGTCGCCCGCCATGACGGCCGCGCGCCAACTCGTAGCGAACGATGGCGGCGTCGAACTACAGTCGCGGGTCGCGAACGCGTTGCGCACGAGGCTGCGTAGATCCGCGTCGCTCACAGGCCGAGCTGCCGACGCAGCCGCGCCTTGGCGCGCTCATAGTGGGTACGGGCAGTACCGACCGAGATGCCCTGCACCTTTGCCGCCTGCTCGATGGTCAGGTCGCGGTGGAACACGAGTTCCAGCACTTCACGCTGACGAGAGGACAAGCGCGCGAGCGCCGCCGGCATACGCGCAATCGCCGCGGAGTCGGGCGGGAATAGCGCGTCTTCGGCCGGTACGCCGAGCATGTCCTCCGTGGCCGGCGCCTCGAAGCGCAAGCGCAGCAGGTGGCGACGCCAGCGATTGCGGGCCACGTTGCGGATTACCCCGAAGAGCCAGGTCTTGAGCGTCGCGCGCCCGTCGAAGCGCGCGCGGCCTTCGTAGATCAGCAGGTAGGTTGTCTGCAGCACGTCTTCAGCCTCGTCTCGCCGGCCCCGGGTCAGCGTCAGCGCCCAACCGAAACCATCGGCATGCAGCGCAGACAGCGCGTGGAGTGTGACGCGCGGGTTCGATGCTAGCGGCTCGTCGTCACGCATTCCGACTCCCTGCCCGATGAGTGGCCCTGGGCCGCGATCCATATGACAGCCCGTGCAGGGATCGGCAGGCCCGGGGCATACGACGGCTTTATAACGTGTCGTAGCTGTATCGCAGGTGAATCGCCGCGCGTCCAGAATGTGCGCCGTTCGCATTTCCCATCCGTGCGGTCCAGGGCCCCGCGGCACGACATAAGACGCCGCCACAAACCGCTTGGCCCGCAGCCACCAACCATCAGGAGACCTTCGACTATTTCTGCCGACGTGCTCCCGCCCCCGCAGCGTCTTGGACCGATCGGCACGCTACTCGTCGTCGCCGACCTGCTGGCACGCACGATCGTGGCGCCGCGCCAGCTGCCGGTCGGCGCGCTGACCGCGCTGATCGGCGTGCCATTGTTCCTGCTGTTGATGCGGCGTCAGCGGGCGAGCTAAAAGTTGTGGCGTGCTTCCCGGCGGCGCGGGTGCTCCTCCGGTGCGCCACGAGCCCTGCGGCGGCGAAATGCTGGCGCCGATGCGCGCCCCAGCCGGCCGTTGCCACCCACTGCGCAGCGCCTCCAGGCACCGACGCCGTGCGTTCCCGTCACCCAGCTCACCGCACCCAGGTTCCCGCTCGCCTCCGGCGCGCGCTCAGGGCACGGTCCGCGCAGCTGCCACGCAACGGAAAAGGCCCTTTGAAATTCCTGTCCCTCAACGACACCTGCGGTCATTCGGCGGGTGATGCCCTGCTTGGGCAGGTCGGAGCGCTGCTGAAATCCAAGGTCCGCTGGCGCGACACGCTGTCACGACTCGGCGGTGACGAATTCGGTGTGCTGCTCGAGAGCTGTTCACTGGAGGAGGCCCTGCGCACCGCCGAGACGCTGCGCGAGTCGATCCGGAACTTCCGTTACACCTGGGAAGACCGCAGCTTCCGGCTCGGCGCCTCGATCGGCGTGGTGCCGATCACCGCGGAGAACGAAGACGTGGCTTCGGTGCTGTCG
>CAZVZV010000166.1:0-1747 GCA_964631735.1 uncultured Enterobacteriaceae bacterium
GATCCTCGAGGACCTGGTCACGCGCGGCCGCGCGCAGCGTCCGGCGCGTCCCTGGCTCGGCATGTACACCACCGAAATCGGCGACAAGCTGGTGGTGGCGGGCCTGGCGAACGGCGGGCCGGCGGAGCGCGCAGGGCTCAAGACCGGCGATGTGGTGGTGGAGGTGGCCGGGCAGCGCGTGCGCGGGCTGGCGGAGCTGTTCCGAAGTATCTGGCGGCTCGGTGTCGCGGGCTGCGAGGTGCCTCTCACCATCGCGCGCTCCGGCGCGAGGATGGACGTGCGGCTGAAGTCAGCGGACCGCAGCGACTTCCTGAAGAAGCCGAGCCTGCATTAGCGCTCAGTGTTTGTGGTGATGCTCATGGTGATGATGATCGTGCGCGTGCGGTTCACCCGCCCCCGCCTCGGGTTCGAACGGCGCTTCGACCTCCGACACTGTGGCGCCCGAGTGCCTGAGCTTTTGCGCGAGCGCGGAATCGGCGGCGACGCGCAGAAAGCCTTCGCCGATCTCGGCCGGGATGTGGTCGCTGCCGAGGCGCCAGGCGATGCGCGCCAGCTGCGCCGTGCTCGCGCAGACCGCATGCAGCAGCTGCTCCGGAAGCGCCACGACTTCTATCACCCGGCCGTCGGAGGCCGTCACCAAGTCGCCGCCGCGCAGGACTTCGCCGCGCGGCAGGCGCAGCACCACCGCCTCGCCTGACTCGAGTCTCGCCTCGAGTCCGTGCTTGCAGCGCGACTCGTAGGGCAGCTTCAGCTGGCCTTTGACCTCCAGCCGATAAGCGGCGCGTGGAACCTTGAGCTTGGCTTTGATTTCGAGCATCAGCGCAGAGCGTTTCGCAACCGCGCCACGCCCTCGGCGAGCTTGTCTTCGCCGGCGGCGAAACACCAGCGCACGTAGCCTTCGCCCTCAGGGCCGAAGGCCGAGCCCGGGGCGAGACCCAGGCCTTGATGGGCGACCAGCTTTTTGCAAAACGCGAGGCTGTCGGTCATGCCCTGCACGCGGAAGAACGCGTACATCGTGCCCGTGGGCAGTGCCACTTCGACGCCCGGGATGGTTCGCAGCTCTCCGATCAGGAAATCGCGCGCCCGGCGGAATCGCTCCAGCGTATGCGCGATCACCGGCTCGCCCTGCGTCACTGCGGCGACGCCCGCGCGCTGCACGAACACCGGCGCGCAGGAGGTGTTGTACTCGATCAGCTTGGCGAGGTCGGCTTCCAGCGCCGCCGGCACCACCGCCCAGCCCAGGCGCCAGCCGGTCATCAGCCAACTCTTGGAAAACGTATTGGTGCTGATCACGCGCTCGCCGGGATCCGCGATGTCGAGGAACGAGGGTGCGATATTGTTGCCCTCGTAGTACAGGCGCTCGTAGGCGTCGTCGGCAAAGATCCAGATGCCGTGCCGGCGGCAATGCTCGAGGATGGCGCTTTGCTGTTCCCTGGAAATGGTCCAACCGGTGGGGTTGTTGGGCGAATTGAGGTAAAGGGCGCGCGTGCCCGGCTGCAACTCCCCGAGCAGCCGCTCGAGGTCGAGCTGCCAGCCCCCGGGGGCGAACTCGAGCGCCACGGTGGCGACGCTCGCGCCGAGGATGCGCGGGATCTCCTGCAGGTTGGGCCACAGCGGCACCACCTCGACCACGCGGTCGCCCGGGTCCACCAGCAGCTGCGACACCAGCATCAGCGCGTTCACCCCGGCGCTGGTGACTGCGATCTGCTCGAACGACGTCGGCCGGTGCAGGCGCGTGAGGTAGGCG
>CAZVZV010000167.1:0-9847 GCA_964631735.1 uncultured Enterobacteriaceae bacterium
CGCCACCAATTCCTTCCCCGTGCCGCTTTCCCCGGTGATCAACACCGGCACATCAGACGGTCCGACACGGTGAATCATGCGAAAGACGTCCTGCATTTTGGGGCTGTTTCCCACCAACTCTTCGAACTCATTCTGGCCCGCTTGCTGTTGAAGTGCGCGATTTTCCTGCTCCAGGCTGGAAAGATAGGCCGCGCGCTGGAGCACGATCTTCAACACATCGAGCTGAACAGGCTTCTCAATAAAATCGTAGGCACCGCTTTCTATCGCGGCGATTGCCTTTGCCCGATCGCTATTCCCCGTGATCACGATCACCTTGGCCATCGGGCTGAGTTGCAGGGTTTCACGCAAGATTGCCAAGCCCTCGGAAGCCCCGTCAATATCCGGGGGCAGTCCTAAATCAAGCAGGACCAATCGAGGCATGGCTTCCCGGACATGTGCCAATGCTGTGGGACGATCCGACGCCTCCAGCATCTGGTAATCCGAGGCAAGGGCCCATTGCATTTGGTCCCGAATCTCGGCATCGTCGACGACAAGAAGCAGGACCGGACGATTGTTCATATTCGCTCTGCTGGTCTAAGACGCAATACTCGACTGCGTGACAACATCTTCTTGAGCATGTTCGGACAGGCGAGATTGCGGCAGTTCAATCCGCACGTGGGTTCCTTTTCCCAGCTCGCTCCGAATTTCGATCGTCCCCCGGTGCGCTTCCACAATCTGCTTGCACTGGTAGAGTCCGACGCCAAGACCGCCAGACCGACTCGATTGCGATGGTCGAAACAACGACTCCAGCCTGGGCGAGGGAATTCCACATCCCGTATCCTCAACCGTCACCACAACGGAACCGCCGGATTCGGTGATCCCGATCGAAATGTCCCCCTCCTGGCCGATCGCTTGCTTGGCATTGAGAACCACATTGAGTAGGACTTGGTGAATCTGATCTCGCACCCCCATGACGGGCTGAATGTATTTGCCAGCGACAGGCAACCGCACCCGCATTTTCCCCTCTCCCCTCATGGGCGCCACGATCTCACAAATCAGCGCGGGAATGTCCACCAATTCTGATGCCGTGGTCAGGGCGGGCTTCACGGATGTGAGGGAGAGCTTGCTCATAAGCGCTGTCATTTTCTTTGCCGTGTCCGTCACTGTCCTCATGGCCGATTCCTGGAAGGCAGGATCTCGACCATGATTTTCAGCGTTTTGAGCCACCAGCGACATTCTGGCCGCCAAGTTTTTCAAATCGTGTAGGCAGAATATGGAAAATCGATGCAGCGCATCCAATTCGGCCGACGCCTGGCGTTCTTCTGCCAGTTTGGCGTGAGAGAGCAGACCCCCGACGTGATGCGCAATACCGCGCAGCAGATCACAATCATCCGTGCCATAGGCCTCTCCATGAAGTTGCTTGCCTAGCGACACAAAGGCCGTGAGCTGTCCCTGGGCACGGATGGGGAAACAGAGCTTCGCGCCTGAAGCCGTCAAGGGATCTCCCGCAGAAGTGGCTCCGTCGCTTCTCCTTGCCAGGCCTTCCTCAATCGACACAGGCTCATCTTTTTCCAAGAGCTGCACGACGACGGGATGGGAAAGTTCTATTGGAACTGGTTCCTTTTCAGTGGTCATCGAACGGAGTTGGAAAAACCGCCGATCGGCTTCCCGAAACGACCAAATCGAAATCGCGGTGGTGGGGAATGTCTGAATGAGAAGGTCGAGCAGACGATCCATGATCGCCTCTTTGCTCGCTGCCTGCTCAAAGGCCTCGGTGACCTGCCGCCAATGCGCGCGGTAGTCGTACTTGGATCGATAGAAGTTCCGGGCGAGAATGTGTCGGACGTCGGCGCGCACCGTTTTTGAGGATGCCACGACCGCCAGCCCGACCAGGGCTCCGAATACCACGACCACGCCGAGCCCTACCCCCAGCGGCTGATTCGTCCGGCGAAACCATTCACCGACAGCCCCCACTACCAGCAGGTAGAGCCCAATGACGATGAACGTTACCGAGCCGAAGAGGGCCTGTTGGGACACATAGGTATTGACGAGAACTTCGCGCAGGTGGGTTCGTCCCAACCCGTAGGCAGTCAGGCACAGCGCCATGGTCATCACGACGCTTGAGACCAACACATGTTCGGCCTGCCATACCTGGACCAGGAGCATCTGGCTAGCCTGATAGAGTTGGTAACCGGCCAGCCCCCCTAATCCGATCACGACGAATTTCAGCTTGTGGCGGACCGGCTCGCGGCTCGCCCGCAAGACCACCTCCAGTTGCGCCAACCCCAGAGCCATGCCAATCACGATAAACATATAGGGGACACGCCCCCATGAGGCCAACGCAATCGCTGACTGGCCGTCCTCAAACGTCTTCCACTGAAAGACCTGGCCGGTCACCACTAAGACGGCCAGCAACAGGCCGACTACCCCTATGGTCCGGGCACGCCACTGAGCGGATGAATCCAGACCCCGTTCAGTCGGACTCAAGAATGCCAGCCCGACATACAGCAGGGCAGCCGGTTGAACGAGTTCTGCCACCATGGCGGTCCCTCGCCAGAACAATGCATGAGCCTCGTCGAGCAGCCCAACGCGATTTGCCAGGTTGGCCACAGCCATGGCTGCAAAAAGCACCGCGAGACTTCGGTGTGAGGGCCTGGCCTGTCGTCTGACAATCAGGATGCAAGCCATGACACCGGCAATCGCCACGACTTGAAACGCGGCTATTAAAGACCATGTCGGGAGAATCATGCTGGACCTTCCCAATTGGGGACTGGCGCCCTTCTTTTTGGCGCCTGTCCCCGTCTGAGGAGCAGCAGGACGACTAAAGCTATCAGCAGTCAGCTTTCAGCCATCAGCTCCTATCCGGGATCGAGATACGGTTCACTCTCTGCTGCGCTTCACGTTTTACGCTGCACGCCTGACACCTATGCGATATGCCGATAGAAAAGTCGCCCCGTCAACGTCAGCACCCTGTCCGGGAGACGTGCCAACACCTCTTTTTTTAGCCGAGCTTTTATGTGTTCAAAGGAAGGGGACCGGGTCACTGCGGGAGCATGCCACGTCGTGAGGGTCGAGCTCACTGCCGACCAGCGCTCCTTGAACGTAATCAGACCCGGATTATCGAGATTTGAACGCCCCAGGTCGAGTTCTTCTGCCCCGGCTTCTTGGGCCTCCTTGATCGCCTGCCAAAACAGCATGGGCGTGGCACCAAGATTGTTAAATTTCGTATCCGAGCCGCCGTACTTGTAAACCATTTTCTTTCCATGCTCCAACGTCAAGATGCCTGCAATGGGCTGGCCGAACTTGGAGGCAACTCTAATACAGACTTCCTTTCCCATGCAGACCACGAGATTTTGAAACCATTCGAACGGCTGCGGTGGAATGTGCTGGCGGAACCGAGTCAGCTGGATCAATCCGTACAATTGCTGGAGTAACAACGGGCTACGGCCCGCTTCATAGGTGAGGGATTCACGCTCCGCCCGACTGATCTTTCGCTGGATGCAATCCTTATGAAATCCCTTATGCAAAGCATCGAGACTGGGGCGAAGATCAAGCCGATGGAGATGATAGGTAGTGGCACGGCTGAAGGTGCCGTCGAAATCCAAGAGGGAATTCGCGGATCGCATTTCCACATACTTCCACCGTTCCTTCTTCCTCAACAACTCAACATGGATACAAAGCTTTCTGAACTGATCGGCATCTTCAACAAGCGGTTCACAGTGATCGGAGAAGGGCAGCGCGATAAGCCTGTTGCCGGTCAGCCAGCTTCGCACCACGCAGAAGAGCAAGGCATTGGTTAGCTTCTCTGCTGGAGCGGATGTGGTAAAGGCAACCGGTGCATACCCATAGGTTGCCTGCAATGCACCCAACCAGCCTCGCGTATGGAACACCGAGGCATTTGGGTGTCGGTTTATGAGCTCAGGCCACCGATCATCCTGCAGTGGATCGATCGCATAGACACCAGGGTACGGTGAAGACATCATTTCCAGGTTGCCGTCAATGGGAAGTAGCCAAACTTTTTCTCACATCTGCGTAACAGCCAGGCAAGAGAAAGAAGCACGACAAGGGCGAGGGAAAAGAGAGGAATGCCCCCGCTACGGTGTAACGCGCTATCCGTAATGTAAGTCGGATCCACATAATTGGCTAGGAGGGACAGCCCGACAATGCGGAAGGCATTTTTGACGATTGTGAGCGGAACGACGACCGCCACCAGCCCCATCTTCGTCCAGGCGGATCGAAGGAAGAAATGCCCGGCTACGAGACTGGTAATGATGAGGGAAAGGGCTGATCGGATGCCGCTGCATTCCTCCGCAACATGGATCGTGAAATTCGACAGACTGAACACGAACCCCTGCCGAAAGACCGGAACGCCGAGAAGCGAGAACAGGACGTCAGTCGCTTCTGCTGAGCTGCGTTGCAGGAATCCAATGATGGCATCCAAGAGCAAAGAGGGAAGCGGCACCATCAAGAGGAGACAGAGTAGCCCGAACGAAACCTTGCGGCAGAGCGTGACCCCGAAGCAGAACACAAAGATACCCCAGCACATCACGACCCAGGCCAATATCGTCATCGACAACTGGTCCGAGGGAAAGATCGCAGCGTCGGCAGACCCGTAGCACCAAGCCCCCATCCCTATCACAAGCAATCCCAGCCACGGGCTCCACTCCCTTGAGGCGAAGATTGCCTTCCGGTCAAGATAGAAAACATACAAGCTCAGCCATGGGATGAGAACAATGTGTGAATAATGTTCTTGCTGTTGCGTGAGAGAAAATAGCGAAACCAGCGGCTGCCAAAACCATGCGACGGCAGCAAGCAACAAGAGAAGGGACAGGCCATTGCGGGTCTTCAAGCTGAAGGGCAGGAGCCGGTTCAATGCCTGAATGGGTTCTCCCTCCAGACGGTTGGCCCTTTCGCCGGCATGTTTTCTGCTTTCGAGCGGCGCTATTGTGCTTAGGTCGTTTAGAAGCATATCACCTCGCTAGTAGGGAGCGACTCTTCCTTCTAGTTCACGCTATTGCGTTTCCAAAAGTAACACCCAGTCGGTGAAGCCGGTGCCGTTGTTTCCGGGCGGCGTGAAGCTATGAGTGCCGGTATTGGCGAACGTACCAATCACCGTGTATGCGGCGCTGGCGGGGTTGAACCAGCGCCCTCGCGTCAGGCCGCTCATTGCCGTCATGTCGATGGTGATCGACCCCGAGTGAGCAGGCGGCACGTAGGCAACCAGCAGCGTGCGGTCGGGCGTCGCCGCCGCAGCCACGTAAGCGCTCGAGCTCGGCGACGAGTTGCCGACGACGAGCGTCTTCATCCCACCCAGGCCGGAGGGGGCCAGGTTGTACCAAGCGATCGAACGGACGAAGGCGTTGAGCCGCGCCATGTCCTGCGCGCCCTGCGTATTCAGGTGCGCCTGCCAGCCTGGGTTAAAGGGCCAGACGTAGCCGTTACCGGAGATATAGCCGGCAATCCCGGAGAGCCAGCCCCACCATTGGAACCGACGCACTGGTTGCGTTGCACTTAGATTCACTCTGTTCCCATCCGGGCCTTCTTCATCATACGGTTCTTCGAGAAGATATGCGGGCATCGTGGGCGAGTGTGCATATCCCCTGCGGGTATGGGTATTGACGTCGCCACTGAACGAATAGGCGCCCTGCAAAGTGCCTGCCGCTCGCAGAGTGGCATCGGCTTGATCAGTATAGATCGAGTCCATGTTCCATTCAGCGGAGAAGTTGACGCTCGCCTGTCCGATGACGCTCTTCATCCCGGCGAGCATGGCCTGTTCGACTTCGAGTTCTGAAGGGGTGAAATCGTTCGCGCCTGTGCCGTAATCGCCGCCCAGCATCCAAACGATGTTTCCCCGCGTCTTGTATCGAGTAGCAATAAAGACTTCGTAGGCCTGCATCTTGGCCGAGCCGTTGGCGACCATCTCCTGCATCCAGCCCTGAGAGCCGCCTTGGTACCCGGCGTAAGCGGGGAACATGAAACAGAGGATGCCCTTGGACTCTGCATAAGCGAGAAGTGCATCGACGTGCGTCCAGTATGTCAAATTCGGCAGCGAGAAATCAGGCGCCTCGTTGTTGATGTTTCCGTACGAAAGCGAGCCAGCCCAGGCCGACCCATCGAGCCGCTTACTGAACGGCAGGGCACCGTTCCCACCAAAAGGCTCGTTGTTGCCTCGCGAGTCGTGGTTTACGACGTGAAACTCAATCGCGTTATAGCCCTTGGCCGCCGTATCGTCGATAAACGTTTTGTAGTCCGTCTCCGAGAGCGACGTAATGAACCAGGCCGTGCGCCCCAGAATGGGGAACGGCACGCTGCTTTGGTCAACGAGATAGCGAGACGTGGGACCGATCGTGAGCGGAAAGACAATGCCGGGTGATGTCGAGAAAAGCGCGGTCACGGTCGTATCGGCCGTGAGGCTAACCTGACACGTTGACGAAGTCCCCGAACACCCACCGCCACTCCAGCCGGTGAACCCAGCCCCGGCTGTCAACGTGATTGACGTGCTCTTGTTGAAAGCCGCCGAGCAGTGTGTGGTGCAATTGTTGATGCCGGCTGGATTGGAGTTCACCGTTCCTGTCCCAGACACCACGACCATGAGCGTCGGGAGATTGAAGTTGGCCGTGAGGGCTGAATTGGCCGTCAACGTGAATCGACAGAGCGCAGTGGTCCCGTTGCAGGCAACAACGTTCGCGTTTCCGGAGCCGTTGGTCCAACCGGTGAAATTCGAGGCGCTGTCGGGCGTGGCGATCATCGAGATCGGCGTCCCAACTGGATAACTGCCGCAAGGCCCTGCGGTCCCGCCATTCGCGCCGCACGCAACCGTGCCTCCTCCACCATTGGCAGAAGCTGTGCTGCTGGTGACAGAGTTCATCACGGGCAGCGTGAAGCTGGCCGTCACCCCCGAATTCGCGGTCCAGGTCATCGAACAATTAGCGGTCTTGTTGTTACAGACGGTCGCATTACCGGTCCCGCTGCTCCAGCCGGTGAAGGTCGAGCCGGGGTCCGCTGTCGCCTTCAGGATGAGCGCGGTTCCGCTCGCATATGACGTGAGACATTGAGGGAATGTCGCCCCATTATCGATGCTGCAGGCGACAGTACCCATTCCCGTTCCAGCTTTTGAGATCGTCAGTGTCGCAGGAGGCGGAGCCACCGGGAATGTGGCCGTCACGGCATGAGTCACATTCATTGTCACATTACATAAGCCGGTCCCCTGACAGTCGCCAGTCCACTCGGTAAACCCAGTGCTCATTTCAGTCAAGACGACAGCTGTACCCGTAACAAAGTCATAGGAGCAGGTCACAGCGGTGCAAGTGATTCCCGCCGGGTTCGACGTCACCGTTCCGCTGTTGACAACGGTCACGGACAACGTCTTGAACGACGTTTGAAGGTGTGTGTTCGCCTGTGCTTCAGCGACGAGTGTGGTTCCTTGCGGGAGAGCCGCCTGCACAGCCGTATCAAAGTCTCCGGCATCGAACGCCGGCACCAGGGTGCTGTTGAACCCCACGGGTAATGGTTGAGGAAGCTGAATTACATTGTTTACGATGGGGCCCAGGGTCAACAACATCTGCGATAGGTTCACAACTCTTGAGTCCGTCACGCTCAGTGCCCCAAAGACAGACACTGCGGTGACAACGTCGGATGAACAGGGTTGGGGGTTTCCGATGACCTTACCCGCAAGGTCAAAGGTCACGTTATCGCCAGGTTGACACTGAAAATGGCCACCACCACTGGTAAGGCCTCCTGCCGGATTAGACGGAGGGCTTTTGTAGTGCAGGCCATCGACAGGACTATCGACGAACGTCCCTGTTGTTGACGTCGCGGCCGGCGGAGTTCCGCCGCCACCATCCCCTCCGCCCGAGGAACAGGCAACCAGCAATAATGCCGCGCAGGCAATGCTACCGAGTTGTCGGAAAGTTCTTGAATGCGGAAGAGTGGAAAAGAAGCTTCGCATGATGAAATCTTCTTGCACATCGCCATTGAGGCTGGTTCCCGCGCACAGATACCGACCTTCGCCTTGGCAAGGCTTTACCTGGGATCTCGGGCTTAAGTCAAAGACCACTGCCATGCCACAAACAATTCATACGAGCAGTTGATTCAGTGCATCCGTGAATCCTATGCGAATGCCTACAGCATCACCCCTGCTCCCAGAAACGATGCCTTCTCCAACATTATCAATATTGCCCCTTGCGCCGGCATATTTCCTGTTTTCGAGAGGCGCCGTCATGTTCAGATGGTCGCTTAGATACATGTCATCTCTCTGGCAGGCTGCCGAAAAACTACTGTGGTTTCTGGTTTCTAGTTTAAGGTTTCAAGCCCGACCTCGGAATTTCAGCACTCCGAAACGAATAACTAGAAACCAAAGACTTGCAACCTGAAACGTATCACGCCTCACGTTTTACGGTTCCTAATGACGCTCCCCGCAGCAAGCTCCGGGGTAACACAGAACTCAATTTCGAAGACTTCTCGGAAACAGAGGCGAACCCCGTAGCAAGCTACGGGGAATGTTCAAGTTCAACACGCACCTTTGCCCATAATGACCGCCGCAGGAGTAGCAAGGAGAATCTTGATGTCGGCCCAGAGTGATCGCCCCCTGGCATAGCGAAGGTCCAGCCGGACCATCTCGTCGAACGTCGTCCGGCTCCGACCAGTCACCTGCCATAGTCCCGTAATACCCGGTTTGGCTTCCAAGACTCGGTGACGATGCCATGGCTTGTACTGCTGCACCTCATACCACAGCGGAGGCCGCGGACCGACCAGCGACATTTCTCCTCGGAGCACATTCCACAGTTGAGGCAGCTCATCGAGGCTGGTGTTGCGAAGAAGGCGTCCTATTGGCGTAATCCTCGGATCACTGGTCAGCTTGAAGATCTTGTTTTTATCCTGCTCTTGCCCCTTGCCGCTCGAAGTAACAAACCAGCTCACATAATTACGGTGAATTCCATGGTCTGCATCGGCATACATGGTTCTAAACTTGCAAATCATGAACGGTTTCATCATCTGCCCGATGCGCTCCTGGCGAAACAACACCGGCCCACGGGATGATACTTTGACAAGCCCCGCAATGACCAAGAGCAGCGGCAAGAGGATGAGGAGGAGCGCAAGACTACCGAAAATATCCATGCCCCGCTTCACTACCTCAAACGCAGCGAATCTATCTTGCTGTGCCTCCAATTCCGGATACAGAAACGGATCCACTATCCGAATCTCTTCCTCTCCAAGTTGCTGTGGCTCCGGATAGACGCGCAGCCTGATCGACAATCGCTCGGTGAGATTCACTCCAAACCGATTCGTGAACTCTTTGCGAAATTTGGATTCGAGCCTCTCGCAGGCGCCGGCCAAGTTCGCCGTATCGATCTCGGGAACGATCAGACCCATGATGGACGCTCGTTCAAACCATCCGAAGATATCGATGTCCGACTTGATCACCGACAACACGTTGGCAATCCCGGCAAACAATGCTGACTTATTTTCGCGCCGGCTGTCCTCCACGCCGATCAGCAGCATCACCATGGCCAGTCCGGATCGATTCGTACGTTTGCGCTCCCTTGTGACGGTACCCTTAAAGAGATCTTCGTCGAAAATCGGGTGAAGGGTCTCGACCCCTCCCCTTTCCGCGGACGGAGACATCATACTTCCTCCGGTCTTGTTCATTTGGTTCGTATTGTTTATCTGGTTGATTTGGTTCATCTGGTTAGGTTCGTTCAACCAAAAAACCAGACAAACCAGAGCAACCAGGTATCCGTCACCGCACCGACGCGTAGGCCACTTCTTTATGCTGCTTGAGCGACTGTTCCGCCGCTTCCAGAATCCGCACGACGCGCAGACCCGCCTGCCCATCATTGAAGGGTTTCCTGCCGTCCTCGATACAATC
>CAZVZV010000168.1:0-31224 GCA_964631735.1 uncultured Enterobacteriaceae bacterium
CGGCTCTCGGCCTTCGACGTGGTGCTGCCCGACCCGATCCCGCAGAAGGGGCGGGTGCTGAACGAAATGGCGAACTTCTGGTTCGGCAAGCTTGGCCACATCGTCCCCAACCAGCTCACCGGCATCGATCCGGAGGAAGTCGTGGAAGGCGACGAAGACAAGGCGCAGGTCAAGGGCCGCTCCGTCGTGGTCAGGAAGCTCAAGCCCCTGCCCATCGAGGCGGTGGTGCGCGGCTACATCATCGGCTCGGGATGGAAGGACTATCAGAGGACCGGCAAGGTCTGCGGCATCGAGCTGCAAAAGGGCCTGCAGCAGGCGCAGAAGCTCCCGGCGCCGATCTTCACCCCGGCCACCAAGGCCGAGGAAGGCCACGACGAGAACATCTCATTCGAGGAGGTGGAACAGCTTATCGGCGGGGAGCTCGCCAACAAGGTGCGCGAGATCTCGATCCGCCTGTACACGGAAGCCTCGGACTATGCGGCGAAGAAGGGCATCATCATCGCCGACACCAAGTTCGAGTTCGGTACCGATGCCAAGGGCAACCTGGTGCTGATCGACGAAGTGCTCACCGCGGATTCGTCCCGCTTCTGGCCGGCGGACTCCTACAAGGTCGGCATCAGCCCGCCCTCGTTCGACAAGCAGTACGTGCGTGACTACCTCGAGACCGTGGACTGGGACAAGACGCCGCCGGCGCCCAGACTGCCGCGCGAGGTGATCGCCAGGACTTCGCAGAAATACCAGGAGGCGCTCGAGCGCCTCACCGGGAGGAAGCTCGCATGATCGGTATCGTGATGGGGTCGACTTCGGACTGGGAGACGATGAAGGCGGCAGCGAGGATGCTGCAGCAGTTCGGCGTGAAGTACGAGGCGAAGGCGATGTCGGCGCACCGCAGCCCGAAGGCGGTGGTGAAGTGGGTGGAGGGCGCGCCGAGACGCGGGGTGAGGTGCATCATTGCGGCGGCGGGCGGGGCGGCGCACCTGGCGGGCGTCGTCGCTGCGCATACGACGCTGCCCGTCCTGGGTGTGCCGATGCCTTCGCAGCATTTGAAAGGACTGGATTCGCTGCTATCCACCGTGCAGATGCCGAAGGGCGTGCCGGTGGCCACCTTTGCCATCGGCGAGGCGGGGGCGGCGAATGCGGCGCTGTTCGCGGTGGCGGTGCTTGCGCTGTCGGATAAGGGTTTGGCGAAAAAGCTGGTGAAGTTCCGCGAGAAGCAGACCGCTGCGGTCCTGAAAGCCGCGCCGCTCAAGCTGTGAAGCCTGAGGTCCGGCGCGCCGCGGAGATTTTACGGCGCGGCGGACTGGTCGCGTTTCCTACGGAGACGGTATACGGGCTCGGTGCGGATGCGTCGAGCAAGGATGCGGTCGCGCGCTTGTATGCCGCGAAGCGCAGGCCGGCGGACCATCCGGTGATCGTGCACTTCGTGGATGCAGAAACTGCTTTCTCCTGGGCGAGAGACGTGCCGCCGGCGGCGCGCAAGCTCGCGCAGAAATTCTGGCCCGGACCCCTCACTCTCATCCTCAAGAAGTCCGCTAGGGCGGGGGACTTCGTCACTGGGCGCCAGGACAGCATCGGCCTTCGCGTGCCTTCGCATCCGGTAGCGCAGGACCTGTTGCGGGCGTTCGGTGGCGGCATCGCCGCGCCGTCGGCGAACCGCTTCGGGCAAATCTCTCCCACGACAGCGGCGCATGTGCGGGAGGACCTGGAGAACGACGTGGAACTGGTGCTCGACGGCGGGCCGAGCGAAGTAGGTATCGAGTCCACTATCGTGGATCTTTCCGGTGACGAATCCGTGCTTCTTCGTCCCGGTAGGATCTCCGCCGTGGAACTCGAAGCTGTTCTCGGTTCGCCTATTCTTGCGAAGCAGGCCGATTCTCCTCGCCACTCCGGCGGCCTTGAGCGCCACTACGCGCCGCGCACGCCGGCGCGCCTTGTGCCGACGCACGAGTTCGACCAGGAGATCTCGCGGCTTGGTTCGACAATCGCGGCGCTCGCTTTTTCGAAGCCGGACGAGAGAGTAGATTACTGGCTGCGCATGCCGCGCGAGCCGCAGGCGTACGCGCAGAAGCTGTACGCGGCGCTGCGCGAGTTGGACAGTGCGCGCTGTGAGATGATCCTCATCGAAACGCCGCCCGAGGCTCCGGAATGGGCCGCAGTGCGAGACAGATTGGAGCGCGCGACGGGATGAATCGGTTGGTTGCCCTGGTAGTTTCCTTGCTGGCGGCAGGCTGCTCTCACACCAGCGTGGCCTTGAATTCCCCGGGCACGGCGGCGGCTGGCACCACCTCGGTCAGCGGCCAGGTTACTGCTGGGGCAAGCGGTGGCGCCGCGATTGCGCTGTTCGCCATTGCGGTGGTGGCGATGCAAAGCAGCGAGTCATGGAATGGCGGCACCACCTACCGCGCCAATCCTTTCGCCGCCATCACGCCGGCCCAACCGGCGCCGGAGCTCGACTCCTCGCGCCGCGTGCATGAGCAGGACTGCTCGAAGCCGATCAAGGACTGGTCCGCGAACCTGAAGTGCCGCTAGAAGCACCGTAAGCGGGTGGACCAGTAGCCCTCCTTCGCTGGGTTCACACGCGAGGCCGCATCGTGGTGATCAGATGGGGACTCTGAATAGCCGACGCGGGAACGGATCTATGATAGGCCGCAGTTTTCCTGACTATTGAACATTAGGGGTCATCGAGAAAGGGAATGTGAGACTTCGATTGCAGCTCACCAGTCCCATGGTGTCCGTCGCACTAATAGCATTGGTGTCGGCGAGCGGTTGCAAGACGACGCCGGTGGCCTCAGACGCGGTGCGCCCCTTGGTGACCACGGGAAAACTGCGCGCCGCAATCGTTCTCACGAGCTCGCTGCAGGTAACGCAAAGCTCTGTGAAGAGTGCGCAGCTCGAAGGTGTGGCACCGGAACTCGGTCGCGAACTCGCTCGTCGGCTCGGGGTTCCGCTTGAACTCGTCCCCTACCGGACAGCCGCTGAACTTATGGAGAGCATCGCGGCCCAGGCATGGGACATCGCCTTTCTTGGGATTGATCCTGCACGCACCCAACTGCTGCGCTTCTCTGAACCGTACATGGAAGCGGGACTAACCTATATGGTCGCGCCCCGCTCGACGATTCGATCTGTCACCGACGCTGACCGACCTGGGGTGCGGATCGCGGTGATAGCGAAGAGCCCATCGGACTTGTTTTTGTCCCGCAGTCTCAAGCACGCCGAACTGGTGCGCAGCGCGGGCGGTCCGGACGGCACGTTTGCGGTGCTCGCGTCCGGGAAAGCCGACGCGTTCGCGGCCAGCCCAGAGCTCTTGCATCGTTACCTCGACAAACTGCCGGGCTCGGTAATTATCACCGGCCATTTCACGACGTTGGCGCAGGCCATAGCCGTGCGCAACGAACACGCTGCTGCCCTTGTGCCCCTCAGTCGCCTCCTCGATGAAGCGAAGAGCGCAGGAGTGGTTGGGCAGGCGATACAGAACGCCAGCCTCCGTGGAGTGTCGGTCGCCCCTGCCAGCGCGCGCCATGACCCCTAACCACCAAATCGAGAGGGACGCGCAAAGTTCCCCCGAAAGCGTTGACACCTCGGGCTAACAGCTCGGAGGTGGAAAGTGGCAAGGGCAGGTCCGCGAAAGGTGTCGAGGTACACTGGTACGAGGCGCATGGAATCGGGCGCCGAGATTTCAAGATCAAGCACTACATTGACTGATGCCCATGCGATCAACCGCGAAACAGTTCGTTGTCTGCCTTGAGAATGAAGGCTACGAAGTCTCCTTGGAGCGCCGCAAGATCTATCGGGTTCTCTTGGACGCTGATGCAGCGAAACACCGGCAAATTCGGGTCATCGACGAGTCGGGCGACGACTACCTTTACCCCCACAGATTTTTCGCACCGATTGAGCTTCCCCAAGCCGTTCGCCGAGCGGTACTGGCTGCCGTTTAACCACGCAGCCCGCCCGGACGCGCGCGAGCGCCGTGCTTTGCAAATGTGATCAGTCGCGCGCTGGTGGCTGCGGACGTTGGACGGCGAACACGGAAAAATGGTCGGCGATCACGCTTCTGTAGGCAAACCCAGAACTAGTTTTCTTGCGGAGTAAAAGATATGAATAGCCGATATCACTTGTGGCGCGCGATGCTTGCTGTGTCGTTGATCTTCTCTGTAGCAGGCTTTGCGCGGGGACAGGGGGCCGCGGGCCATACGGCTGTGCAGAACATGGTGGAGATGAAGTTCGGTATGGTCCCCGGGATGCCAACGTGCTCGACAGGTTCCGTGCAGAGCGGGGATCCCAGCAAGGGACCTTCCATCATTCTGGCTAAAACTGCAGCGGGTTGTTCGGTCCCGTGGCATTGGCATACGCCGAACGAACACCTGATGATGGTAACTGGCGTGGCTCAACTAGAAATGAAGGACGGAAAACCTCTAACATTACGTGCAGGTGGATACGCGATGATGCCTTCTCGCCATGTCCATCAATTCCTCTGCACCAGTTCGTGCACATTTTACGTTTATTCCGACGCGGCCTTCGATATCCACTACGTGGATGGACAAGGAAAGGAAATCTCGTCGGACGACGCGCTGAAAGCCGTCAGGAAATCTGCGCCCAAGAAGGTGAAGTAAGTCCCTGGTGCGAAAGCTTGCTGTGAATCAGGCTGCCGTCCAACAACACCTTGCAGCGGACGCGCCGCAAGCGGCCCGCCGCTGAATGTGATCGTCGTAAGGCCGCCCGACAGAAGATCCATGTCAACTCGAGGAGAAATTCCATGCCCGCCAGCCAGCGTGTTGTCCAGGTTTGCCTGTTCTTGGTAGCAGCTATCGCAATGTCAGGTGGCATGCTGCAGATGTACTTGGGTCAACCCGACACAACGCCTCGGCTCGACAACGTCCACCGCTTCATGGCTGGTGTCTACTTCTCCACCGGCCTTATCAATCTTTGGGCAGCCGTCACCATCCGCCGCCAAGGTACTCTGGTGTACCTTCTGGCCTTGGGTGTACTGCTCGCGGGAGTTGGGAGGCTTGTGTCCATCAGCCAAGTCGGGTTGCCCGAACCGGCGGCGGTCTGGCTGGGTTATCTCGTTCCCGAACTGCTGTTGCCCGTGGTCATCGCGTTGGCGCACAACGCCACTAGCCGCAATGCACAGCGAAGTGCCGCAGCGGCCTAAGCCTTCAATCGGGAGGACATTGAATCTCTTATGAAGAAGGCTAATCGCAGGTTGCACGCGTCTTCCCGCACGACCGTGCAGTCAATACGGCTCTGCGCGAGTTGCTTTGCGAGCGCAAGACCTGAAAGATGAAGAGGTGGGCCAAGGCCCACCCTACGCATGTTGCGGTCCGGGTTTCCCGTCCTCCACCACGAATGACACCAGCGTGTTGCACGCCGCGTCGCGCGTCGTCACCGACTCCATCGCGCGCAAGTCCGCGCGCATCCTCCCCGGCGTGACCTCCACCCGCACGTAGCCGCGGTAGCGGCCATCCATCAGCTTGATGTGCGGATTGTCGGCGACATAGCGGTCGCGCCGGTCCTGTGGCCAGGACTGCGAAGTGATCGAGGTCCCTACGAATTCGCTCGCCACCACGGGCGATTTCGGATCGTCGAAATCGAGCTTCAGGTCGCCGACGTTGAACGAGTGCACGTCGCCGCCCAGGACCACCGGATTGGCGATGCGCTGACCGGCGAGGAATTCGAACAGCCGCTGCCGCGCCGCTGGATAGCCGTCCCACCCGTCGGTCCAGGCGCGCCGGCCCGGCCCCGGCTTCTGGTCGAACTGCGCCATCGGCGTCTGCTGCGCGAGCAGGTTCCAGCGCGCACGCGACTCCGTCAGAGCGCCCTCCAGCCAGCGTTCCTGCGCGCGCCCGAGCATGGAGCGATTCGGATTAAACAGCTGAGCGCACTTCTCGATGTCCAGCGTGTTCGATCCGCCCCACCTCCCTGGCCGTGGGCAGGCCTGCCAGGAGCGGTATTGGCGGTCGTCCAATACAAAGAAGCGCGCGAGCTGCCCCCAGCCAAGCTGGGTATGGATGCGCATGTCCGGCCCCTTGGGCCGCATGCGCTCGGGCAGCGGCATGTGCTCGTAGTACGCCTGGTAAGCCGCCGCGCGGCGCAGGAGGAACTGCTCCTTCGGCATGCCGTCCTCGGGTCGGTCATCGGCGTAGTCGTTGTCCACTTCATGGTCGTCCCAAGTGACGATCCACGGGCAGGCGGCGTGCGCAGCCTGCAGGTCGGGATCCGACTTGTAGAGCGCGTAGCGCTGGCGGTAGCCTTCCAGCGTGTAGGTCTCGCCGCCGACGTGCTTGCGCACGTGGTCCTTGCCCCAGGAAGACTCATAGATGTAATCGCCGAGGAACGCGACCAGGTCAGGCGCGTCCGCAGCAATGTGGCGATGCGCGGCGAAGTAGCCCTGCTCGTACTGCTGGCACGAGGCGAAGGCGAAGCGCAGCTTCGCGACTTCCGCATCCAGCCGCGGCGCTGTGCGCGTGCGCGCGACAGGGCTCACTGCATCGCCCGTCATGAAGCGGTACCAGTACCAGCGGTCGGGCTCGAGGCCTTTCGGCTCGACGTGCACAGAATGCGCCCAGTGCGGATCCGCCGCAGCGCTACCCGAAGCAACGATCTGCCGCATCGATTCGTCCGAGGCGACCTCCCAGCGCACCGGGAAAGCAACCGGGTCGAGCCCACCGACCAAGCGCGTCCACAGCACCATCCCGCCCGGATGCGGATAGCCCGAGGCGACGCCGAGGGCGAACGGGTTCCCGGAAGAGCGCGTGTTCTGCGCGCAGGCCGGCAGCGCAGGTGAAACTGACGCCGCGGCGAGGGTCTGCAGAAACCTTCTGCGATCGAACATCCGCATAGAATAGCGGGACTTTGTGACGGAGCCGCAGATGATTCATTTCGTGGTGCACGAGGAAGGCGACGGGGTCGGCGTCGTGGTGGTCGAGGGCGTGAAGAAGGGCCAGGAATTGAACGGCTGGATCATGGAAGACGACAAGGACGTGAAGGTCGTCGCGCAAAGCGACATCCCGATCGGCCACAAGCTCGCGCTCAAGGACTACAAGGCCGGCGACACCGTGATCAAGTACGGCGTGGACATCGGCAAGGTCGTTGCGCCGATCGCGCGCGGCGAGCACACGCACATCCAGAACCTCAAGACCAAGCGGTGGTGATAGTGGAACTCGACAAAGCAAGCTTTCGCGGATTCAAACGTGCGAACGGCCGCATCGGCGTACGCAACCACGTCGTCATCCTGCCGGTGGACGATCTCTCCAACGCCGCCGCTCAGGCCGTGGAGCACAACATCAAGGGCGCGATGGCGCTGCCGCACCCCTACGGGCGCCTGCAGTTCGGCGCCGACCTCGACCTGCATTTCAGGACGCTCATCGGCACGGGCTGTAACCCGAACGTCGCCGCCGTAGTGGTGATCGGCATCGAGGACGGCTGGGCGAAGAAGGTCGCCGATGGCATCGCCGCCACCGGCAAGCCCGTCAGCTTCTTCGGCATCGAGCAGCACGGCGATCACGACACCATCCTGCGCGCCTCCAAGCAGGCGAAAGAATACGTGCAGTGGGCGAGCGAGCTGCGCCGCGAAGAGCGCCCGCTCAAAGACCTGTGGGTGTCCACCAAGTGCGGCGAATCCGATACGACTTCAGGATGCGGGTCCAACCCCACGGTGGGCAACGCGTTCGACAAACTCTACCCGCACAAGGTCACCCTGGTGTTCGGCGAGACCACGGAACTGACCGGCGGAGAACATCTCGTCGCCGCACGCTGCAGGAACGAAGAAGTGCGCAAGAAATTCCAGTTTGTCTTCGATCGCTACCAGGACGTCATCAACCGCCACAAGACCAGCGACCTCTCCGACTCGCAGCCGACCAAGGGCAACATCGCCGGTGGACTCACCACCATCGAGGAAAAGGCCCTCGGCAACATCCAGAAGATCGGCCGCAAATGCGTAGTGGATGGCGTGCTGGACAAGGCGGAAGCGCCCACCGGCCCGGGGCTGTGGTTCATGGACTCGTCTTCCGCGGCGGCGGAGATGGTGACCCTGTGCGCGGCGGCGGGCTACACGGTGCACTTCTTCCCAACCGGGCAGGGCAACGTGATCGGTAACCCGATCCTGCCGGTGATCAAGCTGTGCGCCAACCCGAGAACGGTGCGCACGATGAGCGAGCACATCGACGTGGACGTGTCGGGACTGTTGCGCAAAGAGATGTCCCCCGACCAGGCCGGCGACAAGCTGCTGGAATGCATGTTCCGCACCGCCAACGGCCGCCTGACGGCGGCCGAAGCGCTGGGCCACCGCGAGTTCGTGCTGACGCGGCTCTACGAGAGTGCCTAAGCTGGCCGAGGCGCGGCGCTACGCGCCGGGCCTGTTCACCGCCGCGATGATCGCCCTCGCGGCGACCTTCGTCTCCGAGCACTATGGCGGGCCGCAGTTCCTCTATGCGCTTTTCTTCGGCATCGCGTTCAACTTCCTAGCGACAGACCCCAAGACCCGCCCCGGCATCGAGCTTGCGGCGCGCACGGTGCTCAGGATCGGCGTGGCGCTGCTCGGCGTGAGGATTACGCTGGACCAGATCGCTTCGATGGGCCTGTGGCCCATCCTGCTCATCATAGGTGGTGTGATCGCGACTCTTGCCTTCGGTGCGTGGCTCGCGCGCGCCATGAGGCGCCCGCTGGCCGAGGGCCTGCTCACCGGCGGCGCGGTGGCCATCTGTGGCGCCTCCGCCGCGCTGGCGATCTCGGCGGTGCTGCCGAGAAGCGCGCGCAGCAGCCAGTTCACCCTGCTCACCGTGGTCGGCGTGACGCTGCTTTCTACCGTGGCGATGGTCGTGTACCCGCTCCTGGTACGCGTGTTCCACTTCGACGACGGCCAGGCGGGCATCTTTCTCGGCGGTACCATCCACGACGTGGCGCAAGTAGTCGGCGCGGGCTACATCATCTCGCCGCAGGCCGGGGACAACGCCACCTTCGTGAAGCTGTTGCGCGTGGCGATGCTGCTGCCGGTGGTGCTGGTGTTTTCCCTCGCTTTCCGCGAGAAGGGCGAGGACGCCCGGCGTGCGCCGCTGCTGCCCTGGTTCCTGGTGGTGTTTGCCGTGTTGGTCGGCGTGGCGAGCGCGGGTTGGGTGCCGCCCGCGGCGGTGGACGTCCTTTCCAAGGTGTCGCGATGGTGCCTGGTAGGAGCGATCGCCGCCCTGGGAGTGAAGACCTCGTTCCAGGAATTCGCCAGTCTGGGCTGGCGCCCGGTGGCGCTGATGGTGGGCGAGACCCTGTTCCTCGGCGCGCTGATCCTTGGCGCACTGCTCTTCGCCGGCGCCAGATGACGGCGACGCTGAAAGTTTCGATCCATCGCGGCGGCACCTGGCAGGCTTTCGAAGTGCCGCGTCGGGACAGCCAGACCGTGCTGGACGTGGTGACCTTCATTCAGCGCCACCTCGACCCGACCCTCGCCTACCGCTACTCGTGCCGCGTCGGCATGTGCGGCTCCTGCGCCATGACGGTGAACGGCGCGCCGCGCTGGACCTGCCGCACCCACGTGGACAAGGTGGCGCAGGATGGGCGCCTGGAGATCGCGCCGCTCAGAAACCTGCCGGTGATCCGGGACCTGGTCACCGACATGCGCGAAGTCTTCGACAAGTGGGCGCGCGCGAAAGGCCAGTTCCGCGGCGAGCGAAAACGCAGCGACGACTTCGCGCGCGTGGCGCCGGAGTCGGACCAACGCCAACTTGCCGACGCGGGCATCGAGTGCATCGGCTGCGCCGTGTGCTACAGCGCCTGCGACGTGGTGGGCTGGAACCCGGACTACCTCGGCCCGGCGGCGCTCAACCGCGCCTGGACGCTGCTGAACGACGAGCGCGACTCGGGGCAGGCCGCGCGGCTGCGCGCGGTGGCGGGCGACGCCGGCTGCCACAGTTGTCACACCCACATGAGCTGCACCGAGCGTTGCCCGAAGGGGCTCTCGCCCACGGCAGGAATCTCGGGACTCAAGCGCGAGACGCTGAAAGCTGCGCTGCGGGGGGCATTGTGAAATCCATGAGGTCCCAGACCTTCCTCTGGATGGCGCAGCGCGCAAGCGCCGTGGTGCTGGCACTTTGCGTGCTGGTGCACCTCGCCACCATCACCTACGCGGTGCGCGGCGGACTCACCGGCGCCGAGATCCTCGAGCGCACTCGCGGCAACGCCGCCTGGTTCGCGTTCTATGCCCTGTTCGTGCTGGCAGTGACGGTGCACGCGCCGATCGGCCTGCGCGCGGTGCTCGGCGAGTGGCTCGGCTGGCGCGGCCGCTCGCGCGATGTCGCGCTCCTCGCTTTCGCGATGCTGCTCGCCTGGATGGGGATGCGCGCGGTGCTGGGAGTATTCGCGTGAGCAGGTGGGTCGCGCTCGTGCACCGGGTGTCGGGCATCGCGCTGGCGCTGTTCCTGCCGCTGCATTTCTGGGTGCTGGGCCGGGCCTTGGAGTTGGAGTCTTTCCTCGCCTGGACCGAGCAGCCGCTGGTGAAGTTCGCCGAGTGGGGCCTGGTGCTGCTGCTCGCGGCGCACCTGGGTGGGGGCCTGAGGGTCCTCGCGCTCGAGTTCCTGCCCTGGCGCGACTGGCAGAAGACGCTCACTGCCGCCGCCGCCGCACTCACTCTGGGATGGGGTCTGGCCTACGCCCTCGCGCTGTAGAATGTTTCTCAAACTAAGCCGATGGAGGGATGCAATGAGATTCGCAATGATGCTGGCCGGGTTGGCACTTGCCACGGCGGCGCAGGCGCAATCCTGGCCGCAGAAGCCGGTGCGTTTCATCGTTCCCTTCCCGCCGGGCGGCGCGACCGACATCTCGGCGCGGCTGCTGGGCCAGGAATTGCAGGAGATCTGGGGCCAGACCGTAGTGATCGAGAACCGCGGCGGCGCGGGCGGCGGCGTTGGCGCAGCGGAAGCGGCGCGTGCAGCGCCCGACGGCTATACCCTGTTCTTCCCTTCTGGCTCGGTGGTGACGGCGAACCAGCACATCTACGCCAAGATGGCCTACGACCCGGAGAAGGACTTCGTGCCGGTGACTAACGTGGTGTCCGGTCCGCAGGTGCTGGTGGTGAACGCGAGCTCCACCTACAAATCGGTGAAGGAGTTGATCGCCGCAGCCAAAGCGCAACCGGGCAGGCTGACCTTCGGCCACGCCGGCATCGGCTCGCAAACGCACCTCGCGGCCGAGAACTTCGTCAACGCCGCGAAAATCGACGCCATTGCAGTGCCGTACCGAGGGGAGGGGCCGGGACTGGCGGGCCTGATCAGCGGCGATACTACGTTCTTCGTCGGCAACGTCGCCGCCGCGATCGGCCACATCAATTCGGGCCGCCTGCGCGCGCTCGGCGTCACCAGCAAGACCGAGTTCCCGCTGCTGCCCGGCATCCCCGCGATCGCGAAGACCTTGCCCGGCTTCGAGAACACCGGCTGGTTCGGCATCGTGGCGCCCGCCGGCACGCCGAAGGAAGTGATCCAGAAGGTGTACCGCGACACGAAGAAGGCGCTCGAATCCTCGCGTCTGAAGGCGCGCTTCTACGTGCAGGGCCTCGCGCCGGTGGGCAACACGCCGGAAGAAATGGGCCGCGCGATGAAGGAGGAAACGCGCCTCTGGGCCCGCGTGGTGAAGGAGCGCAGCATCCGCGTCCAGTGAAAGTCGACCTCAAGCAGATCGAGGAGGCAGCGAAAGAGCTCTACATCCGGGCGCTCAAACTCCTGCCGCCCGACGTGAAGCAGGGCTTCGACGCGCTGGCGAAGAGCGAGAGCGACGCAGGCGCAAAACGCATGCTCGGCACCATGATCCGCAATATCAAGGTCGCCGAGGACACCGACAACCTGCTGTGCCAGGACACCGGCATCCCGATCTACAACGTCTGCATCGGCCGCAACGTGCAGGTGGACGGCGTGGCCCTCAAGCAGGCGATCCGCAACGGCTGCGCGCGCTCGACGCGCGAGTACTCCTTCCGCTCCTCCATCGTGCACCCGACCACGCGCCATAACGCGCAGGATTCCACCGGCCGCGGCATTCCGGTGATCCATATCGACTTCAGCGAAGAAGCGGACACGCTGAGGATCGAGATGGTGCCCAAGGGTTCGGGTTCGGAGAACAATTCCTGGCTGAAGATGGCGATCCCCGCCGAGGGCGTTGACGCGATCAAGACCTTCGTCGTGGACTGCGTGCTGGAGGCGGGCGGCAAGACCTGCCCGCCGACCATCGTCGGGGTGGGCGTGGGCGGCACCGCGGACCTGTGCATGCACCTCGCCAAGCTCGCCGCGACGCGGCCGCTGGGCTCGCGGTGCGACGATCCCGAGGGCGCGCAGTTGGAGGCGGGCCTCACCGAGGCGGTGAACGCGCTCGGCGTAGGGCCGCAGGGCCTGGGCGGGGACTCCACGGCGTTTGCGGTGCACGTGGAAACCGCTGCCACCCACATCACCATGAACCCGGTCGCGGTGAACATGCAGTGCCATTCCGCGCGCCGCGCGCGCGCCACTTTCAGACCTACGGGAGTCGAATATGGTTACTAGGATCCTGCTGCTTTTCGTTCTTGCGGTGCCTGCCTTCGCAGCCGAGGTCGCTGGCGTGAAGATCGACGACAAGACCCGCGTTGGTAACGCGGAACTGTCCCTGACCGGAGCAGGCCTGCGCAAGCGCGCCTTCTTCCAGGTGTACGCGATGGGCCTCTACGTGGCCGACCGCAAGGCCGACCTGGTGACGCAAGGCGGCGCCAAGCGCGTGGCGATCCACATGCTGCGCGACGTGGATGCCGCCACTTTCACCGAAGCGCTGTCGGACGGTATGCGCAACAACCACAGCGCGGCCGAGTTCAAGGCGCTGGAGCCGCGCATCGCGCGCCTCGGCGCGATCATGGCTGAGATGAAGGAGGCCAAGAAGGGCATGGTGATTCTGCTTGACGGGGTGCCTGGCAGCGGCACGCAGGTGACGATTGAAGGCAAGCCCTCCGGCAAGCCCATCGAAGGCGAGGATTTCTACCGCGCGCTGCTGCGCATCTGGCTGGGCGACAAGCCCGTGCAGGACGACCTGAAGAAGGCGCTGCTCGGCGGCTAGCGATGGCGCACCACGAGTTCACCATGCCGGTCAGCGAAGCGCAGGCGCGCGCGCTACGCGTGGACGACACCGTGACGCTGCACGGCACGCTCTACGGCATCCGCGACGCCACGCAGATTCACATGTTCGACCGCGGGCGCAAGACGCGCTTCGATCTGCGCGGCCACGCCGCGATCCACACCGCGCCGAACGTGCGCAAGGTGGAGAAGAGCGCCGCGCATCCCGCGGGCTACGCGCCACTTTGCATCGGCACCACCACCAGCGAGCGCATGGAGCGCTTCACACGCCCCCTCATGCAGCAGTACGGTGTGCGCCTCGTCATCGGCAAGGGCGGACTGCGCGAGCAGTCGGCGGCAGCTTTCGGCGAACTCGGCGGCGCCTACCTCGCCATCATCGGCGGCACCGCGGCGCTGGAGACTACCTGGGTCGAGGCGATCGAGGACGTGGACCTGGACGACCTGAATCCCGAGTCGCTGTGGAAGTTCCGCGTCCGCGGTTTCGGCCCGCTGCTGGTGGCGATGGACAGCCACGGCGGCAGCCTTTATGCCAGAGTGCGGGACGCGGCGCGGGGGCGGCGCGAAGAGGTCTTGCGCCGGCTCGGCGTGCGTTAGAATCGCCGCACAATCCACAAGGAGGAAATCATGAGGATTCCGACGCAACTGACCGCGCTGGTCGCCGCCGCGCTGCTCGCCGGCGCGGCATCGGCGCAGGAGAAGGTGACCATCTCGATCGCCACCGGCCCGACTGGCGGCGTGTACTACCCCCTGGGCGGCGGCATCGCCAACGTGCTGACGAAGTACGTGCCGGGCTATTCCGCGAACGCGGAATCGACCGCCGGTTCGGTCGCCAATCTCCAGCTGATGACGCAGAAAAAGTCCGACATTGCACTGTCCATGGCCGACGCGGCCTGGGACGGCTACAAGGCGCAGGGCAAGTTCAGCGGCGCCGAAGTGCCGGTACGCGCGCTGATGGTGGCTTATCCAAACCGCATGCACGTGGTTACCGTGGAAGGCCGCGGCATCAACAGCTTCGCCGACCTGAAGGGCAAGCGCGTCTCCACCGGCGCGCCGAACAGCGCCACCGAGCTGATGACCCAGCGCCTGCTCGAGGCCTACGGCATGGAATGGACCAAGGACATCCGCCGTGAGCGCTTGACGCCGGAGAAATCGGCCGACGCGATCAAGGACGGCAAGCTGGACGCCTTCTTCTTCGTGGTGGGGATCCCGACCTCCTCGGTGACTGACCTCGCGGCGACGCCGGGCACGAAAATCAAGCTGATCGATCACGCCGACGCGGTCGAGAAGATGGTGCAGAAGCACGGCCCGCTTTATGTGCGCGACGTCATTCCGGCGAAGTCCTATCCCGGCCAGGACCAGGTCAATCACGTCGCCACGGTGTGGAACCTGCTGGTCGCCCACCGGGACATGTCCGAGCAGGTGGCCTACAACATCGTGAAGACCATCTTCGACAAGAGGGACGATCTGATCCTGGTGCACAAGGAAGCGGCCAATTTCGAGATCAAGAACCAGTCGAAGGCCGCGGCGACGATCCCCTATCACCCCGGGGCAATCAAATACTTCGCGGAGAAGGGCGTTAAGCTGAATTGAACGTGGCCGGGGAGGCGAACCCGCTGGCCACGGCGGTCGACGAATCGATCCTGAAGAAGGTCGAGCAGTACATCGAGCAGGAAGAGGGTGTCCACCACCGCTTCGCCGGCGGCTGGGGGACCTTCCTCTTCGCAGTTGCCGTCGCCATGTCGCTGTTCCACCTGTGGGCGGCGTACGGCAACATCAATCCCTACCAGCTGCGCTACGCGCACGTCGGCTTCGTGCTGTTCCTCGCGTTCACGCTGTTTCCCTGGCGCCGTGCGGCGCGCAACCGTTTTTCCTGGCTCGACCTGGGGCTTGCGCTGGTCAGCGTGGCGGCCATGTTGTACGCGCTGTGGGGCGGCGATGATTTCCTGGATCGAAGCACGCTGCCGAGTCGCCTCGACAACTTCCTCGGCGTCGTCGTCATGCTGCTGGTGCTCGAGGCGGCGCGCCGCACCACGGGCTGGATCATGCCCTTCATCGTGATCCTGTTCATCGTCTACGCGATGGTGGGGCGGTGGCTGCCGGCGCCCTGGACCCACGTCGGCTACGACATCGGGCGGCTGGTCGGCCACATGTACATGACGCTCGAAGGGATCTTCGGCACGGCGGTGGATGTTTCCTCGTCGCTCATCATCCTGTTCACCATTTACGGCGCGATGCTGCAGTTCTCGGGCGCCGGCAAGTTCTATCTCGATTTTTCGTTCGCGGCGCTCGGCGGCAAGCCGACCGGCGCTGGCCGCACCATCGTTCTTTCGAGCTTCCTGCTGGGCGGGCCTTCCGGCTCGGGCGTCGCCACCACCGTGACGCTCGGCACGGTCGCCTACCCGATGCTCGCCAAAGCGGGCTACGAGAAGAACGCGGCCGGAGGGCTGCTTGCGGCGGGCGGTCTCGGCGCGATCCTCTCGCCGCCGGTGCTGGGCGCCGCGGCCTTTCTCATCGCTGAATTCCTCAAGTTGAGCTACCTCGACGTCATCAAGATGGCGACGATCCCGACCTGCCTGTATTACCTGTCGCTGTTCCTGATGGTCGAGATCGACGCGCGCAAATACGACATGAAGATGGTCGAGGTGCATGCGACGCAAAGCGCCTGGCAGCTCGTGAAAACACAGGGCTTCCACTTCTTCTCGCTGATCTCCATCGTGCTGTTCATGCTGGTCGGCTTCTCGCCGATCGGTGCAGTGTTCTGGGCCACTGCGGTTGCGGTGCTGACCAGTTTCATCCATCGCGACTGCGCGCTGGTGGATCTGCGGTTGTTGCGCGACCGGCCCAAGGGCTGGGTCGCGGACATGCTGCTGCGCTCGAAATTCGTCAAGGCGCTCGAGACGGGATCGACCGGGATGATCAACGTCGGTGCCACTTGCGCCGCCGCGGGGATCATCGTCGGTATCGTCACGCTGACCGGCCTCGGACTGCGCTTCTCCGAGATCGTGATCTCCTACGCCGGCGGCAGCCTGGTGCTCACGGCGATCTTTACCGCCCTGATCGTCTGGGTCGTCGGCCTCGCGGTGCCAGTGACCGCGAGCTACATCATCTGCGCGGTGGTCGCCGCGCCGGCGCTGATCAAGCTCGGCGTGCCCGACTACGCGGCGCACATGTTCATTTTCTATTACGCGGTGCTGTCCGAGGTGTCGCCGCCAACTGCGCTGTCGCCGTTCGCGGCGGCGGCCATCACCGGCGGCGACCCGTACAAGACCACGCTGCAGTCCTGGAAGTACACGCTGCCCGCATTCGTGGTGCCGTTCATGTTCGTGCTCGATCCGATCGGCACCGGGCTGCTGCTCTACATCCCGAAAGGCGGCACCTGGGTCGACGTGGTGACGATCACGGTCCTGGCGACGATCGCGCTGGTGGCGCTGGCGGGGGCGGCCGAAGGCTGGCTGCTGAGGAAGACCAGCCTGCTCGAGCGGCTCGCGCTGCTCGCCGCGGGGATCCTGGTGCTGACGCCTGCCGCGCTCAATGATGCCATCGGCATCGGGCTGCTCGCGGCAGTGATCGTCATCCAGTTCCTCAAGCCCCGTGCGCGAGCTGTCGGCTGACGTACTGATCCTCGGCTCGGGCGGTGCAGGTCTGTTCGCCGCGCTGCACGCGCATCAGGCCGATCCTTCCCTCGCCATCACCGTCGCAGTGAAAGGCCTGCTCGGCAAGAGCGGCTGCACGCGCATGGTGCAGGGTGGCTACAACGTGGCGCTGGCGAAGGAGGACTCCGTCGAGCGCCATTTCATGGACACCATCGAGGGCGGCAAGTGGCTGCCCGACCAGGACCTGGCGTGGAAACTGGTAACGCTCGCGGTGGAGCGCATCCGCGAGCTCGAGAACGAGCTCGGCTGCTTCTTCGACCGCAATCCCGACGGCACGGTCCACCAGAAAGCTTTCGCCGGGCAGACCTTCGATCGTACGGTGCACAAGGGCGACCTCACCGGCATCGAGATCATGAATCGGCTGGCCGAGCAGGTGTGGGCGCGGAAGATCGATCGCCTCGAAGAGCATCGCGCGGTTGAACTGATCAAAACCCGATCCGGCGACGCGCTCGCCGGCGTGCTGATGATCGACATGCGCACGGGCGAGTACGTCTTCGTGCGCGCAAAGGCGGTGCTGCTCGCCACCGGCGGCGGGCCGACCATGTACCGCTACCACACGCCCTCGGGCGACAAGAGCTGCGACGGCCTCGCCATGGCGCTGCGCGCGGGGTTGCCCCTGCGCGACATGGAGATGGTGCAGTTCCACCCGACAGGCCTGCTCGCCGGTCCGCACACGCGCATGACCGGCACGGTGCTCGAGGAAGGCCTGCGCGGTGCCGGCGGCTATCTCCTGAACGGGGCGAAAGAGCGCTTCATGCCGAAGTACGACCCGCTCGCGGAGCGCGCGACACGCGATTTCGTCTCGCGCGCGATGGTTACCGAGATGCGCAAGGGCAGCGTGACGCCAAACGGCGGGCTGTACATCTCCATGGCGCACCTCGGGCCGGAAAGGGTGGCGAAGGAGTTCAAGGGAATGGTCGAGCGCTGCGCGGATTGCGGCTTCGACCTCGCCGGGGGACTCGTCGAGGTCGTGCCAACGGCGCATTACATGATGGGCGGCGTCGAGTTCAAGGTCGACTGCACGACGGAATTGCCGGGCCTGTTCGTCGCCGGCGAGGACGCGGGCGGGGTGCACGGCGCGAATCGCCTCGGCGGAAACGGGGTGGCCAACTCCACCGTGTTCGGCGCGGTAGCCGGTGACACGATGGCGGCCTGGGTGAAGAAGGAAGGCGGGCTGCGCGATCCCGACCAGACGGCGATCCAGGCGGCGGTTGAACGCTGCGAACCGAAGACCGTGCAATCGCACGGCTCGCTCGAACCGCTGCGCGAGCGGCTCTACGACGTGATGTGGGACAAGGTCGGGGTCATCCGCGATCGCCCGGGGCTCGAATCGGCGTTGTCCGAACTGAACGCAATATCCGATGAACTTGCCGCCACCGGCATCGCGGACGCCAACCGGGCGTTCAACCTCACCTGGCACGACTGGCTGAATCTGAAGAGCCTCGTCGCGACCAGCCAGGTGATCGCGCAGGCGGCGCTGGCTCGCGAAGATTCGCGCGGCGCGCATTTCCGCCAGGACTTTCCGCACAGCGGGCCCCTGGAGGGCTCCTGGTATACCCAATCGCGCTTCAGCGAAGGCAAGATCACGATCGGCAAGCTGCCGGTGGCGTTCACGCGCGTAAGGCCAGGGCAGTCGTTGACGAGGTAGGCCGGGTCAGACCGTGCTTGCTCCCGCTGTGGGAGCATGGTAAATTGCCCGATGCGGATCATCGCGTTGAGTACCTTGCGCGAGTTCTGGCGCAGGCGTCCCGACGCGGAAGTGCCGCTGCGAGCCTGGTATGCGATCGCGCGCCGCGCGGTCTGGCGACGGCCCGCCGAGATCAAGGCGGATTACCGCAACGCGAGTTTCACCGCCAACAACCGCGTGATCTTCAACGTCAAGGGCAATGACTACCGCCTGGTGGTGGCGGTGCACTACAACCGCGGCTTGATGTTCGTGCGCTTCGTGGGCACGCACCGCGAATACGACACTATCGATGCGGCAAACGTCTGAGGACTTGCGTATGGAACTGCGCCCGATCCGTAACAAGCGCGAGCACGCGGCGGCACTCAAGGAAGCGGAGGCGCTGTGGCATGCACGCAAAGGCTCACCCGAGGAGGATCGACTGCTCGTGCTGACACTGCTCATCGAAGCATACGAGCGTGAGCATTTCCCCATTGCAGCGCCGGATCCGATCGACTTGCTGCTGCACGTGATGGAGGCGCGCGGGCTGGCGCGGAAGGATCTCGAGCCCTACATCGGCTCGCGCGCGCGGGTGGCCGAAGTGCTCAACCGAGTACGTCCGCTGACTATCGAGATGATCCGCCGGCTCTGCGACGGCCTTGGCCTTCCTGCGGACGTGTTGATCCAGGGGTACAAGCTGCGCAAGGCAGCCTGAAAAAATAGGGTCAGACCCCTTTTTCTTCCTTCAACCGAGGTGCTTGCGGAAGAACTCGACCGTGCGCTGGCGCGCGAGCTTCGCGCTCTCGGCGTGGTACGAACCGCGCTGGTCGCAGTTGAAGCCGTGGCCGGCGCCCGGATAGAAATGCGCCGTGATCTCCGGATGCGCCTTGGCGATCGCCTTGGTCTGCTCGAGCGTCGGCGACTGGTCCAGCTCGCCGAAGTGGCACAGGGTCGGGACTTTCGGTTTTTCGCCGATGAAGCCCGGCATGCCGCCGCCGTAGTGGGGCGCAGCGCACGCCAGCCCGGCGGCACGCGCCGCCGCCACCCAGGATACGGTGCCGCCCCAGCAGTAGCCGATGATGCCGACCTTGCCCGCTTTCTTCGCTTCGGCGACCGCTGCCTCCACGTCGAGCATCGTCTGCTTCCAGTCGAGCTTCTGCATCACCGCGACGCCGGCCTGGATCTCCGGCTGCGAGTAGCCCGTGTCGTAACCGCGCTGCGCGCGGTCGTACATCGCTGGCGCTATGACGAGGTAGCCGTCATTCGCGTAGCCGTCGGCCACCTCCTTGATGTGGCTGTTGACGCCGAAGACCTCCTGAATCACCACCACCGCGCCGCGCGCCTTGCCGGACGGTTCCGCGCGGTACGCCGCGAACTTGTGGCCGTCGCCTGCCTTCAATTCGATCATGTTGCCCATGAGCATTCCTCCTGGAAATCGAGCGGTTAGAATCGCCATTATGAAGAAGCAGCAGGATAAATGGGGTCAGGGCAATCTTAAGTGGATTTCGAGAAATTCAGATGACGTCGCGGAACAGTTACCCTGACCCCACCTATCAGGCGGTCATCGAGTTCCCGAAGATGAAGGTGGCGGTGGCCACGCGCGGAGAGCACGTGGCTGCGATCCGCTATCTGCCGCTCGATGCGGACTCGAAAGCGCCGGACAACGAGCTCGCCGAGCGCGCCGCGCGCCAGCTCGAACGCTACCGCGGGGATGCCGACGCGAAGTTTGATTTGCCCTTGCTGATCGAAGGCACGGAATTCCAGCGCCGCCTGTGGCAGGCGTTGGGCGAAATCCCGCGCGGCAAGACGCTCACCTACGGCGAAATGGCGCGCAAGCTCGGCGGCGAGGCGCGCGCCGTGGGCCAGGCTTGCGGCGACAACAAGCTGCCAATCGTGATCCCCTGCCACCGCGTGGTCGCCGCCGGCGGCATTGGCGGCTTCGCGCATGCGACGGACGGTTACCTGATCGAGGCCAAGCGTTGGCTGCTGATGCACGAATCCAGCGTGGACGCGTTCCAGCTCACGCCCTGAGCGGCGTCGACGCGGCAATGGTGGACGCGTTCTGCGACGCGCTGTGGCTGGAGGACGGCCTGGCGAAGAACACGCTCGAATCCTATCGGCGCGACTTGTCGCAACTCGCCGCTTTTCTCAAGGGGCGCGCACTGGCGCAGGCGCGCGAGGAAGATCTGTTCGGTTTCCTCGCCTCGCGCCGCGGCAGGAGCTCGAGCGCGGCGCGCATGCTCTCCACGCTCAAGCGCTTCTACCAGTACTGCCTGCGTGAGCGCGCAATCACGGCGGACCCCACGCTGAGGCTCGACGCGCCCAAGCGCACGCCGCGCTTTCCGAAGAGCCTGTCGGAGGCCGACGTCGAGGCGCTGCTGGCGGCGCCCGACGTGGCGACGCCGCGCGGCCTGCGCGACCGCGCCATGCTGGAAGTGCTGTATGCCTCGGGCTTGCGCGTCTCGGAGCTGGTGGGGCTGAAGACCTTCGAAGCCAATCTGGATGCCGGCGTGGTGCGCGTGCTCGGCAAGGGGTCCAAGGAGCGGCTGGTGCCGCTGGGCGAAGAGGCGGTGTCCTGGGTGCAACGCTATGCGGCCGATGCGCGCCGCGCCCTGCTCAAGAAGCGCCAGAGCGACGCGATGTTCGTCACCGGGCGCGGCGCGGGCATGACGCGCCAGGCGTTCTGGCAGCTGATCAAGCGTTACGGCAGCAGCGCGATCCCGGGCAAGGCGCTCTCGCCGCACGTGCTGCGCCATGCCTTCGCCACGCACCTCATCAACCATGGCGCGGACCTGCGCGTGGTGCAGATGCTGCTCGGTCATGCCGACATCTCCACCACGCAGATCTACACGCACGTCGCGCGCGAGCGTCTCAAAGTGCTGCACGCGAAGCATCATCCGCGTGGCTGATACGCCGGCGACTGTTTACCTGAAGGCCAACCGAGTCGAGTACACGGAGCACGAATACGAGTACGTCGAACACGGCGGCACGCAGGTTTCAGCCCAGGGGCTCGGCGTGCCGGAGCACGCGGTGGTGAAAACGCTGGTGATGCAGGACCAGGCGGGCAATCCGCTGATCGTGCTGATGCACGGTGATCGCAAAGTGTCCACCAAGAACCTCGCGCGCCAGGCCGGAGTGAAGAGGATCGAGCCCTGCAAGCCGGAGGCGGCGCTGCGCCACTCCGGCTACCAGGTCGGCGGCATCTCTCCGTTCGGCACGCGCAAGGAGCTGCCCGTGTACCTGGAACGCTCGATCCTCGAACTGCCGAAGATCTACATCAACGGGGGGCGGAGGGGTTTTCTCGTCGGCATCGCGCCGGGCGAAATCCTGCGCACGCTCGATCCGCAACTCGTTACAGTAGCGCTCGAAGAATGACTGACACTTACGACGTAGTAGTGGTGGGCGCGGGCAACGCAGCTTTTTGCGCGGCGCTCGCCGCGCGCGAGAAAGTTGCGAAGGTGCTGGTGCTCGAGCGCGCGCCCGAAGACGAATCGGGCGGCAACTCGCGCTTCACCGCGGGCCTGATGCGCGTGGCCTACAACGGTGTGGAGGACCTCAAGCGCGCGATGCCGGACCTCTCCGCGGAGGAGATCGCGCGCAGCGACTTCGGCACCTACACCGAAGAGCAGTTCCTCGACGACATGGCGCGCGTCACCGAGTACCGCTGCGATCCGGACCTGACCGAACTGCTGGTGAAGCGCAGCCTCGACACGGTGGCGTGGATGCGCTCGAAGGGCGTGCGCTTCACCGCTGCCTGGGGACGCCAGGCGTTCAGCATCGGCGGCAAGTTCAAGTTCTGGGGCGGGCTCACAGTGGAGGCCGTGGGCGGCGGGCCGGGGCTGATCGAGTCGCTCACCAACGCGGCGAAGAAGAACGGCATCGAGGTCTGGTACTCGGCGCGCGCCGTCGGCCTGGTCACGGACGACGAAGGCGTGAAGGGCGTGCGCGTCAAAAGGAACGGCAGAACGCTCGAGGTGCATGCGAAGAGCGTAGTGCTCGCCGCGGGCGGTTTCCAGGCCAATGCCGAGTGGCGCGCGCGCTATCTCGGCCCGGGTTGGGAACTCGCCAAAGTGCGCGGCACGAGATTCAACACCGGCGACGTGATCCGCATGGCGCTGGACGCCGGCGCGGCGCCCGCGGGCAACTGGTCTGGCTGCCACGCGGTCGCCTGGGAGAGGAACGCCCCGGAGTTTGGCGACCTTGCCGTGGGCGACCAGTTCCAGAAGCACTCCTATCCCTGGGGCGTGTACCTCAATGCCCAGGGCAAGCGCTTCGTGGACGAAGGCGCGGACTTCCGCAACTACACCTATGCGAAATACGGGCGCGTGATCCTCTCGCAGCCCGGCCAGTTCGCCTGGCAGATCTTCGATGCCAAAGTGAAGGCCCAGCTGCGCGACGAGTACAAGATCCGCCAGGTCACCAAGCGCACGGCGAATTCCCTCGAGGAACTCGTCAAGCAGCTCGACGACGTCGATGGCGATGCCGCGCTCACCGAGTTGAAGGCTTACAACGCCGCAGTGCGCACCGAGATCGCGTTCAATCCGAACGTGAAGGATGGCCGAGGTACCCGAGGGCTGGCGATCCCGAAGTCGAACTGGGCCAATACGCTGGACACGCCACCCTACGAAGCTTACGCGGTGACCTGCGGCATCACCTTTACCTTCGGCGGTTTGCGCATCAACACCAATGCGCAAGTGCTCGACACTGACGGTGCGCCGATCCCAGGGCTGTACGCCGCGGGAGAGCTGGTGGGAGGAATCTTCTACTTCAACTATCCGGGCGGCACCGGCTTGACCAACGGCGCCGTGTTCGGCCGCATCGCCGGCACCAGCGCCTCGCGTCCCGGCTAACGCTTGCGCTCGATCGTCACGCCGACGAACTTGGCGTTGGCGAGGATGCCGATCTTGGCCACCGAGATCTTTGCCCAGGGCGCGCCGAAATCCTCCAGCAGCAGCCGCGCGATGCGCTCGGCCAGCGTTTCCACCAGTCTGAAGTGCCCGCTCGCGGCGAGCGCCTTGATCTTCAGCGCCACCTGCTCGTAGTCGATGGTGTCGGCCACCTTGTCGCTCTTGAACACGTCAGTGCCGGGCAGGCCGATGTCCAGGTCGATGGACACGGTCTGCGCGACGTGGCGCTCGCGCTTGTGGATGCCGATGAGCGCTTCGACGCGCAGGTCGCGGAGAATGATGGCGTCCATGCTGCGGTGGATTATAGGCGGCCGGCGTTAGAATCCGCGCGATGATGGAATCGGCACTCGCCTCTCTCCCGAGCGCACTCGCCGTCCTCGGCGCCTACCTGATCGGCTCGGTCTCCTTCGCCATCGTGGTGAGCCGGCTGTTTGCGCTGCCCGACCCGCGCAGCTTCGGCTCGAAAAACCCGGGTGCCACCAACGTGCTGCGCACAGGAAGCAAAGCCGCCGCCGCGCTGGCGCTGCTCGGTGACGGCGGCAAGGGTTGGCTGGCGGTGTTCCTCGCTTCGTTTTATGCGCCGGGAGCTGTCGCATTTGCGGCACTCGCCGTGTTTCTCGGCCACCTGTTCCCGGTATTCCATCGCTTCCAGGGCGGCAAGGGCGTGGCGACGGCTGCGGGCGTGCTGCTCGGGCTCGACTGGCGCATCGGCTTGGGCACGATCGCCACCTGGGCGATCATCCTTGCGTTGTTCCGCTTTTCTTCGCTTGCCGGCGTGATCGCGGCGGTATTCGCCGCGGTGATCACTGCGCTGTTCTACGGCTTCGGCCTGGAAGCGCTGTGCGTACTGGCCATGTCGGTGCTGCTGGTGTGGCGCCACAAGCAGAACATCGGGCGGCTGCTGCGCGGAGAAGAAAGCCGCGTCGGCGCCAAGCCGCAACCTAACGCAGAGCCTCCAGCGCCCAGCGCGGGCGAACCGTGAAGGCGTGGGCGCCGCCGGCCGTGGCGCCCGCTGCAAGGCGCAGCGCCGCCGCGAGCGCAATCATCGCGCCGTTGTCGGTGCACAGCTCCGGTTCCGGATAGTACGCGTCGAATCCGCGCGAGCGCGCACAGGCTTGGAGCGCCGCGCGCAGTTGCTTGTTGGCGCCGACACCGCCCGCGACCACCAGCCGCGTGAGCCCCGTTCTCTCCATCGCCAGTGCGCATTTCGCCACCAGCACTTCCACGATCGCGTCCTGGAAGGCGCGCGCCACGTCGGCGTAGAACTGCTCGTTGGGCTCAGCACCCCTGACCAGCAGCATGGCCGCTGTCTTCAGGCCGCTGAAGCTGAACTCCAGGTCGCCGCTCGCGATCATCGGCCGCGGCAATTTGTGGCGCCCCGGGTGCCCGTGCTCGGCGAGCTTCGATAGCGCGGGACCGCCGGGATAGCCGAGGCCGAGCAGGTGCGCGGTCTTGTCGAAGGCTTCACCCGCGGCGTCATCCTGCGTCTCGCCGAGCAGTTCGTAGCGCCCGACGCCCTCCACCCGCATCAACTGCGTGTGCCCGCCCGAGACCAGCAGCGCGACGAAGGGAAACGCCGGCGGCCGCGCGGACAGGAGCGGCGAGAGCAGGTGGCCTTCCAGGTGGTGGATGCCGAGCGCCGGCACGCCCAGGGCCGCGGCGAGCGCGTGGGCGAAGGACGCGCCGACGAGGAGTGCGCCGGCCAGCCCCGGGCCTTCGGTGTAGGCAATCGCTTGCAGTTGCGCGATCTTGCGGTCCGATCGCACGAACAGGCCGCGCGCCAGCGGCACCAGGCGGCGCACGTGGTCGCGCGAGGCGAGCTCCGGCACCACGCCGCCATAGGCCTGGTGCATGTCCACTTGCGAGTGCACGGCGTGGGCGAGCAGTCCCCCAGCGGTGGCGTCGTAGAGCGCCACGCCGGTTTCGTCGCAGGAGGTCTCGATGCCGAGGATCAGCACAGGGGGATTCTGATACAATTTCGCCCTTTCCGAATTTCGGGGAATTGGATGCCGACCGTACGCGTCAAGGAAAACGAGCCGTTCGAAGTGGCGATGCGCCGCTTCAAGCGCACCGTGGAGAAGACCGGGCTGCTGACCGAGCTGCGCGCCCGGGAGTTCTACGAGAAGCCCACCTCCGAGCGCAAGCGCAAGCTCGCCGCGGCGGTGAAGCGCCACCACAAGCGCCTGCGCAGCCAGATGCTGCCGGCGAAGCTGTACTAGGACCCGACCTCAGGATTTCAAGCCAGCGCCCCGGTGCATCCCACCGGGGCGTTTGCGTTTCTGGAGCGCCCATGACCCTCAAGCAACGCGTGACCGAAGACATGAAAGCAGCGATGCGCGCCAGGGACCCGGCGCGGCTATCGGCCGTGCGCCTGCTGCTTGCCGCGATGAAGCAAAAGGAAGTGGACGAGCGCGTGGAACTCACCGACGCCGACGTGCTCGGCATCATCGAGAAAATGGTCAAGCAGCGGCGCGAGTCGATTGCCCAGTACGACAAGGCGGCGCGGGCGGATCTCGCGGCGGTGGAGAAGTTCGAGATCGAGGTGCTGCAGGCCTACCTGCCGCAGCAGATGTCGCCGGCCGAGGTGGACCAGGCCATCGCCGCCGCGGTCAACGAGACTGGCGCGAGCGGCATCAAGGATATGGGCAAGGTGATGGCGCTCCTCAAGCCGAAGCTCGCCGGCCGCGCCGACATGGGCAAAGTGTCGGGGCTGGTGAAAGCGAAGCTGGGCGCGTAAAAATGGGGTCAGACCCCTTTTCCTCTTGATCCCCGAATCCTTCAAGCAGGACCTCCTCAACCGCATCGACATCGTCGAGGTGGTCGGACGCTACGTCCAGCTGAAGAAGGGTGGCGCAAACTTCATGGGGCTGTGCCCCTTCCACACCGAGAAGACGCCGTCGTTCACGGTCAGCCCGGCCAAGCAGTTCTACCACTGCTTCGGCTGCCAGAAGCACGGCAACGCCATCGGTTTCCTGATGGACTACGGCGGCATGGGCTACGTCGACGCGATCAAGGACCTCGCCTCCGCAGTCGGCATGCAAGTGCCGGAATGGCAGCCGCGCACGCCCGAGCAAGCGCAGAAGAAGGAGCGCGAGACCGGCCTCGCGCCGTTGATGGAAAAGGCGATGGAGTTCTACCGCGCCGAACTGAAGAAATCGCCGCGCGCGATCGAGTACCTGAAGGGGCGCGGCCTGGAGGGCAGGACCGCCGGACGCTTCGGCATCGGCTACGCACCCGAGGACTGGCAGGCGCTGAAAGGGGCGTTCCCCGCTTACGAGGATCAGGCGCTGGTGGAGTGCGGCCTGGTGATCGACAACGAGGGCAAGCGCTACGACCGATTCCGCGACCGCATCATGTTCCCGATCTTCAACTCGCGCGGCGCGGTGATCGGTTTCGGCGGCCGTGTGCTCGGCGCGGGCGAGCCGAAGTACCTGAACTCCCCCGAGACCCCGTTGTTCGAGAAGGGCCGCGAGCTATACGGTCTTGCGCAGGCGAGCGAGGCCATCCGCGCCGCCAGGCGTGCGCTGGTGGTCGAGGGCTACATGGACGTGGTGGCGCTCGCGCAATTCGAGGTCGGCTATGCGGTGGCGACGCTGGGCACCGCGACTACGCCGGTGCACGTGTCCAAGCTCCTGCGGGTGGCCGACGAGATCGTCTACTCGTTTGACGGCGACGCAGCGGGCCGCAAGGCCGCCTGGCGCGCGCTCGAAGTGAGCCTGCCGCTCGCCTCTGATTCCAGGCCGATGAAATTCCTGTTCCTGCCGGAAGGCGAAGACCCCGACAGCTACGTGCGCCGCCACGGCAAGGAATCTTTCGAGCGCCTGGTACGCGATGCGCAGACGCTGACCTCGTTCCTGCTGGGCGAGCTGCGCGCGCAGTCGGACCTCGACACGGCGGAAGGCCGCTCCAAATTCCAGATGGCGGCCATGCCCCACGTGCAGCGCCTCGCGGCGCCAGCGCTGCGCCTGCAGCTGATACGCGAAATCGCGCGGCTGGCCCAGGTCGATCCGCAGGACGTAGAACGTTTGTATGCGCCCGACAACGCCCCGAGCTACCGCCGTGCGGCTCCTGCGAGGACGCCGCCGCCGCGGGCGCCATTGTCGGAAGAACAAAACCTCCTGCGCTGTGTGCTGGCCAATCCGGCACTCGCCGGGGAGCTGGACCAAGGGCTGCTCGATGCGGATGCGCCGGAGTCGGGCGCGCTGCGCAGCATCGCGGCCGAACTGGCCGCGAGCGATGCGCCCAGCGGCGGCATGCTGGTGGAACGCTTCCAGGGCAGCGAGTACGAGCAACTGGTGTTCCGCGCGCAGGCGTCGGCCCTGGATCACAATCTGGACGCCGACGCGGCCGCGCACGAATTCCGGCAGATGCAGATCGCGCTGCGAATCCGCGGCAAACACCGCGAGATCGAGGCGCTGAAAGTCCAGGTGCACGGCAACCCGGCCTTGAACGTCGAACTCAATCAACGCGTCATGGAGTTGCATCAACTGAAAGCCCAGCGCTCCTGAGAGTCGGATTGGGGTAGAATCGCCCACTTTTTCCGGCCCGGCGGGTCCAGGGCGAGGACGAGGCGAGAATGGTCAAAGCCAAACGCAAGTCGAAGGTCAAACAGTCTCGCAAGTCTGGCAAAAAAGCCAAAGCGATCAAGTTGTTGAAGAAAAAGAGGCATCGCCCGGCCGCCAAGGCGCGCCCGGCGTCCAGGACGCGTCGCGCGGCGCGACCTGCGGCGCGACCGGCGAAGAAGCCGGTCCACGCCGCCAAGCAGACCAAGGCGCCGGTCGCGGCCAAGCCGCAACCGAAGGCCGACGACAAGGCGAAGAAGCCCACCATCAAGAGCGCCAAGGCGGCGCTCGAGCAGCTCGAGGCCAAGCTCGCCGAGGGGCTCAAGGCGAAGGCTGCGCGCGGCCGCCCGGGCCGCAAGACGAAGAAGGAAGAGTGGCTTGCGGCGATGGCCGTGCTGCCCAAGGAGGACGCCGAGACGCGCCGCATGCGCCTCAAGACCCTCATCAAGATGGGCAAGGACCGCGGCTTTCTCACCTACGCCGAGATCAACGACCACCTGCCCGACGACCTGGTGGATGCCGAGCAGATCGAGGCCATCATCTCGACCTTCGGCGACATGGGCATCCAGGTCTACGACCAGGCGCCCGACCAGGAAACGCTGCTGATCACCGCCGAGACGGCGCCGGTCGCCACCACCGACGAGGACGTCGAGGAGCAGGCCGAAGCAGCCCTTTCCACGGTGGACTCGGAATTCGGCCGCACCACCGACCCGGTGCGCATGTACATGCGCGAGATGGGCTCGGTGGAGCTGCTCACGCGCGAAGGCGAGATCGAGATCGCCAAGCGCATCGAAGAGGGCCTGCGCCACATGATCCAGGCGATCAGCGCCTGCCCGACCACGGTGCGCGAGATCCTCGACCTGGCCGAAAAGGTGGAAAAGGAAGAGCTGCGCATCGACGAGGTGGTGGACGGAGTGATCGACCCGAACGCCAAGGACAGCTTCGATCCGAAGAAGGCGGAAGCCGCGAGCGAGGAAGAGGAAGAAGAGAGGATCGAGGAAGAAGAAGGCGAGTCGGAGGAAGACGAGGGCGCCGCGCAATCGGCAAGCTTGCTCGCGCTGCGCGGCGAGGCGCTGGAGAAGTTCGCGCGCATCCGGCGGCTGTTCGAGAAGATGCTGCGCGTGCTGGAGAACAAGGGCTCCAAGGACAAGGATTATCTGCGGGTGCGCGACCAGATCTCCAACGAGCTGATGACCATCCGCTTCACCGCGCGCACGGTCGAGCGGCTGTGCGACAGCGTGCGCAGCCTGGTCGACGACATCCGCAGCCACGAGCGCCAGATCCACGACATTTCGGTGCGCAAGGCGCAGATGCCGCGCCAGCACTTCATCAAGGTGTTCGTCGGCACCGAGGGCTCCAAGCGCTGGTTGAGCGGCGAGCTCAACGCGGGGCACCCGTGGAGCGAGGCGCTGGTGCGCCTCGAGCCCTCGATCCTCGAGCTGCTGGGCAAGATCCAGGGCGTGCAGCAGAAGATCGGCATCTCGGTCCGCGACCTGAAGGAAATCAACAAGCAGATGTCCACCGGCGAAGCGAAGGCGCGCCGCGCCAAGCGCGAGATGACCGAGGCCAACCTGCGCCTGGTGATTTCGATCGCCAAGAAGTACACCAACCGCGGCCTGCAGTTCCTCGACCTGATCCAGGAAGGCAACATCGGGCTGATGAAGGCGGTGGACAAGTTCGAATACCGTAGGGGTTATAAATTCTCCACCTACGCCACCTGGTGGATCCGCCAGGCGATCACGCGCTCGATCGCCGACCAGGCGCGCACCATTCGCATCCCGGTGCACATGATCGAGACCATCAACAAGATGAACCGCATCTCGCGCCAGATCCTGCAGGAGACCGGGCAGGAGCCGGATCCGGCGACCCTCGCGCAGAAGATGGAGATGCCGGAGGAGAAGATCCGCAAGATCCTCAAGATCTCCAAGGAGCCGATCTCGATGGAGACGCCGATCGGCGACGACGACGACTCGCACCTCGGGGACTTCATCGAGGACCAGTCCACGCTGGCGCCCAACGACGCGGCGATGTACGCCTCCTTGCGCGAAGTGACCAAGGAAGTGCTGGACACGCTCACGCCGCGCGAGGCGAAGGTGCTGCGCATGCGCTTCGGCATCGAGATGAACACCGACCACACGCTGGAAGAGGTCGGCAAGCAGTTCGACGTGACGCGCGAGCGCATCCGCCAGATCGAGGCCAAGGCGCTGAGGAAGCTGCGGCATCCCTCGCGCTCCGAGAGGCTGAAGAGCTTCCTCGACCAGGAAGGCTGAACCCCGGTTTTCTCCGGCTTGCGCCTGTTTGCGTAACGCGTTACGATAATCGAATGGCCAGGCCGCGCCAGCAGTCCGCGCTATCCGCCGCCGAGCGCATGCGCCGCTACCGGGCCCGCCGCCGCGCCGCCGGGCTGCGCGCGCTGACCACTTGGGCGCCGCGCGAAGCGCGCTGGTCCGATCACCGCATCGCCGAAGCAAGGAGCCTGACTCTGCATGTGCTGGCGGTGCGTCGCATTGCCGCCGATCCCGCGCTGATCGCGCGCGCGCGCGCGACGCTGCGCCGCTGGCTGGAGCGCTATGGCGAGCGAGCGCCGGCCGCGCTGCTGGAGTGGCAGGCGCTGCTCGGGCGGCCGTGGGAGGAGATCGCTCTGGAGGCAACCGCCCTGACCGAGGATGCGGCCCGGCTGCGCCAGTCCTCGCCGCTGGCCACACTGCTCAGCGCCGCAGAGCGCCGGCGCGTGCATGAAGCGTTCCGAGCTTGAGCACCTGATCCGTGCCGCGGGCGCGATCGCCGACGATCGGGAGATCGTCGTCATCGGCAGCCAGGCGGTACTCGGCCAGTATCCCGACGCGCCAGCGGCGCTGCTCGGCTCGATGGAGGCCGATGTCTACCCGCTCAACCGGCCGGAGCGCGCAGACCTGATCGAAGGCGCAATCGGCGAGGGCTCCAGCTTTCACGAGCAATTCGGCTATTACGCACAGGGTGTGAGCGCTGCCACCGCGACGCTGCCGAGGGACTGGCTGCAACGCCTGGTGCGCGTCGCAAACCAGAACACCAGCGGCGTGCAGGGCCTGTGCCTGGAAGTGCACGACCTGGCGATCTCCAAATATGTCGCCGGGCGCGAGAAGGATCTTGCGTTCACTGCGGCGCTGGCGCGTTACAGCCTGACGCGCAAGGCCACGCTGCTGCAGCGCGCTGCGCAAACCAAGCTCGCGCCGGCCTTGCGCAAGCTGGTCCAAGGGCGGATCGGCCGCGACTTTGCCGCGCCGCGCCGCTCCCACCCTGCGGGTTAAACTGCGCGCAGGGCCGGTAGCTCAGTTGGTCAGAGCAGGGGACTCATAATCCCTTGGTCGTTGGTTCGATTCCAACCCGGCCCAC
>CAZVZV010000169.1:0-5122 GCA_964631735.1 uncultured Enterobacteriaceae bacterium
ACCAACCCGCAGCAGCTGGCTTACGGGATATCGGTCGCGCTCTACAACACCGCGTTCGGCATCGGCATCGCGATCCCGTCGCTGCTCTTCTACCGCCACTTCAAGAACAAGGTGGACGGCTTCGTGGTGGACATGGAGCAGACCGCCACCAAGCTGATCGACATGGTGCACGGCGAGCGCATCGAGCACGGCCAGCCGCCGCGCTGAGGACGGCGTGAACTTCCAGCGTGGCCGGGAAAAGGAGCACCTTGAAATCAACCTGGTGCCGCTGATCGACGTGATGATGGTGATCCTGATCTTCCTCATGATCACTACCACCTACTCCAAGTACACCGAGCTGCAGATCAACCTGCCCTCGGCCGACGCCGACCGGCAGCTCGAACGCGCCAACGAAGTGAACGTGCTGGTGAACGCCCAGGGGCAATACGTGGTGAACCGCTCGCCGGTTGCCTATGTCAGCGTGGAGCAGCTCGCCGGCGAGTTGAAGCGCGCCAGCGGCGCGGCCAACGAGCCGGTGGTGGTGATCAGCGCCGACGCCAACGCCAGCCACCAGTCGGTGGTGCGGGTAATGGAGGCGGCACGGGCCGCCGGGCTGCAGCAGATCACTTTCACTACGCAGGGCTCCAGGTAGCCACGCAGTTCCTCGCGAAACTCTGGTACCGGCGCGCAGGCCCGCTCGCCTGGCTGCTGTGGCCGGCGAGCCTCGCGTTCCGCATCGCGAGCTTCGTGCGGCGCGCACTGTATGTCCTGCGCCTGCTGCCTAGCGCGCGCGCCGGCATCCCGGTGGTGGCGATCGGCAACCTCACGGTCGGCGGCAGCGGCAAGACGCCGCTCGCCATTCACGTCGCGGAACTGCTCAAGAGCAAAGGTTGGTCGCCCGCCATCGTCTCGCGCGGCTACGGCGGGACCGTGCAGGCCCCGCGCAGCGTGTCCCTCGCCTCGGACCCGGCGGAAGTGGGCGACGAGCCGGTGCTGATGGCGCGGCGCAGCGGTTGCCCGGTATGGGTCGGGCCCCAGCGCGCGGCGGTCGTCGCCCGGCTGCGCGAGGAGCACGCCGACTGCGATGTGGTGATCCTCGACGACGGCCTGCAGCACTACGCCCTGCGGCGCGACATCGAGATCGCGGTAGTGGACGCGCGTGCGTTCGGCAATGGCTTCATGCTGCCCGCCGGCCCCTTGCGCGAACCGCGCACGCGCCTCTGGACGGTGGACGCGGTGGTCGCCCACGGCACCGAAGAGGTGAAAGGCTATGCCATGCACCTGGAAGGCGAAGAGCTGCACCGCGCGACCGACGCGCGCGAGCGCCGGCCGCTGGGCGCATTCGCCGGGCAGCGCGTGCACGCGGTGGCCGGCATCGGCGACCCGCACCGCTTTTTCCTACGTTTGGCGAAGGCAGGCATCAAGGTGGTGCCGCACCCGTTTCCCGACCACCACCCGTTTCGCGCGCAGGACCTCGAGTTCGGCGACGAGGCGCCGGTGATGATGACCGAGAAGGACGCGGTAAAATGCAAGCGTTACGCCAAGCCGCAGCACTGGATCCTGCCGGTGCGCGCGGTTCCGGAACCTGCGTTCGACCACTGGCTGCTCGGGAGGCTGGGTGAGCTCGGCAATCGATCCAAGGCTGCTTGAAATCCTGGTCTGCCCGCTGTGCAAGGGGCCGTTGCTTTATCGCAAGGAGGCGGGCGAGCTGGTGTGCAGGCCAGATCGGCTTGCCTTCCCGATCAAGGACGGCATCCCCGTGATGCTCGAGGACGACGCGCGCAAGCTCGACCCGGCTGAAGAGGTGGCGTGACGCAATTCGCCGCGGTCATCCCGGCGCGCTACGCCTCCATTCGCTTTCCCGGCAAGCCGCTCGCCGACCTCGGCGGCAAGCCGATGGTGGTTCACGTCTGCGAGCGCGCGCGGCAGAGCGGCGCCGCCCCGGTGTGCGTGGCCACGGACGACCAACGCATCGCGGACGCGGTACGCAAGCATGGGTTCGATGCCCGCATGACGCGCGCCGACCATGCCTCCGGCACCGATCGCATCGCCGAGGCCGCAGTGCAGATGGGCCTCGCCGACGAGGCGATCGTGGTCAACGTGCAGGGCGACGAGCCGCTGATCGCGCCGCAGTTGATCGCCAAAGTGGCCGCGGCGCTGCAGGCCAATCCGCAGGCGAGCGTAGCCACCGCCTGCCACCCGATCCACGACGCGGCCGAATTCGCCAATCCCAACGTGGTGAAGGCCGTGCTGAATCAGAGGGGCGAGGCGCTCTACTTCAGCCGCGCCGGCATTCCCCATTCCCGGCAGGGCGAGGCAAGCGCGCTGCGCCACGTTGGCATCTACGCCTACCGCGTCGGCTTCCTCAAGCGCTACGCCACGCTCGCCCCGTCGCCTCTCGAAATGGCCGAGCAGCTCGAGCAACTGCGCGTGCTGTGGCACGGCTACCGCATCGCCGCCGTGATCGAGGAGGGCGCGATCCCGCCTGGCGTGGACACCCCGGCCGACCTGCAGGCCGTGCTAAGACTGCTGCGATGAGGCTGATCCTTCTCGGGCCGCCGGGTGCCGGCAAAGGCACCCAGGCGGCATTTATCAAGCACAAGTACGCCATCCCGCAGATTTCCACCGGCGACATGCTGCGCGCCGCGGTCAAGGCGGGCACGCCGCTCGGCCTGGCGGCGAAGAAGGTAATGGATGCGGGGCAACTGGTGTCCGATGACATCATCATCGGCCTGGTCAAGCAGCGCCTGCAGGAGCCCGATTGCACGAAGGGGTATCTGTTCGACGGCTTCCCGCGCACCATCCCGCAGGCCGACGCGATGAAGGCGGCCGGCGTGGCGCTCGACTGCGTGCTCGAGATCGACGTGCCTGAAAGCGAAATCGTGCTGCGCATGAGCGGGCGGCGCGTGCACCCGGCCTCGGGGCGCAGCTACCACTTGAAATTCAATCCGCCGCAGGCCGCGGGCAAGGACGACATCACCGGCGAGCCGCTGCTCCAGCGCGACGACGACCGCGAGGAGACCGTGCGCAAGCGCCTCGAGGTGTACCGGCAGCAGACGCGGCCCCTGGTGGACTACTACACCCGCTGGGCGGCCGCCGGCGACGCGCGTGCGCCGCGCTACCAGCGCATCTCAGGCCTGGGCAGCGTCGAAGAAATCCGCGCCAGGGCTTTCGCCGCGCTCGGCTAGCCTGATAAGATCGCGCCCTTTCGGGGGAGAAAAAACATGATTGGCGCACTCAGCTTCGCGCTTGCCTGCGCGCTCCTGGCGATCCTCTACGGCATCTGGCAGAGCACGCGCATCCTGCAGCTGCCCGACGGCAACGAGCGCATGCGCGAGATCGCTGCCGCGATCCGCGAGGGCGCGGTCGCCTACCTGTGGCGCCAGTACAAGACCATCGCCATGGTCGGCGCGGTGCTATTCCTCCTGATCGGCTTCATCCCGCAGCTGGGCTGGACCACTGCCTGGGGGTTCCTGCTTGGTGCCGTGCTGTCGGGCGCCTGCGGCATCATCGGCATGAACATCTCGGTGCGCGCCAATGTGCGCACGGCGGAAGCGGCGCGCGTCGGCCTGAACGAGGCGCTGCAGGTGGCCTTCAAGGGCGGCGCCATCACCGGCATGCTGGTGGTCGGCCTGGGCCTCGCCGGCGTGGCCGGATTCTTCGCGCTGCTCTACGCCAACTCGCTGGACAAGAACGACCTGGTGCACATCGTGCAACCGCTGGTGGGCTTCGGCTTCGGCGGCTCGCTGATTTCCATCTTCGCGCGCCTGGGCGGCGGCATCTTCACCAAGGGCGCGGACGTCGGCGCCGACCTGGTGGGCAAGGTGGAAGCGGGCATTCCCGAGGACGACCCGCGCAACCCGGCGGTGATCGCCGACAACGTGGGCGACAACGTCGGCGACTGCGCCGGCATGGCGGCCGACCTGTTCGAGACCTACGCCGTCACCATCGTCGCCACCATGCTGCTCGGTGCGCTGATGCTCAAAGTCCCGGCGGCGGTGATCTACCCGCTGGTGATCGGCGGCTTTGCCATCATTGCCTCGATCGTGGGCACCTGGTTCGTCAAGGCGCTGCCCGGCGAGAGGAACGTGATGCCCGCGCTGTACAAGGGGCTCGCAGTGGCCGGCGCCATCGCGCTGATCGCTTTCTGGCCGATCACCCAGCTGGTGATGGGCGAGGTCGTGCGCACCGTGCCCTTCGATATCGGCGGCGCGAAGAAGATGATCACCGTCTGGCACCTCTACGGCACGGCGGTGGTGGGCATGGCGCTGACCGGGTTCCTCGTGTGGATCACCGAGTACTACACCGGCACGCAGTACAAGCCGGTGCAGCACGTCGCGCAGGCCTCGACCACCGGGCACGGCACCAACATCATCGCCGGGCTGGGCGTGTCGATGAAGTCCACCGCCTGGCCGGTGCTTGCGGTGTGCGCCGCGATCCTCGCTTCGTATGCGCTGGCGGGCTTGTATGGCATCGCCACCGCCGCCGTATCGATGCTTTCGATGGCGGGCATCGTCGTCGCGCTGGACGCCTACGGGCCGATCACCGACAACGCCGGCGGCATCGCGCAGATGGCCGACTTGCCGGACTCGGTGCGCGAGATCACCGATCCGCTGGACGCGGTGGGCAACACCACCAAGGCGGTGACCAAGGGATACGCCATCGGCTCGGCGGGCCTCGCCGCGCTGGTGCTGTTCGCCGACTACACCCATGCGCTCGAAGCCGCCGGCAAGTCGGTGTCCTTCGACCTCTCGAACCACCTGGTGATCGTCGGCCTGATCATCGGCGGCCTGGTGCCTTATCTCTTTGGCGCCATGGCGATGGAAGCCGTGGGGCGCGCCGCCGGCGCGGTGGTGGTGGAAGTGCGCCGCCAGTTCAAGGAGATCCCGGGCATCATGGCGGGCACCGCCAAACCCGAGTACGGCGTGGCGGTGGACATGCTGACGCGCGCGGCGATCAGGGAAATGATGATCCCATCGCTGTTGCCGGTGCTGGTGCCGATCCTGGTCGGCTTGCTGCTCGGGCCGCAGGCGCTGGGCGGCGTGCTGATGGGCACTATCGTCACCGGCCTGTTCGTCGCGATATCGATGTGCACGGGCGGCGGGGCGTGGGACAACGCCAAGAAATACATCGAGGACGGCCA
>CAZVZV010000170.1:0-51452 GCA_964631735.1 uncultured Enterobacteriaceae bacterium
GTGGGCCGGCTTGGATTCGAACCAAGGACCAAGGGATTATGAGTCCCCTGCTCTGACCAGCTGAGCTACCGGCCCGCGGGCGAGAGTGTAGCGCCCGCTCAACCTTCCTGGTCGAGGAAGCTCTTCAGGCGCTCGGAGCGCGACGGGTGGCGGAGTTTGCGCAGCGCCTTGGCCTCGATCTGGCGGATGCGCTCGCGCGTGACGTCGAACTGCTTGCCGACCTCCTCCAGCGTGTGGTCGGTCGACATCTCGATGCCGAAGCGCATGCGCAGCACCTTGGCCTCGCGCGGGGTGAGGGTGTCGAGCACTTCCTTGGTGACGTCGCGCAAGCTTCCGTACACCGCGGCGTCCGAGGGCGCCATGGTGGACTGGTCCTCGATGAAATCGCCCAGGTGCGAATCGTCGTCGTCGCCGATCGGGGTCTCCATCGAGATCGGCTCCTTGGAGATCTTGAGGATCTTGCGGATCTTCTCTTCGGGCATCTCCATCTTCAGCGCCAGCGTCGCCGGGTCGGGCTCCTGCCCGGTCTCCTGCAGGATCTGGCGCGAGATGCGGTTCATCTTGTTGATGGTCTCGATCATGTGCACCGGGATGCGGATGGTGCGCGCCTGGTCGGCGATCGAGCGCGTGATCGCCTGCCGGATCCACCAGGTGGCGTAGGTCGAGAACTTGTAGCCGCGGCGATATTCGAACTTGTCCACCGCCTTCATCAGGCCAATGTTGCCTTCCTGGATCAGGTCCAGGAACTGCAGCCCGCGGTTGGTGTATTTCTTGGCGATCGAGATCACCAGGCGCAGGTTGGCCTCGGTCATCTCGCGCTTGGCGCGGCGCGCCTTCGCTTCGCCGGTGGACATCTGCTTGTTGATTTCCTTCAGCTCGCGCACCGAGATGCCGATTTTCTGCTGCACCGCCTGCATCTTGCCCAGGCGCTCGAGCACCGCCGGCTCGAGGCGGATGAGCGCCTCGCTCCAGGGGTGACCGGCGTTGATCTCGCCGGTGAGCCAGCGCTTCGAGCCTTCGGTGCCGGCGAACACCTTGATGAAATGCGGCCGCGGCATCTGCGCCTTGTCGACGCACACCTTGACGATCTCGCGCTCGTGCGAGCGGATCTCGTCCACCAGGCTGCGCAGGCCGTCACACAGGCGCTCGACCGTGCGCGCGGTGAAGCGAATGGTCATGAGCTCGGCGCCGATGTGGTCGCGCGCGCGCAGGTAGTCCTTGTCGCGCGAGCCCTTGTTCTCGAGCGCTCGGCTCATCTTGTCGTACAGGCGCCGGATGCGGTTGAACTTCTCCATCGCCTCGCCCTTCAACTTGAGCAGGGTCGCGGTTTGCGCGGCGGCGGCTTCCTCCTCGGACTCGAGCTCTTCCTCGGGCGTCTCGTCTTCTTCCTCCTGCTCCGCCAGCGCCTTGGCCGCGGCGGCTTCCGCTTTCCTGGCGTCGAAGTCGTCCTTGGCGTTGGGGTCGATGAGGCCGTCCACCACCTCGTCGATGCGCAGCTCGTCCTTTTCCACTTTCTCGGCGAGCGCCATGATCTCCTGCACCGTGGTCGGGCAGGCGCTGATCGCCTGGATCATGTGGCGCAGGCCTTCCTCGATCCTCTTGGCGATCTCGATCTCGCCCTCGCGCGTGAGCAGCTCCACGGAGCCCATCTCGCGCATGTACATGCGCACCGGGTCGGTGGTGCGGCCGAACTCGGAATCCACCGTCGAGAGCGCCGCCTCGGCCTGCTCCTCGACGTCGTCGTCGGGCTGCGCCACCGGCTGGGCGTCCGGGGTGATGAGCAGCGTCTCCTGGTCCGGCGCCTGGTCGTAGACCTGGATGCCCATGTCGCCGAAGGTCGAGATGATGGCCTCGATCTGCTCGGCATCGACGAGGTCGTCGGGCAGGTGGTCGTTGATCTCGGAATAGGTGAGGAAGCCGCGGTCCTTGCCGAGCTTGATCAGGTTCTTGAGCCGCGTGCGGCGCGTCTCGGCGTCTTCCTTGGGCAGCTCGGGCGGAATCAGCCAGGCGTCCTTCTTGCCCTTCCTGCCCGGGCGGCCCTTCGCTTTGGACTTGGCCTCGGCGACCTTCAGCTCGAGCAGCTCGAGCGCCTGCTTGGTGCTCTTGATCGCGCCTTTGCCCTTCTTGCCTGCTTTGTCTTGCGGCTTGCCGGCGGCCGCCTTGGCGATCGCCGCGCCAGCCTTCTTGACGGCTCGAAGGTCCCGGACTTTGGTCTTCGCGGGTTTGCGGGGTGCGACCCGACGGGAAGAGGCACTGCGGACGGCGACCTTGCGACTGGCGCGTGCGAGGCGGAGTTTCTTTTTGGCCGTGGGGCGCGTCTTCTTCGCCCCTTTGCGCTTCAACTGCTTGACTGTCTTGGATTTTTTCTTGGCTGCGCGGGCCTGCTTCGCCTTGCGTTTGCGCCTGTCCTTGGACATTCTCGCCTCGATGGGGGCCAGACCGGCCCGGAGAAATTGAAGAACCGCAAATTATAGTCGAACTGCGCTAATTCAATGGCTTTTCCGCGCCGCCGCGGCTCATTTTGCGCTCGAAAACCATGCGCTCTTCGGCCGATGCAGTGCCCTGCAGCACCTTTTGCCGCAACAGGCGGTCGCCCTCGGGCTCGCGCTTGCGCAGCGCCTGCAGGAATTCGTGGAACTCCGCGGCCGCGTCGTCGGCCGAGAGCTTGAGCTCGAAGCTGAGCGCGGCCTGGGCGCGGGCGAGCAGCCGCGCGTGCTGCGCCTGCTCGATCAAATCGACCAGCGCGCGGTCCGTGATCGAAGCCGGATCCTCTTGCCTTTGCAGGCGCTCGATCAGCTCGATGAGCGCCTGCGATTCGGGCAGCTCGGGCTTGAGCAGCGCGCTGTCGATCTCGAGCGCGAGCTCGGGCCTGGCGAACACGCGCGTAAGCAGCTTCCATTCGAGCGACACCGGCAGCGGCTGCTCGGCGCGGGGCGGCGCCGGCCGCGTGTACGTGGGCGCCCTGCGCAGCTCGAGCAGGCGCTCGGCTTCTTCCTGCGACAGGCGCGCGAACGTAGCCACCTCTTTCACCAACTGCAGCTTGAGCCCCGGCGCCGCGATCTTCTGCAGGTGCGGTTTGGCCGAGACGACGAAGCGCGAGCGCCCTTCGGGAGTGCCGAGGTCGGCCGCCGCGCGCAATTCGCCCAGGAGGAAACCAGACAGCGCCTGCGACTCGCGCACCAAGCGCTCGAACGCTTCCTGGCCGTGGGTGCGCACGTAGCTGTCCGGATCCTCGCGCTCGGGCAGAAACAGGAACCGCAGCGGCTTCGAATCGGTGGCATGCGGCAGGCTCACCTCGAGCGCGCGCCAGGCGGCCTTGCGGCCGGCGGCGTCGCCGTCGAAGCAGAACACCACCTCTTCGGTAAGGCGCAGCAACTTCGAAACGTGCACCGGCGTGGTCGCCGTGCCCAGGGTCGCGACCGCATAGCCGACGCCGAACTGCGCAAGCGCCACCACGTCCATGTAGCCTTCCACCACCAGCACGCGGCCGGCGGCGCGGATCGCTTCGCGCGCCTGCACCAGGCCGTAGACCTCGCGCCCCTTCTCGAATAGCGGCGTCTCGGGCGAATTGAGATATTTTGGCTCTCCCTCGCCCAGGACGCGGCCGCCGAAGCCGACCACCGCGCCGCGCGCATTCAGGATCGGGAACATCACCCGGTCGCGGAAACGGTCGTAACGCTTGCCTTCCTCGTTCACCACCACCAGGCCGACCTCGGCGAGCGTCTTGTCTTCGTAATCGGGAAAGGCAGCGCGCAGCGCCTGCCAGTCGTCGGGCGCGTAGCCGATGCGGAAGCGCGCCGCGATTTCGCCGCTGAGGCCGCGGCCCTTCAGGTATTCGATCGCGCGCGGGGATTTTTTGAGCTCAGCGCGGTAAAAGTCCATCGCCTTCTCCATCACCGCGTAGAGATCGGGTTCGCGCTCCTTGCGCGCCGCCTGTTCGGGTGTGCTTGGCCGCCATTCGGGCACCTGCATGCCCGCCGAGGAGGCGAGCTCCTTCACCGCGTCGATGTAGCCCAGGCCCGCATACGACATCAAAAAACCGATCGCGTTGCCGTGCGCGCCGCAACCGAAGCAGTGGTAGAACTGCTTCGCCGGGCTGACGGAGAACGAGGGCGTCTTCTCGGTGTGGAACGGGCACAGGCCGAGGTAATTGGCGCCGCCCTTCTTCAGCTGGACGTAGCGCGAGATGACCTCGACGATGTCGACGCGGTTGAGGAGGTCCTGCTTGAAGGAATCGGGGATCAAGGAAAAATCGGGGGCAGAGCCCGATTTCCAGTTTAAGCCGAGCCGGGCGATTTTTGGGAAATCGGGCTCTGACCCCGATTTTTGACGGCTCAGCCGGCGAGCTTGGCCTTCACCAGCGCGGACACCTTGCCCATGTCGGCGCGGCCGGCGAGGCGGGGCTTGAGCAGCGCCATCACCTTGCCCATGTCCTTGACGCTCGTCGCGCCGGACTCAGCCACCGCAGCGGCGACTGCCTGCGCAATCTCGCCCTCCTCCATCTGCTGCGGCAGGTAGGCGGAGAGCACGCCGAGCTCGAACTTCTCCTGGTCGGCGAGGTCGGTGCGCGCCGCTTTCTCGTACTGCACGATCGACTCGCGGCGCTGCTTGATCATTTTCTCGATCACGCCGATGACCGCAGCGTCGTCGAGCTGGATGCGCTCGTCCACTTCCTTTTGCTTCATCGCGGCGAGCAGCAGGCGGATGGCCGACAGGCGCGCAGTGTCCCTGGCGCGCATGGCGGTTTTCATGTCTTCGGTAACGCGGGTGGTGAGAGACATAGGATTCAGAATTCAGGATTCAGGATTCAGGATTCAGGATTCAGGGCTAAGGATTTTAGGGTCCCAGAAACACAATCGCCCCGGCATGTTGCGCCGAGGCGATCAAATTGTCGAAGCTGAATCCTGGATCCTAGTAAAGCTTTTTCGGCAACAGTTGGCTGCGCAGGCGCTTGTGCAGGCGCTTGACCGCGGCTGCGAGCTTGCGCTTTCTCTCGGAAGTCGGCTTCTCGTAGTACTCGCGGGCGCGGAGCTCGGTCAGGAGCCCGGTCTTCTCCACGGTGCGCTTGAAGCGGCGCATCGCCACTTCGAAGGGCTCGTTTTCCTTGATGCGAACGGTCGGCATTCCAATCCCGCTTGAACGTAAGGGCGCGGATTATATACGGAAACTGCGCCGACCTGCCAACCCCTCGCTAGAATGGTTGCGCCATGCTAATCCTCGGCATCGAGACCTCCTGCGACGATACCGGAATCGGCCTTTACGACGCCGCCCGGAGCCGGCTGCTCGCGCACGCCGTGCACTCGCAAGTGGCGATGCACGAGGCCTATGGGGGCGTGGTGCCCGAGCTCGCCTCGCGCGACCACATCCGGCGCCTGGTGCCGCTTTGCCGCGAGGTCCTCGAGAAAGCCGGGCGCGCCGCTGCCGACGTGCGGGGGATCGCTTACACCGAGGGGCCCGGTTTGGTGGGCGCGCTGCTCGTCGGCGCGGCCTTCGCACGCGGGCTGGCGATGGCGCTCGGCGTGCCGGCGATCGGCATCCACCATCTCGAGGGGCATCTGCTCTCGCCGCTGCTCTCGGCGCGGGCGCCGCAGTTCCCGTTCGCGGCGCTGCTGGTCTCGGGAGGGCATACGCAACTGATGCGCGTCGCAGGCGTCGGACGCTACGAATTGCTCGGCGAGACGCAGGACGACGCCGCCGGCGAAGCCTTCGACAAGACCGCGAAGCTCCTTGGCCTCGGTTATCCCGGCGGGCCGGCGCTCGCCCGGCTCGCGGAGCACGGCAACGCCGGCCGCTATCGCCTGCCGCGGCCGATGATCGCGAGCGGCGATCTGGAATTCAGCTTCTCCGGCCTGAAGACCGCGGTGATGCTACTGGTCAAGGGCGCGGATCCGAACGAGCAGTTCTACGCCGACGTCGCGCGCGCTTTCGAGGACGCGGTGGTCGAGGTGCTGGTGGCGAAATGTTCGCTCGCACTCGAGCAGACCGGCCTTACGCGGCTGGTGGTCGCAGGGGGCGTGGGGGCAAACCAGCGGCTGCGCGCCGCGCTCGACGCCGAAGCCGCAGCGCGCGGCTTCGATGTGTTCTACCCCGAGCCTGAACTGTGCACCGACAATGGCGCCATGATCGCTTTCGCCGCTGCGCAGCGGCTCGGCGCGGAACCGGCGCCTGCTTCGAATCCGCTTCCGTTCACGGTGCGGGCGCGCTGGGAATTGGCGACGCTCAGCTAGACGCGCGTTGCGGGAGCGGAACGTTCAGCCGGTCGGCTCGCGTGGCTTCTCGCCCACCCTGGGTTCGGCCCCGCGCAACATGCGAGCGATATTCGCGCGGTGGCGCAGGATGATCAGCACCGCCAGTGCAGCGACCGCAGCGGTGATCGGCCGCAGCCCGAACAGCCAGAAGGCGTAGCTGGCGGCAAACAGCCCCGCCACGATCGAGGCGAGCGACGCCATGCGGAAGAACGCCATGATTGCGCCGAAGCTAACCAGCGTCGCGAGCCCCAGCCAAAGGTCGAGCGCGAGCAGCACGCCCGCTGCGGTGGCGACGCCCTTGCCGCCCTTGAAGCGATGAAACAGCGGAAACAGATGGCCGAAGAACGCGCACGCGCCTGCCAGCGGCACTGCGACCCCGGTTAGCGCGGATTCACCCGTGTAGAGCCCCGCCAGCCACACCGCGAGCGCCCCTTTGCCCGCGTCGCCCGCCAGCGTGAGCGCCGCCGCGAGCTTGCTGCCGGAACGCAGCACGTTGGTCGCGCCCGGGTTCTTCGAGCCGTAGCTGCGCGGGTCGGGCAGCCGCAGCAAGCGGCTCACCACGACGGCGAACGAGATCGAGCCTAGAAGGTACGCCGCGAGCGCGACGAGGGCGGTCTGCATGAGGAGGGATTCTATAATCAGCCATGGACTCCATCCTGATCCGCGATTTGCGTGTCGAAGTGCTGATCGGCATCCACAGGCGCGAGCGCCACGTGCCGCAGACGGTGTCGATCGACCTCGACATCGGGCTGCCGGGCGAGGCGGTGTTCGCGAGCGACCGCATCGCCGACACCATCGACTACGAGCAGGTGGCGCTCAGGATCAAGGCGCTCGCCGCAAGCGGGCATTTCCGCCTGGTGGAGACCTTCGCCGGGCGCATCGCGCGGCTGCTGCTGGATGACTTCGGCGCGCCATGGGTGAAGGTGAGCGCGGCCAAGATCGGCATCCTGCCGAACGCCAAACTGGTGGGCGTCGCGATCGAACGGCGGCGGGAAAAAACCTGAGCACGTCGTCCCCGCGCAGTGCCTGCCCCCGACGCGATCGGGGGCGGGGACCTACCGCGTCCAGGGCGCGGCGCGCGCCGTGTCCACCCCGTAGCGCGCTGCCGCCTCCGCCAGCCGCGCGCGCTCGAATTTCCCTTCCTCGGCCAGCGCGGCCAAGGCGGCGAGCGCGACATGGCGCGCGCTCACCTCGAAGAAATCGCGCAGCCGCTCGCGCGTGTCGGAGCGCCCGAAACCGTCGGTGCCGAGCGCGACATAACGCCGCGGCACGTAGGCGCGGATGAGATCGGCCACCGTGCTCACGTAGTCGCTCGCCGCAATCACCGGGCCGCGCGTCGCCGCGAGGCAGCGCTCGACCCAGCTTTGCGCCTCGCCGCCCATCCGACGCGCCCGTTCGCACGCCATGCCGTCGCGCCGCAACTCGGTGAACGAGGTCACGCTCCAGACGTCGGCGGCGACGCCCCAGTCGCGCGCGAGCAGTTCCGCCGCCGCGATCACCTCGCGCAGGATGGCACCCGAGCCCAGGAGTTGCACACATGGTCTTTCACCCGCACCTCCGCCCTCGCCCTTGGCAAGCGGGAGGGAGGAACTCTCAAGGGGGAGGGAGGAACCTCTAAAAAGATACATGCCGCGAAGAACACCTTCCTCCGCCCCGGCGGGCAGCGGCGGCTGCACGTAGTTTTCGTTCATCACCGTGACGTAATAGAAAACGTCCTCCTGCTCGGCGAGCATGCGCCGGATGCCGTCCTGCACGATCAGCGCCAGCTCGTTGCCGAAACAGGGATCCCAGGCGCGGCAGTTCGGGATGGTGGCGGCGACGAGATGCGACGAACCGTCCTGGTGCTGCAGCCCTTCGCCGGCGAGCGTGGTGCGCCCTGCGGTGGCGCCGACGAGAAAGCCACGCGCGCGCGAATCGGCCGCCGCCCAGATGAGGTCGCCGACCCGCTGGAAGCCGAACATCGAGTAGTAGACGTAGAACGGCAGCATCGGCACGCCGTGCGACGAGTACGAGGTCGCCGCTGCGAGCCACGAGGCCAGCGCGCCCGCCTCGGTGATGCCCTCCTCGAGGATCTGGCCGTCCTTCGCCTCCTTGTAATAGAGCAGCTCGTCATGGTCCTCAGGTTCGTAGAGCTGCCCCACCGCGGAGTAGATGCCGATCTGGCGGAATAGGGTCTGTATGCCGAAGGTGCGCGCCTCGTCGGCGACGATTGGCACCACGCGCTTGCCGATGGCGGGATCCCTGAGCAGTTGTGTCAGAAGCTGCACGAACACCATGGTCGTGGATTGCTCCCTGCCGTGCGTTCCCTCGATCAGGCGCGCGAGCGTGTCGCGCGCTGGCACCGCGAGCACAGGCGCCTTCGGATTGCGCTGCGGCAGGTAGCCGCCCAAGCGCTCTCGGCAGGCGCGCAGGTAGCGCATTTCTGGGCTGTCCTCGCCCGGATGGTGAAAGCGCAGCGCGACGACATCGGCGTCCGAGAGCGGCAGCGAGAAGCGGTCTCGAAACTCGATCAGCGCCGCGTCGTCGAGCTTTTTCTGCTGGTGGGTGCCCATCTTGCCCTGGCCCCAGTGGCCCATGCCGTAGCCCTTCTTGGTCTGGGCGAGGATCACCGTCGGCTGGCCCTTGTGGTGCAGCGCGCGGTGATACGCGGAATAGATCTTGACTGGGTCGTGCCCGCCGCGGCGCAGGCGGTCGATGTCGTCGTCGGACATGCCGGCGATCAGCGCGCGCAACTCGGGATACTTGTTGAAGAAGTTCTCGCGGTTGAAGCGCCCGTCGGTCGCGGCGTAGGTCTGAAACTCGCCGTCCACCGTCTCGTGCAGGCGCTTGAGCAGCACGCCCTCCTCGTCGCGCGCGAACAGCGCATCCCAGTCGCTGCCCCAGAGCACCTTCAGCACGTTCCAGCCAGCACCGGCAAACAGACCCTCCAGCTCCTGCACGATCGAGCCGTTGCCGCGCACCGGACCGTCGAGGCGCTGCAGGTTGCAGTTGACGACGAAGATCAGGTTGTCCAGCCCCTCGCGCGCGGCGAGCGACAGCCCGGCGAGCGACTCGGGCTCGTCCATCTCGCCGTCGCCGACGAAGGCCCACACCTTGCGGCCGCCCGTCGAGAGGATGCTGCGGTCCTCGAGGTAGCGCATGAAGCGCGCCTGGTAGATGGCGTTGAGCGGCCCCAGTCCCATCGAGCCGGTCGGGAACTGCCAGAACTCCGGCATCAGGTAGGGATGGCAGTACGACGACAGCCCCGCGCCGCCGGTCTCGCGGCGATAGCTGTCGAGTTGCGCTTCGCTCAAGCGCCCCTCGAGAAAAGCGCGCGCATACACCCCCGGCGCCGAGTGCGGCTGGAAATACACCAGGTCCATCGCCTCGCCGGCGCGGAAGAAATGGTTGAAACCGACCTCGAACAGGTCCGCCGCCGAGGCATAGCTAGCGATGTGGCCGCCGAGCTCCGGGTGTGCGCGGTTGGCGCGCACCACCATGGCGAGCGCGTTCCAGCGCACGATCGCCGACAGCCGCTGCTCGAGCTCGAGATTGCCCGGGAACTGCGGTTGCTCGGCGAGCGGGATGGTATTGCGATAGGGGGTATTGAACACCGGCGGCAGCTGCACCTTGCGCACGCGCGCGTGCTCGAGCAGCTTGCGCAACAGAAAGGTGGCGCGCTCGCGTCCTTCGACCGCAACCAGCGCGTCGAACGCTTCGAGCCACTCGCGCGTCTCGGTGGGGTCAGGGTCCGGCGGATTGACGCGCCAGAACGCCGAGGTGAGGTAATCGGAAAGATCGGTCATGGCAGGTTCCAGCCGCTACAGCGTGGGGCTATGGTAATCCTCCGGCGGGCGCGGCGGCGCCCGCAACGCAACTCATTCGGTGCGCGCGGCCTCGACCAGCTGCGGTGCGAGCGTGCGCACGATCTCGCCCGGTGCGATGCCCAGCAGGTAGCCGCGCCGCCCGCCGTTGATGTAGATGCGCGGCAGCTCGAGGATCGAGCGCTCCAGGTAAACCGGCAGTTTCTTGCGTGTGCCGAAGGGCGAGCAACCGCCCACCTGGTAGCCGGAATGGCGCTGCGCCCCCTCGGGCGTGGCCGGTTCGATGCGCTTGGCGCCCGCCTGGCGCGCGAGATTCTTCAGCGACACCGTGCGGTCGCCGTGCATGAGCACGATGAGCGGCGCGCCGTCCTGGTCCTGCATGACGAGCGTCTTCACCACCTGATGCTCCGGCACCCCGAGCGCCTCGGATGACACGGCCGTGCCGCCGCGCTCTACGTACTCGTAGAAGTGCTCCGTATAGGCGACGCCGTGCGCCTTTAGAAACTGCGTCGCCGGGGTCTCCGAATGGCTTGGGCGCTCGCGCTTGCTCACCGCTGCCCTTTCCGCTGCATCCTGAATCCTCAATCCTGAATCCTAGCCTCTGGGGTGGTGTTTCGCGTGCAACACCTTCAGGCGCTCGCGCGCGACGTGGGTGTAGATCTGGGTGGTCGAGATGTCGGCGTGCCCGAGCAGCATCTGCACCACGCGCAGATCGGCGCCGTGGTTGATGAGATGCGTGGCGAAGGCGTGGCGCAGCACGTGCGGCGACAGGCTCTTGCCGGGGAGCGCCCGCGCCCCGTGGCGCTTGATTGCGTGCCAGAACGCCTGCCGCGTCATGCCGGCGCCGCGCTCGGTAACGAACAGCGCGTCGCTCGTGGCCCGTTTCATGAGCCGCGGCCGCGCGTCGCTCAAATAGCGCTTCACCCAATCCACCGCCTCCTCGCCGAGCGGCACTAGCCGCTCCTTCGAACCTTTGCCGAGAATGCGCACCACGCCCGCATCGAGGTTCGCCTCGAAGATCTTGAGCGCGACCAGTTCCGACACGCGCAGGCCCGATGCGTACAGCACCTCGAGCATGGCGCGGTCGCGCAACCCGAGAGGCGTGGCGGCACGCGGCGCGCCGAGCAGCGCTTCGACGTCGGCCTCGGACAGGATCTTCGGGAAGCGCGGCGTGCGTTTCGGAGGATCCAGCTTGAGGGTCGGGTCGGCGGCCACGCGGCGCTCGCGCAGGCACCATTGGTAGAAGCGCTTGAGGCTCGAGAGCATGCGCGCGGCGCTCGAGGCGCGTCCTTTGCGCACAGCGAGAAACGCGAACAGGTCCTGCTCGCGCGCGCCTGCAAGCCCGCGCTTGCCGAGGAAGGCCGCGAGCATCGCGAGGTCGCGCCGGTAGGATTCGAGCGTGTTCGTCGCGAGGCCGTCTTCCAGCCAGAGCGCGTCGCAGAACGCATCCACCAGCGGCGCGTCGGCGCCGCCGAATCCCGCCGCGCTCTTCCTCGTCAGGGCGTCAGCTCGAAGCGCTCAGGCCCCATCTCGTGCAGCAGGAGCCAGCGCTTCGCCTCCAATTTGAAGCCCCCGGTCGAGTGCGCGAAACCGCCGATGCCGTCTGCGGCGACCGCGCGGTGGCAGGGAATGACGAGCGGCAGGCGGTTGTCGCCACAGGCCTGCCCGACGGCGCGCGCCTCCCCCTCGACCTGGCGCGCGATCTCGCCGTAGGTGAGGGTCCGGCCGCACGGGATCGCGCAAAGCGCCTGCCACACGCGGCGCTGGAAATCGGTCCCCTCTACGAAAATCGGCAGCTCGAAGCGCGCGTCGGGATCTTCGCGGTAGCGCTCGATCTGGCGCGCAGCGCGCTCGGCAAGTTCGTTTTGCGGCGCAACCAGCTCCGCCTGCGGCGGCAAAAAACTGATCGCGGTGACATGCTCCCCCCGCACGCGCACGCCGACGCGCATCGCGGGAAACCCGATCACCGCGTCGAACTCAGCCATGCGCGAGTTTCTCGATTTTCGCCAGCAAATCGTCGGGCACATCGATGCCCTGCGCGCGCAAGCGCGTTTCCGATGCGAAGCGCTTCGCACCCGGCAGGCGCACGCCTTGTTCGGCGAGCATCGCGGTGACGACTGTCTCGACGCGCTCGATGTAGCGCTCACGCCCGGCGAGCGCGCCGGGATCGATGGCGAGGAACGCCTGGCCGATGCGCGGCTTGTTGCCCTGTTCGGAGAAGAACGAGTCCGCCTCCGGCCCGATCGCCGAGCCGGTAAGCGCGGCGCACAGCAGCTCGAATGCGAGCGCGAGCATCGCGCCCTTGGCGCCGCCGATCGGGAACAAACTGCCGCGCTCGATCGCCTCCTTCGGATCGGTGGTGGGCTTGCCGTCGCGGTCGAGCGCCCAGCCCTCTGGAATGCGCTCGCCCTTTTGCATCGCGAGCATGATCTTGCCGCGCACCACCGTGGTGAGCGCGAGATCGATCACCAGCGGCTCGCCGCTCTTGCGCGGAAAAGCGAACGCCACCGGATTGGTGCCGAAGAGCGCTTTCTTGCCGCCCCACGGCGGGATCGCCGCCGGCGAGTTGGTGAATGCGACGCCTACCAGGCCTGCGGCCGCCACCGGCAGCAAGTGGATGCCGAGCACGCCGACGTGCGCGCTATTGGTGATGCCGGCAAAAGCGATGCCGTTGCGCCGCGCCCGCGCGATCACTTCCTCGATCGCCCAAGCGCAGGATTCGTAGGGCAACGCGTCCGCGTTGTCGATCAAGCACACCGCGCCGCGGTCCGATCGCATCGCGGGAGCGGCGCCGCCGACGGCGCGGCCGTTCCTCAGCATCGAGCAGTAGAACGGCACGCGCGACATGCCGTGCGTCGGCAGCCCCTGCTCCTCGGCGCGCACCAGGTGCTGCGCCGCGGCTGCAGCCATCTCCGGCCGCGCGCCCGCGCGCTCGATTGCGCTGCGCGCCAGTTGAAACAGTTCTTGCGGTGCCTTGGTCATGCGAAGATTCTACCTTTGCAACTTCAGGGGGAGAGCAGACCATGGGCCAGATGATCGAACTTACTGCCGCGGACGGCCATAAACTCGCGGCCTATCGCGCCGACCCGGCGGGCAAGCCGCGCGGCGGCGTAGTGGTGATCCAGGAAATCTTCGGCGTCAACAGCCACATCAAATCGGTCGCCGACGGCTATGCCTGGGACGGTTACCTGGCGATCGCGCCGGCGATGTTCGACCGCGCCAAGCGCGGCTACGACACCGGCTACACGCAGCCGGAGATCGACGCCGGCGTCGTGATCATGCAGCAGCTCGACTGGGGCAAGACCATGCTCGACGTGGACGCCGCCATCGCGGCAGCAAAGGCGGCCGGCAAGGTCGGGATCGTAGGCTACTGCTGGGGCGGCACGGTTTCCTGGGTCGCCGCGGCGCGCGCCTCGGGGCTCGCCTGCGCGGCGCCCTACTATGGCGGCGGCATGCCGGGTTTCATCGGCGAGAAACCGAAAATCCCGGTGATGTGCAATTTCGGCGAGCTGGACACCATGCCTTCGCTCGAGCAATCGAAGGCGATCGCGGCGGCGCACCCGGGGATCACGGCGCATTTCTACGCCGGCGCCGGCCACGGCTTCAACTGCGACCAGCGCGGCTCCTACAACGCCGCGGCCTCCAAACTCGCGCGCGAGCGCACCGTGGAGTTCTTCCGCAAGCACCTCGGCTAGCCGCGCGCATCACGTTTTCCCCGCGCAGTGCCTGCCCTCGACTCGATCGGGGGCGGGGATCCAGGCGGCAAAGTGTAAAGTCACACTTTACACTTTGCCCGCAGCACCCCCTGTGAGCAGCGTCTCCCCCGGCCGCACACGGCTGAAGGCGACCGGCTTCATCTCGATCGCGAGCCGGCCGCCGCGCTGGCGCACGCTCGAGTAGGCGGACTGCTCGAGCGGGCCGGTTTGGGGAAAGTCCTCGCGGAAATGCGCGCCGCGCGAGTCGCGGCGCGCGCGCGCCGCTTCGGCGATGGCGCGGCTCACCGCCACCAGGCTCTTCAGGTTCAGCCAGTCGTGCCAGGAAAGATTGAAAGCCCGGTCGGCATCGGCGAACGCGAAACTCGATAGCTCGTCATCGAGCGCGGCGAGCTCCGCCAGTGCCGCCTCCAGGCCTGCGGCGTCGCGGATGATGCCGACCTTGTGCCACATGGTGTCGTAGAGCTTTTCGCGCAGCGGCGTCAGCGCCGTCAATGGCAAGGCCCGGCCTGACGCCTGGGCGGGCACGTCGCGCTGCATCGCCGCCTCGATCACCGCGCGGTCGGGCTCGCGCAGCGCGCCCTCGCGCTTCAGCCACGCCACCATCGTTTCGCCGGCGACGCCGCCGTACACGGTCGAGTTGGCGACGCCGTTGCCGCCGAGGCGGTTGGCGCCGTGCACCCCGCCAGAGTCTTCGCCGGCGACGTACAGGCCCGCCAGCTCGGTCGAGCAATCGGCCCTGAACTCGACGCCGCCCATCATGTAGTGCGCCGTGGGCACCACCTCTACGAGGCCGCCGGCGAGGTCGAAGCCGCAATCGGCGCAGCGCTCGACCATGCCCTTGAACTGGCGGCGCACGTTCTCCGGACCGAGGTGCGCCATCGAGATCCACAACCCGCCGTTCGGCGTCACGCGCCCGGCGCGCATCTCGCCGAACATGGCGCGCGACACGAAATCGCGCGTCGCGCGCTCGGCGAGCGGGTCGTGATCCGGCATGAAGCGCCGCTTGGCGTCGTTCAGCAGGTAGCCGCCGGCGCCGCGCAGGCCCTCTTCGAGCACCGTGCCGGTCATGCGCGTGTGCGTGCCCGCGAGCAGGCCGGTGGGATGGAACTGCACCATCTCCATATCGCGCAAAGGAAGCCCGGCGCGCAGCGCCATCGCCAGGCCGTCGCAGCTCTTGTCGCCCGAGGGCGTGTGGTATTTGTACATGGTGGGCCCGCCGCCAGTGGCGAGCAGCACCGCCTTCGCGCGCGCGAACACGAACTCGCCCGTGCGCAGGTCGATCAGCAGCACGCCGGCGATCGCCGCGCCGTCCCGCGTCTTCACCAGCTCCACCGCGCGGTGCTCTTCCAGGCGCGCGATGTCGCGCGCCCAGACCTGCTCGGCAAGCCGGTTCATGATCTCGATGCCGGTGAGGTCGCCCTTGTGCACCGTGCGGTCGAAGGTCTGCCCGGCGAACGCTTTCTGGTGGAGGGTGCCGTCGGGATTACGGTCGAAAAAGCACCCCAGCTCGTTCTCCAGCTCGCGGACGCGCTCCACCGCGAGCGTCACCAGCTTCCAGGCGAGCTTCTGGTCGGGCAGCCACTTGCCGCCCTCGATGGTGTCCATGAAGTGGCGCTCGACCGAATCGCGCGCATCGAGCGCGACGTTGTAGCCGCCCTGCACCATGCGCGTGCAGCCGCTTTTTCCCAGCAGCCCCTTGACCGCGACGGTGATCGAAAGCGCGGGCTCGGCCTGGTGGGCGTGCAGCGCGGCGAACAGGCCGGCGCCGCCCGAGCCGAGGATCAGGATGTCGGTGTCGAGGGACTTCATCGGCGCGCGATTATCGCACCGCGCTCGCAGCTGGCCGCCGCAGTTACCCGGCCTATATCGCGGCTTCGCTCTTGTCGTCGAAGAAGTGCATGCGCCCGGGGTCGAGCGCGACCCGGATGGCGTCGTGCATCTTGACGCGCACGCTGGGATCGACCCGCGCCACCATCGGCACGCCGCCGGCGCGGAAGTTGAGCAGGATCTCGTTGCCCAGCGGCTCGACCACGTCCACCGCGGTGGCGAAGATGTAATCGGGCGCGTCCACGCTGCCGGCTAGGTGCAGTGCCTCGGGGCGCATGCCGAGCGTGACTCGCTTGCCGAGGTGCGCCCGCATGCGCTCGACCAGCGCCGGCGTCACCCTGACGCGCAGGCCTTCTGTCTCGGCCCAGAGCACGCCGCCCGTTTCCTTGATCGTGACGTCCACGAAATTCATCGCCGGCGAGCCGATGAAACCGGCAACGAACTTGTTGGCCGGCTTGCCGTAGAGCTCGAGCGGCTCGCCCACCTGCTGCACCCAGCCGTCCTTCATCACCACCACGCGGTCGCCGAGCGTCATCGCCTCGACCTGGTCGTGGGTGACGTAGATGGCGGTGGTCTCGAGGCGCTCGTGCAGGCGCTTGAGCTCGACGCGCATCTGCACGCGCAGCTTGGCATCCAGGTTGGAGAGCGGCTCGTCGAACAGGAACACTTCCGGGTGCCGCACAATGGCGCGCCCGACCGCGACGCGCTGGCGCTGTCCGCCGGAGAGCTGGCGCGGCTTTCTCTCCAGCAGCGGCTGGATGCCGAGGATGTCGGCCGCGTCCTGGACGCGCTTCTGGATCTCTTCCTTCGGGTACTTGCGCATCTGCAGGCCGAAGGCCATGTTGTCGTACACGCTCTTGTGCGGGTAGAGCGCGTAGTTCTGGAACACCATCGCAATGTCGCGGTCCATCGGCGGCAGGTCGTTGACCACGCGCTCGCCGATGCGGATCTCGCCCGCGGTGACCTCCTCCAGCCCCGCCACCATGCGCAGCGTGGTGGTCTTGCCGCAGCCCGAAGGCCCGACCAGCACCATGAACTCCTTGTCGCGGATCTCCAGATCCACGTCCTTGACGGCGTGAAAGCCGTTTTCGTACTTCTTGTTCAGCTTGCGGATGCTGACCGTGGCCATGTCTATCCTTTCACCGAGCCGGTGAGGCCGGTGACGTAGTACTCGACGAAGAACGAATACACCAGCGCCACCGGCACCGAGCCGAGCAAGGCGCCTGCCATCAACTGGCCCCAGTAGAAGATGTCGCCGCGGATAAGCTCCGAGATCACGCCCACCGGCACCGTCTTCAGCTCCGCCGAGGACATGAAGATGAGCGCGTAGATGAACTCGTTCCACGACAGCGTGAAGGCGAAGATGCCGGCAGACAGGATGCCGGGCACCGCCACCGGGAAGATGATGCGCACCATGGCGCCGAAACGCGTCGCGCCGTCGATGCGCGCGCATTCCTCCAGCTCCTTGGGGATGGTCTTGAAGTAGCCCATCAGCAGCCAGGAGCAGAACGGGATCAGGAAGGTCGGGTAGGTGAGCATCAGCGCCCAGGGTGTGTTGCCGAGGTGCATGTCGCGGACGATGTCGGCGAGCGGGATGAACAGCAGCGTCTGCGGCACCAGGTAGGTGATGAAGATCGCGGTGCCGAGGAATTCCGAGCCGCGGAACTTCAGGCGCGCCAGCGCGTAGCCGGCGAACATGCCGCAAATGAGCGAGATGATCGTGGACACGATCGCGATCAGCATCGTGTTCCACAGCCACTGCGGGAAAGCCGTGGTCTGCAGCAGCCCCTTGAAGTGCTCGAGGGTCGGCTCGAGGGTCCAGAACGGCGTCGCGTTCGCTTGCCGCCAGGTGCGATAGAGCTCTTCGTCCGGGCGGAACGCGGTCACCGCCATCCAGTAGAACGGGAACAGCGTGAACAGGATGAACAGTGCCATCGGCACATAGAAGTACAGCCACTTTTTCCACTTACGCTCGATCAGCATCTCAGGCCCCGCATCTCAGGCTCCCTCGGTGCGCTTGAGGAACCGCAGCTGAAACCACACCACCGCGAACAGCACCGGGAACATGAACAGCGACAACGCGGCGCCTTCACCCAGCAGTCCCGAAGCGACCCCGATCTGGTAGGAATAGGTGGAGATGAGGTGCGTGCTGTTCGCTGGGCCACCGCCGGTCAGCACGTAGGTGAGCTGGAAATCGGAGAAGGTCTGGATCACCGAGAACACCACCACCACCAGCGTCACCGGCAGCAGCAGCGGCCACGTGACGTGCCAGAAGCGGTGCCAGGCATTGGCGCCGTCGAGTGCCGCCGCTTCGTGCAGGTCCGGGCTGATCGTCTGCAGCCCGGCGAGCAGCGTGATGGCGAAAAACGGCATACCGCGCCAGGTGTTGACCAGCACGGCGCACCACATCGCCCAATCCCCGTCCGACAGGAACGGCAGCCGGTCGGTGATCACGCCGCTGTGGTACAGCAGCCAGTTCATCACGCTGAACGTGGGGTCGAACATCCAGCGCCAGGCGAACGCCGAGAGCACCGTCGGGATGATGAAGGGCAGCAGCATCGAAGCGCGGATCAGCCGCTTGAAACGGAAGTGCCGGTTCAGCAGCAGCGCCAGCCACATGCCGAGGGCAAACTTGAAGATGGTGGCCCAGAACGTGTAGAAGACCGTGTTCTTGAACGCGGTCTGGAATATGGTGTCGCTCCAGGCCTTGGAAAAGTTTGCCAGACCCACGAAATGACCCGGGTCGCCCACGCGGATGCTGGTGAGCGAGTACCACAACGCCATCACGAACGGGTAGGCGATGAAGATCAGCAGAATCGCCAATCCCGGTACGAGCAGCGCCGCTGCGAGCAACTTCTCGCTTTCGAGCATCCGGGTCAGGCGCGAGACCCGGACGCGCTCGCCGGGGAGCGCCGCGCTTGCGGCACCCCCCGCGCCCACTGCCACGCGGTCCTTCAAGGCCTGTCGATCAGGTGTAGATCTTGCGCAGCTCGCCCGCGGCCCACTTGACTGACTCCTCGGGCTTCATCTTGCCGCTTGCCGCGTTCGCGTACATGTCGACGATGATGTATTTGTTCCACGCCTCGGCGGACTGCTTGCCTGGCGCGCCGGCGAATCCCATGGGGCGGCCCTGGCGCGTCGCGGCCTTGAACGGCGACATCACCGGATCGTTGTTCCACATCGCGTGCTTTTCCCAGTCGCGCGTCGGCCCCACTGCGAAGCCCTTCTGCACCACGAACCATTTCTCGTAGTTGTCCTTCTTGTGCGCCCAGCGCAGGAACTCCTTCGCCCCTTTGTTGTTCTTCGAATATTTCATCACCATGTGGGTGAACGCCGTGTGGTAGGCGTACTGGCCCTTGGGCCCGGCAGGCAACGGCGCGTGCAGGATGTCGGTATGCATCGGCGCACCCTTCTCGGTCTTGAACTTGTCCGCGCCGTTCAGCGCGGCGACGTAGATCGAGGCGCCGTTCAACGACGCACAGATGTCGCCGGAGAGGAACGCTCGGTTGTTGTTGCTGTCGTCCCAGGCAAGCCCGCCCTCGTCGTGCGCGTCCTTCCAGAATTGGGTCATGAAGCGCACCGACTCGATGGTTTCCTTCGAATCGAGCACCACCTTGCCCTTGGCATCGACTTCCTGGCCGCCGAAAGACCACATCATCGGATAAGCGAAGGCTGGCGCGTCGCCAAAGGTGTGTCCAAGGGTCTGGCCGATCGGCCGCTTGGCGGCCTTCAGCTTCTTGCCAGCCTCGTGGTACGCCGCCCAGGTCTTGGGGAATTCCTTGAGGCCGATTTCGTCGAACCAGGACTTGCGGTACGCGATCAATCCGGGCACCGTCGACCAGGGCACCGCCACCCACTTCCCTCCGACTGTGCACATCGCCCTGCCGAGGTCATAGATGCCGCCTTGCGCCTTGCCGACCTCGTCCGCGACGTCGCCCACATCCGCTCCGGCTGCGGCATACAGTTGCGGATAGTTGTTCAGGAAACAGAAGATGTCGGGCCCGTTGCCAGATTGAATCGCCGCGGTCGCCCGCGCCGGGATGTCGTTGGCGTTGACCGTCTCGAGGTTGAGCTTGATGCCGAGCGCCTTCTGCACTTCCGGCACGTAGATTTCGCGCAGCACCTTGTCGGCGGCCGGGACGAAATCGTTCCAGCGCAGGATGTGGACCGTGCTGGCCTGCGCGAATACGGGCGCGCGGTGCGCGGCGAGAATTCCCCCGAGGCCGGTTGCCGCAACACCCGCGCCTACGGACTTCAGAAACCTTCTGCGTTTCATTTCCTCTCCTCCTGGATGAGTAGCGCGACCGTTGCGGCCCGCAGCCACGCAATCTGCCTTTACGCAGATGCAAAGTCAATACTATGCTGCGCCAGATGCTGAACCCTGATCCGCTTCCGCACGGCATCGTACCGATGCAATACGCGTTCTTTGGTTCTGATGGGGCGCTTGACCTGGGTGCATTCCGCAGGCAGGTCGACGCCTGCGTGCGCGCCGGGGTCCAGGGCGTCGCCATCCTCGGCCTGGCGACTGAAGTCTCCAAACTCAGCCGCGAGGAGCGCTCCAGCCTGCTGGAGGCTGCCGCGACGACGATTGCCGGGCGCTCGCCGCTCTCGGTGACCATATTCGGCCAGACGGCCGAGGAACAAATCGACTTCGTCCGCGAGGCCGAGCGCGCCGGCGCCGCCAGCGTCGTGCTGCAGCCGCCACGGCGGCCAGGCATGGATGAGGCGGAACTGTTGCGCTTTTTCGGCCGCGTGATCGACGCTGCAGGGCTGCCGGCTGGCATCCAGAATGCGCCGGAGTACATCGGCATCGGGCTCGGCGTCGCGGCCATCCAGACTCTGCGCCGGAACCACTCTAATTTCCGGGTACTGAAAGGGGAAGGACCAGCGCTCCTGATTCGCCGCACAATCGAAGAAACCGGCGGCACGCTGGCGGTGCTGAACGGCCGTGCCGGGCTGGAGCTGCCCGACAACCTTCGCGCCGGGTGCAGCGGCATGATCCCCGGAGCCGAGGCCTGCGATGTGCTGGCCCGCGTCTGGGCGGGGTTGCAGGGCGATGGGCAATCCGTGGAGAACGCCGAGGCACTCTACCGGGACGTACTACCGCTGCTCACCTTCCTGATGCAGTCGATGGATCAGATCCTTTGCTACGGCAAGCGTCTGCTCGCAAAGCGCATCGGCCTGGGCGAAGTCCACGATCGCGCGCCCGCGCAGACGCCGACGGAGTTCGGCCTGGCCTGCCTCGAACGCCACGCCGCGCGCCTTCCCGCGTGGCCGTCTCAAGCTCCATGAGCGCTTGACCAGGGCCGGTCGTCGTATACAAAGCGGAACGCATTGCCGGCGCGCACTACCCGCCCGGCCGAGGGGAGCGGAAAATGCGCGGTGCAAACGAGCGTCGGCGTGTCGCAATGGCGCTCGAGAAACGCGCGCCGCGTGCGGCTGGCGAGTTCCGCGTCCCAGTCGGGCCAGGGCACCCATTCCGGATGCAGGCACTGCACCGGCGTATGGCCGGGCGTCGACTCCAGCCGGATCTGATCGTCGAGCGCGTCCGGCTCGAGCCACGACCGGTGTGGCGCCCAGTCTTCGTCGCTGGTGTGCGGAAAGAACGCGCGCCGGTCGAAAGGCATGACCATCTCGAGCACGCGATGGATCTCGATCTGCCCAATGCGCTTGCCGCCCGCCCTCGGCACGGTCTGGCCGGAACTTGAATTCCGCATGCTCAAGCACCCTTGCGATCGTGGTGGCAGATAATGCCCGCGTGGGGGCAGAATTTCCAGTCATCGACGCGCACCACCACCTTTGGCAGATCGACGGCGGGCCGCTCACCTACCCGTGGCTGCAGGACGCGAAGTCGCACGAATTCTTTCTCGGCGAGTACGCATCGCTGAAGAAGGACTATCTCCCGCCGCACTACCGGCGCGATGCCGCCGGTCACAAGGTCGTGAAGACGGTGCATGTCGAGGCGGAGTGCCGCCGCGACCAGCAGGTCGCGGAGACGCGCTGGCTCACGGAACTCAATGCCCGAGACGGCATACCGAACGCCGTCGTCGCGCACGCCTGGTTCCACACCGCCGACGCGGAGGAGATCCTCGCGCAGCAGAAATCTTTTCCGCTGGTGCGCGGCATCCGTTCCAAGCCCGTCACCAGCCGCCGCCCGGGAGAGTCCGTCGCCGGGGCCGACGGCTCGATGCAGGATGCGAAGTGGCTGGCGGGTTTTCGCCTGCTCAGGAGATTCGACCTGACCTGGGATTTGCGCGTTCCGACCTGGCATCTCGAAGAAGCTGCGCAGGTGGTGCGAGCCAATCCAGACATCCCTGTTGTCTTGAACCACACCGGCTTTCCGTGGGACCGCAGCAATGCCGGCCTCGCCTTGTGGCGGCAGGGAATGAAGGCGCTGGCCATCTGCGAGCAGGTCAGTTGCAAGCTTTCCTGCCTGTGCCTGCCCGATGGCCCCTGGGATTACGAGGGCAACCGTAGGATCGTGCTGGAGGCGATCGAGATCTTCGGCATCGATCGCTGCATGTTTGCATCCAACTTTCCGGTGGACGGCCTGCGCGTGACGTTCGACCGGATGTTCAGGGATTTCAGGCGCATGACCGGGGAGCTGTCGGCTTCCGACCGTGGCAAGCTGTTTCACGACAACGCGGCGAAGTTCTACCGCCTTTGAACCCGATGCACTGCAGCGAGCATTTGATCGTGGACCCGGGCCGGCATGCTGTACAATACTATGTACATCAATGTACAGGAGCACTGCGATGCGTGAGACGACCTTCACCGAACTTCGCAATCAGGCGCGCCACTTTTTCGACCTGGTCGAGGCGGGCGAGATCGTCCGCGTGCTGCGCAACGGCAAGGCGATCGCGGAAATCCGGCCGCTGCAGCAGGGCGGCCCCTCGTGGAAGCAGCGCAAGGCGCGGCCGCTCGCGGTGAGCGGCATCGACATCGGTCGGCTCATTCTGGCCGGCCGCGGGCGCTGATGCGCGTGTTCTTCGATTCATCGGCGTTCGCCAAGCGCTACATTGCCAGCGAACGCGGGTCCGAGGAGGTGATCTCCTGGTGCGAGCGGGCGGACGAACTCGCCCTGTCGGTGATCGCGGTGCCGGAGCTGATCGCCGCCTTTTGCCGCCTGCGCCGGGAAGGAAAGATTACTGCGCCGCAATACCGGCGGCTGAAGGACGTCTTCATGGCGGACATCGCCGATGCGATGCTCTGCGACACCACGCCGCAGATGCTGCAGCACGCCGTCGCGGCGCTGGAACGCCATCCGCTGCGGGGGATGGACGCCATCCACGTCGGCGCAGCGGTGGCGTGCGCCGCCGACATGTTCGTCTCGGCGGACCAGCGCCAATGCACGGCCGCCAGGGCGATCGGCCTGACGGTTTCCCCTATATAGCTTCTCCTAGCGCGTTCTCGGCGACGCTGCGCGAGATTATCGAACGCGCTTGACCGCTTCGCACTGCCAACTTAACCTCTCCACAAGGTTGGCAAGGAGCGACATGAATCAACTCGATTTCAAGGGAAGAAGCGCGGTCGTCACCGGCGGACTGATCGGCATCGGTGCCGCCATCGCGAAGCGCCTCGAAGCCTCCGGCGCCAAGGTGCGCGTGTGGGATATCGGCGCGAGAACCGATCCGGTCGACGTGACCGACCTGGCGGCCATCGAGCGCGCCACCGCCAGGGCGCTCGCCGACTTCGGGCGCATCGACGTGCTGGTCAACAATGCCGGCATCGCCGGCATGACCAGCCCCGTGGTGGACTACCCGGTGGCGGAATGGAAGCGGGTCATCGACGTCGACCTGAACGGCCCGTTCCTGTGCTGCCGCGCCGTGGTGCCGCACATGGTGAAAGCGGGCTACGGCCGCATCGTCAACATCGCCTCGATCGCCGGCAAGGAAGGCAATCCCAACGCCGCCGCCTACGCGGCCGCCAAAGGCGGCCTGATCGCGTTTACCAAGGCGCTGGCAAAAGAGATCGCGCAGACCGGCGTGCTGGTCAACAGCGTGACCCCGGCCGCGGCGCAGACGGCGATCCTCGACCAGGTGACGCCGGAGTTCGCGAAGTTCATGCTTTCCAAGATTCCGATGGGGCGCTTCGTCAAGGTGGAGGAGATCGCGGCCATGGCCTGCTGGCTCGCGTCGGAGGATTGCTCGTTCTCCACCGGCGCGGTGTTCGACATTTCGGGCGGAAGGGCGACTTACTGAACGTACGGTGGGCCAGGGCCCACCCTACAACTGAACGTAGAACGTACGGTGGGCCAGGGCCCACCCTACAGGAGAGGGCGATCATGAGCGAAAAGAAGAAATCCACCTTGCGCAGCGTGCAGTGGTTCGGACGCCAGGACATTTACGGCTTCATCTACCGCAGCTGGACCAAGAACCGCGGCATCCCGCAGGACCAGTTCGACGGCCGACCTGTCATCGGCATCTGCAACACCTACTCGGAGCTGGTGCCCTGCAACTCGCACTTCCGCATCCTCGCCGAGCACGTCAAGGCCGGCGTGCTCGAAGCAGGCGGCTTTCCCCTCGAATTCCCGGTGATGTCGCTGGGCGAGACGCTGCTCAGGCCCACCGCCATGCTCTATCGCAACCTCGCCTCGATGGACGTTGAGGAATCGCTGCGCGCCAACCCGGTCGACGGCACCGTGCTGCTGGTCGGCTGCGACAAGACCACGCCGTCGCTGCTGATGGGCGCCTCCTCGGTGGACCTGCCCACCATCGCGGTCTCGGGCGGCCCGATGCTCTCGGGCAAGTACCGCGGCACCGACATCGGTTCGGGCACCAATACCTGGTCCATGTCGGAAGATCTGCGCGCCGGCAAAATCACGCTGGAGGAGTTCCATGAGGCGGAGTCCTGCATGCACCGCTCGCACGGGCATTGCATGACCATGGGCACCGCTTCCACGATGGCTTCGATGGTGGAGGCGCTGGGCATCGGCATGCCCGGCAACGCGGCTTACCCGGCGGTGGACGCGCGCCGCAACGTGATCGCGCGCATGGCAGGACGGCGCATCGTGGAACTGGTGAAACAGAAGATCACGATCTCGAAGATCCTCACCAGGCAGGCATTCGAGAATGCGATCCGCGCCAACGCCGCGATCGGCGGCTCGACCAACGTGGTGATCCACCTGATCGCCATCGCGCGGCGCATCGGCGTGGACCTGAAGCTCGCCGACTGGGACCGGCTCGGGCGCGGCGTGCACACGCTCGTCAACCTGATGCCCAGCGGCAAATACCTGATGGAGGATTTCTGCTACGCGGGCGGGCTCCCCGCCGTGCTCAGGGAACTGGGCCAGGAAGGACTGTTGCACAAGAACGCCATGACGGTAAACGGCAAAACCGTCTGGCAGAACAACAAGGATGCGCCCTGCCACAACCGCGACGTGATCTTCCCATTCAAGAAGCCGTTCAAGAAGAACACCGGCATCGCCGTGCTGCGCGGCAACCTGTGCCCCGACGGCGCGATCGTGAAGCCCTCGGCGGCGACGCCGAAACTGCTCAAGCACCGCGGCCGCGCCGTGGTGTTCGAGAACATCGAGGATTTCCACAAACGTATCGACGACCCGCAACTCGACATCGACGCGAAATGCATCATGGTGCTGAAGAACTGCGGACCGAAGGGCTACCCGGGGATGGCAGAAGTGGGCAACATGCCGCTGCCGCCCAAGTTGCTGAAGAAAGGCGTCACCGACATGGTGCGCATTTCGGATGCGAGGATGAGCGGCACTGCCTACGGCACGGTGATCCTGCACATCTCGCCCGAGGCAGCGGCGGGCGGGACGCTGGCGCTGGTGGCGAACGGCGACATGATCGAGCTCGACGTGGGCAAGCGGCGGCTGCAATTGATGGTGTCGCCGCAGGCACTGGCGAAGCGCCGCGCCAAGTGGAAGAAGCCGAAAGCGCCGCTATCTCGCGGCTACTGGAAGCTTTACTTCGACCACGTGCAGCAGGCGCACGAGGGCGCGGACCTGGATTTTCTTGCAGGCAAGAGCGGCGCATTCGTCCCGCGCGACAATCACTGACGAGGCTCGCATGCTGCAAGCCGCCGACCTGACCATTCGCCTGCACCCGGAAGACGACGTCGTCATCGCCCGCGTCGAGATTTCGACCGGGACACTGGTGACGAAGGAAGACGTGCGCGCCATCGTCACCATCCCGGCCGGGCACAAGATCGCCGTGCGATCGATCGCCAAGGGCAAGCCCGCCCACCGCTACAACCAGATCATCGGCTTTGCAACGCGCGACATCCAGCCGGGCGAGCACGTGCACGTGCACAACCTCGCGATGGGCGACTTCGAGCGCGACTACGCCTACTCATCGCTGGTGAAGCAGACCGACTTCGTTCCGCAGCCGGCGACCTTCATGGGCATCGTGCGCGACGACGGTCGCGTCGCGACGCGCAACTACATCGGCATCCTGACCAGCGTGAACTGCTCGGCGACCGTCGCCAAGATGATCGCCCGGCATTTCGAGAACCGGCTGGACGATTATCCCAACGTGGACGGGGTCGTTGCGCTCACGCACAAGACCGGCTGTGGCATGGCGAGCGAGGGCGAGGCGACCGACCTCCTGCGCCGCACGATCGCCGGCTATGCGCGCCACCCGAACTTCTTTTCTTCCCAGCTCGTAGGGCTCGGGTGCGAGGCAAACCAGATCAACAGCCTGCTGTCGGCCCACCAGTTGAAGCGCGGCGACAAGTTCGGCGCGTTCACCATCCAGGAGGAAGGCGGCACGCGCAAGGCCGTGGAGACCGGCATATCGCGGGTGAAGGAAATGCTGCCCGAGGCGAACAAGGTGCGGCGCGAGGCCGTTCCCGCCAGCCATCTCACTTTGGGACTGCAATGCGGCGGCTCCGACGGCTACTCCGGCATCAGCGCCAATCCGGCGCTCGGGGCCGCGGTGGACCTGCTGGTGCGGCACGGTGGCACCGCGATCCTGTCCGAAACACCCGAGATCTATGGCGCCGAACACCTGCTCACGCGGCGCGCGGTGTCGCGCGAGGTCGGCGAGAAACTGATCCACCGCATCCACTGGTGGGAGGAATACACCCGCCGCAACGGCAACGAGATGAACAACAACCCCTCGCCGGGCAACAAGGCGGGCGGCCTGACCACGATCCTGGAGAAGTCCCTCGGCGCGGTGGCCAAGGGCGGCACGACCAACCTGGTGGACGTCTACGAGTACGCCCAGCCGGTGACCGCCAAAGGCTTCGTCTACATGGATACGCCGGGCTACGACCCGGTGTCGGCCACCGGCCAGGTGGCTGGCGGCGCCAACATGATCTGCTTCACCACCGGCCGCGGCTCGGCCTACGGCTGTAAGCCCTCGCCGTCGCTCAAGCTCGCCACGAACACCGCCCTCTTCGTGCACCAGGAAGAGGACATGGACATCAACTGCGGCACTGTCATCGACGGTACCGAGACCGTCCAGCAGGTCGGCGAGCGCTTCTTCAGGATGATCCTGGAGACCGCGTCCGGCGGGAAGTCGAAATCCGAGGCGTTCGGCTACGGCGAGGACGAGTTCGCGCCCTGGGTGCTGGGCGCGACCATGTGACGCAGCGCGTCGCGCGCTTCTACACCGACGCCGCACTCCGCGCCGGCGGCATGGCGCAGTTGCCCGAGGACGCCGCGCACCACGCGATTCATGTGCTGCGGCTGCGCGTCGGGGAAGAGGTGGCGCTGTTCAACGGCCAGGGCGGCGAGTACGCCGGGCGCATCGCCGACATCGAGCGACTGCGCGTGACGGTGGACGTGCTGGCCCACCTCGCACTCGAGCGGGAGTCGCCCCTCGCAGTGACCCTGGTGCAGGGCATTTCCGCCAGCGAGAAGATGGACTTCACCGTGCAAAAGGCCACCGAGCTCGGCGTGGTGGCGCTGCAACCGGTGGTCGCCGCGCGCTCGGTGGGCCGCATCGCGGGCGAGCGCGCTGCGCAAAAGCGCGCGCATTGGCACCGCGTCGTCATCGCCGCCTGCGAACAGTGCGGGCGCAACCGGGTGCCGGAGGTTCTGAGCCCCGTGCCGCTGGCGGAGTATTGCCGTACACCGGCGGCGCCGGGCAAGCGCCTGCTGCTCGCGCCCGACGCGCCGCTCGGCCTGCGCGAGGCAGCGGCACGGCTCGAGGGCGCCGTGCAGCTCGCGGCAGGGCCCGAGGCCGGCTTCACGACGGAGGAGGAAGCCATGCTGGCGCAGGCGGGCTTCGTGCCGGTGCGCCTCGGCCCTCGCGTGCTGCGCACCGAGACGGCGGCGCTTGCCGCCCTCGCCGCGCTGAACGCCCTGGTGGGTGACTACTGAGCTTGCCTTAGAATCGCGCGCAGTCATGGCCACGACGCCCCAACCCGAGGCTTTCATCCGCTGGTTCCGCCAGACCGCGCCCTACCTGCATGCCTTCCGCGGCCGCACTTTCGTCGTCGCCTTCGGCGGCGAGCTGATCGCCGAGCGCGCGCGCTTTGCGCACTTCATCCAGGACGTGAATCTGCTCGCCGCGCTCGGCATCCGCCTGGTGCTGGTGCACGGCGCGCGCCCGCAGATCGAGGCGGAGCTGAAGGCAAAGCGCATCCGCTCGCGCTACGCCAGGGGCCTGCGCATCACCGACGCGCAGGCGCTGGTCGCGGTGAAGCACGCTGCGGGTGTGCTGCGCGTGGAGATCGAGGCGCTGCTCTCCCAAGCACTGCCGAACTCGCCGATGGCGGGCGCCTCGATCCGCGTCGCTTCCGGCAACTACATCGCCGCGCGCCCGATCGGCGTGGTGGACGGCGTGGACTACCAGTTCACGGGCCTGGTGCGAAAGGTGGACGCGCAGGCGATCGCGCGGCGGCTGGAAGCAAGCGAGGTAGTGCTCGTGCCGCACACCGGCTACTCGCCCACCGGCGAGGTGTTCAACCTGTCCTGGGAGGACGTCGCGGAGAACGTCGCGGTGGCGCTGCGCGCCGACAAGCTGCTCCTGTTCGTCGACCGCTTGCCGGCCGACCGAAAGGGTGCCGTGCTGGGCGAGCTGACCGCGCGCCAGGCCGAGGCCCTGCTCAAAGGCGCCGACTTCGGCACGCACACCACGCGCGCCATCAAGCACGCACTGCGCGCGCTTGCTGGTGGCGTCGGGCGCGCGCACCTCGTCTCGCGCCGCACCTGGGGCGCGACGCCGCTCGAGCTGTTCACCCACTCGGGCGTGGGCACCATGATCACCGCCGATCCGGTGCAGCACCTGCGCGATGCGCGCCTGGAGGACGTGGGCGGCATCCTCGCGCTGATCGAGCCGCTGGAAGCCGATGGCACACTGGTCAAGCGCGGCCGCGAGCGCCTGGAGCGCGAGATCGGCAACTTCCTCGTCCTCGAGCACGACGGCGTGATCCTCGGCTGCGGGGCGCTCTATCCTTTCGCCGAGGACAAGGCCGCGGAACTCGCCTGCCTGGCGGTGGCGCCCGAGTCGCGCGACGCGGGGCACGGCGAACGCCTGATGCGCGCCTGCGAGGAGCGCGCCCGCAGCATGAAAATTCGCAGGCTGTTCGCGCTCACCACTCGCGCCGAGCACTGGTTCCTCGCGCAGGGCTTCAAGCCTGCAGATCCCGGCGCGCTGCCGGGCGAGCGCCGCGCGCTCTACAATTGGAAGCGCGGCTCCAAGATATTCCTCAAGCGGATCTAGAAAAAGGGGTCTGACCCCTTTTTTACTTCACCATCCTTACTCCGTCGGGCGCGCCGAGCAGCAGCAGGTCCGCCCGCCTGCGCGCGAAGATGCCGTTGGTCACCACGCCGGCAATGTTGTTCAGCTCCGCCTCGAGGCGCGGCGGATCGGTGATCGCAAGGCCGCGGCAGTCGAGGATCAGATTGCCGTTGTCGGTCTTGAAGCCTTCCCGCAGTTCCGGGTAGGCGCCCAGTTTCCTCAGCTCGCGCCCGACGTGGCTGCGCGCCATCGGGATCACCTCGACCGGCAGCGGGAACTTGCCCAGCACCGGCACCAGCTTCGAGCTATCGCAGATGCACACGAATTTGCGCGCCACCGCGGCAATGATCTTCTCGCGCGTCAGCGCGCCGCCACCGCCCTTGATCATGTACAGGTGCTCGGTGACCTCGTCCGCGCCATCGACATACACCGGCAGCTCGTCCACCGAATTCAGTTCGAAAACGCGGATGCCGAGTTTCTTCAGTCGCTCCGCGCTTGCTTCCGAGGCCGCCACGGCGCCCTCGATGCGCCCCTTGATGCCGCCGAGCGCGTCGATGAACAGATTCACCGTGGAGCCGGAGCCGACACCGACGATGGCATCCTCGACCACGTGCTTGAGCGCTTCGCGGGCCACCAACTGCTTGAGCTCGTCCTGCGTCACGCTTTCTTCTTCTGCGGCGGCAGGTCGGTGCACACGCCCTCGAACAGCTCCGCCGCCATGCCCACCGACTCGCCCAGCGTCGGGTGAGGGTGGATGGTCTTGCCGATGTCGGTGGCGTCCGCGCCCATCTCGACCGCGAGTGCCAGCTCGCTGACCAGATCGCCCGCCCCGGTGCCGACGATGCCGCCGCCCACCAGGCGATGGGTTTCGGCATCGAACATCAGCTTGGTGAATCCTTCGTCGCGCGCATTGGCAATGGCGCGGCCCGACGCCGTCCAGGGAAACTTTGCCACGCCGAGCTTGCGGCCGGAACTCTTCGCCTCGTCCTCGGTGACACCGACCCAGGCGATCTCCGGGTCGGTGTAGGCGACCGAGGGGACGACGCGCGCATCGAAATGCGACTTCTTCCCGGCAGCAGCCTCGGCCGCCACGTGCCCCTCATGCACTGCCTTGTGCGCGAGCATCGGATTGCCCGCGACGTCGCCGATGGCGAAGATGTGCGGCACATTGGTGCGCATCTGCGTATCCACCGGAATGTAGCCCTGCTCGTTGACGGCGACACCGGCCTTCTGCGCGCCGATCGTCTTGCCGTTCGGCACGCGGCCCACGGAGACGAGGACCATGTCGTAGACCTTGGGCTCCTGCCCTTCGATCGAGACGCGGATGCCGTCTTTGGTCGCCTCGGCCTTGCTGGCCTTCGACTTGAGCATCACCTTGTCGAAACGGCCGGCGTTGAACTTCTGCCATGCCGCGACCAGGTCGCGGTCGGCGCCGAGCATCAGCCCGTCCATCATCTCGACCACGTCGAGCCGGGTGCCCAGCGTGGAGTACACCGTGCCCATCTCCAGGCCGATGATGCCGCCGCCGATCACCAGCATCTTCTTCGGCACCGCCTTGAGTTCCAGCGCCCCGGTGGAATCGACGATGCGCGGATCCTGCGGCAGGAACGGCAACTTGGCCGCCTGCGAGCCGGTAGCGATGATCGCCTTCGCGAAACGCACCATCGTCTTGTCCTTGCCTTCGACCGCGAGCTGGTTCGGCCCGCTGAACGCGCCCACGCCCTGCAGCACCGCCACCTTGCGCATCTTCGCCATCGCGGCGAGCCCGCCGGTCAGCTTGCCGACCACCTGGTCCTTGAATGCGCGCAGCTTGGTGAGATCCACCTTCGGCTCGCCGAAGGCGATGCCGTGGTGCGCAAGCCCGCGTGCCGCATCCACTACCGCAGCGGTGTGCAGCAGGGCTTTCGACGGAATGCAGCCCACATTGAGGCACACGCCGCCCAGCACCGGGTAGCGCTCTACCAGCACGGTCTTCAATCCGAGGTCGGCGGCGCGGAAGGCCGCGGAGTAGCCGCCGGGGCCGGAACCGAGCACCACGACGTCGCAATCGAGCTCTGCCATGTCAGAGCAGCGTGCGGCGGATGTCGCCGAGTACGCTCGCGAGGTACGCCGTAAAGCGCGCCGCCGCCGCGCCATCGATCACGCGGTGGTCGTAGGAGAGCGCGAGCGGCAGCATCAGGCGCGGCGAGAACTCCTTGCCGGTCCACACTGGCCGCAGCGCGGACTTCGACACGCCGAGGATCGCAACTTCCGGCGCGTTGATGATCGGCGTGAATGCCGTACCGCCGATGCCGCCGAGGCTCGAGATGGAAAAGGTGCCGCCTTGCATGTCGCCGGGCTTGAGCTTTTTCTCGCGGGCCAGCCTGGAAATCTCGCCAAGCTCGCGCGCCACGTCGAACACGCCTTTGCGATCCGCATCGCGCACCACGGGCACCACCAGGCCGTCGGGCGTGTCCACCGCGACGCCGATGTTGTAGTACTTCTTCACCACCAGATTTTCGCCATTGCGGTCCAGGCTCGCATTCAAGTTCGGGTGCTGCCTGAGCGCGGTGACGCAGGCCTTGATCATGAACGCGAGCATGGTCAGTTTGAAGCCCTGCTTCTCGGTCTGCGCCGTATTCGATTTGCGGAACGCCTCCAGGTCGGTGATGTCCGCTTCGTCGAATTGGGTGACATGCGGGATCGAAACCCAGTTGCGATGCAGGTTGGGGCCGGAGAGCTTCTGCAGCCGTGTGAGCGGCTTCGCCTCCACCGGGCCGAACTTGGCGAAGTCAACGTCCGGCCAGGCCGGCAGGTTGAACGGCAATGCGCCGCCCTTCGCCGCCTGGGCGGGCGCCGGCACGGCGGACAGCGCGCCCTTCACGTAGGCCTGCACGTCGGAGTGCAGGATGCGCCCGTTCGGTCCGCTTCCTTTCACACGCGCAAGGTCCACGCCCAGCTCGCGCGCGAACTTGCGCACCGACGGGCTGGCGTGCGGCTTGGCGTGCGTCGCATCCTGTGGTTCCACAGGCACCGGTGGGCGTGTCGCCGCCGCAGCCACCGGCGTACCCGGTACGGCCGCAACCACCAGCACTGCCGGCGCAGCAAGCGCGCCTGCGCTCGCCTTCAACACCAGGATTGCCGCACCCTCGGAAACCTTGTCGCCGGTCTTGAGCCTGATTTCCTGCACCACCCCGGCGGCGGGCGACGGGATCTCCATCGTCGCCTTGTCCGATTCAAGCGTGATCAGGGACTGCTCCTTGGCGACCGTGTCGCCGGGCTTCACCAGCACCTCGATCACTTCGATATCCTTGAAGTCGCCGATGTCCGGAACCTTCACCAGCATGGGGTCCGCGGTGGGCGCAGCGGGTACAGCGGGTGCAGCGGCCGCGGCGGCAAGAGCCGGCGCCGCCACAGCGGACTCCTCCAGCAGCAGGATCGGCGAGCCCTGCGCCACCTTGTCGCCGACCTTGATCCGCAGTTCCCTCACCACGCCGGCGCCGGGCGCCGGGATCTCCATCGTTGCCTTGTCCGATTCGACCGTGATCAGCGACTGCTCGGCAACGATCGCATCGCCGGGCTTCACCAGCACCTCGATCACCTCCACCTCTTTAAAATCCCCGATGTCGGGGACGGTGACTTCCTTCATACGGTCGTCGGGTCGGGTTTGTTCGGGTCGATGCCGTATTTCCTGATGGCGTCGGCCACGATCTTCGCCTTGCCCTCGCCCGCCTCGGCCAGCGCCTTGAGCGCCGCAATCGCCACAAAGCTGCGGTTAACCTCGAAGAAATGCCTTAGCTTGGCGCGCGAGTCCGAGCGCCCGAAGCCGTCGGTGCCAAGCACGCGGAAGACCCGATCGCGCGGCACGAAGGGCCGGATCTGGTCGGCGAAGGTTTTCATGTAGTCGGTCGCCGCCACCACCGGCCCGACGTGCTTCTCCAGGCAGCGCGCGACGTAAGACACGCGCGGCTGGTCCTCCGGGTGCAGCAGGTTCCAGCGCTCGGCCGCCAGGCCTTCGCGACGCAGCTCGGTGAAGCTGGTCGCGCTCCACACGTCGGCGGCCACGCCCCAGTCCTTCTCCAGCAGCTCGGCGGCGGCCTCGACCTCGCGCAAGATGGTGCCCGAACCCATCAGCTGCACGCGCGGCTTCGCCTTGGATTTTGAGTCGCGCAGCAGGTACATGCCCTTGAGGATGCCCTCCTCTACGCCGGCGGGCATTGCCGGATGCTCGTAGTTCTCGTTCATCAGGGTGATGTAGTAGTAGATGTCCTCCTGGTTGGCCACCATCCGGCGCAGGCCGTCGTGGATGATCACCGCCACTTCGTAGCCGTAGGTAGGGTCGTAGGATACGCAGTTCGGGATCACCGAGGACAGGATGTGCGAATGGCCGTCCTCGTGTTGCAGGCCCTCGCCGTTGAGCGTGGTCCTGCCGGCCGTGGCGCCGAGGAGGAAACCGCGCGCGCGCTGGTCTGCCGCGGCCCAGGCCAGGTCGCCGATCCTCTGCATGCCGAACATCGAGTAGAAGATGTAGAACGGAACCGTCACCACGTTCGAGTGGCTGTAGGAAGTCGCCGCCGCGATCCACGAGGAAAAGGCGCCCGCTTCATTGATGCCTTCTTCGAGGATCTGGCCCTGCAGGTCCTCGCGGTAGTACATCACCTGGTCCTTGTCCACCGGCTCGTACTTCTGCCCCACGCTCGAGTAGATGCCGAGCTGACGGAACATGCCCTCCATGCCGAAGGTGCGCGCCTCGTCGGGCACGATCGGCACGATGCGCTTGCCGATCTCCTTGTCGCGCACCAGCGCGGTGAGTATGCGCACGAAGGCCATGGTGGTGGAGATCTCACGGCCTGCGCCCGAGCCTTTCAGCACCTGGTCGAGCGCGGCGAGCGCGGGAACCGCGGGCGAGGCCTCCGCCCGGCGCCGCCGCTGCGGCAAGAAGCCGCCCAGCGCCTTGCGCCTCTCGTGCAGATACTTCATCTCGGGCGCATCCGGCGGTGGCACGTAGAACGGCAACTCCTCCAGCTTGTCGTCGGGGACGGGAATGCGAAAGCGATCGCGCATCTCGCGGATCGTCGCGAGATCGACCTTCTTCAGCTGGTGCGTCGGGTTCTTCGCCTGGCCCTGCTTGCCCATGCCGTAGCCCTTGATGGTCTTGGCGAGGATCACGGTGGGCTGGCCCCGGTGCTTCACTGCCGCCGCGTAGGCCGCGTAGATCTTGTGCGGATCGTGCCCGCCGCGGTTCAGGCGCCAGATGTCCTCGTCGGTCATGCGCGACACCATTTCCAGCACCTTGGGGTGCTTGCCGAAGAAGTGCTTGCGCACGAAGGCGCCGTCGTTGGCCTTGTAGTTCTGGTACTCGCCGTCCACGGTGTCTTCCATGATGCGCAGGAGCAGCCCTTCCTTGTCGCGCGCAAGCAGCGGATCCCAGTACGAACCCCAGATCAGCTTGATCACGTTCCAGCCGGCGCCGCGGAAATCGCCCTCCAGCTCCTGGATGATCTTGCCGTTGCCGCGCACCGGGCCGTCGAGCCGCTGCAGGTTGCAGTTGACGATGAACACCAGGTTGTCGAGCTTTTCGCGCGAGGCGAGGCCGATCGCGCCGAGCGATTCCGGCTCGTCCATCTCGCCGTCGCCGCAGAACACCCACACCTTGCGCTTGGCGGTGTCGGCCAGGCCGCGCGCGTGTAAGTACTTCAGGTAGCGCGCCATGTAGATCGCCTGGATCGGCCCGAGGCCCATCGACACGGTCGGGAACTGCCAGTAATCCGGCATCAGCCACGGGTGCGGGTAGGAGGACACGCCCTTGCCGTCCACGTCGCGCCGGAAATCAAGCAGCTGCTCCTCGGTGAAACGCCCTTCCAGCAGTCCGCGCGCGTAGATCCCCGGAGAAGAATGCCCCTGGAAGTAGACCAGGTCGCCGCCGTGCCCCTCGTGCGGCGCGTTCCAGAAATGGTGCTGCCCGATGCCGAACAGGGTCCCGACCGAGGCGAAGCTCGCGATGTGGCCGCCAAGCTCGTCGTCATTCTTATTCGCCCGCGCCACCATCACCATGGCGTTCCAGCGGCAATACGAGCGTATGCGCTCCTCCAGCGCCGCGTCGCCCGGCGAGCGCTCCTCCAGCTGCGTCGGGATGGTGTTGACGTAGGGCGTATACGGACTGTACGGCAGGGTGACGCCGGAAGTACGCGCCTTCTCGGTCAGCTTCTCGATCAGGTAGTGGGCGCGCTCGCCGCCTTCGCGCTCGAGCACCGCCTCGAGCGCGTCGAGCCATTCCTGCGTCTCGAGCGAATCGTTGTCGTTGGCAGCGGGATGTTGGGGAACGGCGGACATTGCATCCTCCAGCTTGTGGCTTTCGGTCATCGTATTATGCAACACATGGCCGCCAGGATCATCGACGGTAAAGCGCTCGCCGCCGAGGTGCGCGCTGCGCTCAGGCCCGCGGTCGCGGCGCTCGCGGCGCGCGGCGCGCAGCCCGGGCTGGCAGCGATCCTCGCCGGCGACGATCCGGCCTCGCGTGTCTATCTGCGCAGCAAGGTGCGCGCCTGCGAGGAGACCGGCGTGCGCTCCGAGCTGCACGAATTCCCGGCCGGCGTGAGCGAGCACCTGCTGCTGCAGTGCCTCGCAGCGCTCAATCGCGACCCGCGCGTGCACGGCATCCTGGTGCAACTGCCGCTACCCGCGCACATCGACGCGGAGCGCGTGCTGGCCGCAGTGGCGGCAGCGAAAGACGTGGATGGCTTTCATGCCGAGAATCTGGGCGCGCTGCTGCGCGGCACGCCGCGCTACGTGCCCTGTACGCCCGCCGGCGTGCTGCGCCTGCTCGATCACGCGGGCGTCCCGCTTGCCGGCCGGCACGCGGTGGTGATCGGGCGCTCCAGCATCGTCGGCAAGCCCCTGGCGCTCCTCCTCTTGCAAAGGGACGCCACCGTCACAATCTGCCACTCCAAGACCGCGCATCTGGCCGAGTTGTCGCGCCAGGCCGATGTGCTGGTCGCCGCGACCGGCCGCCCGCGCATGATCGGCCGCGACATGGTCAAGCCTGGCGCCTGCGTCATCGACGTCGGCACCAGCCGCGGCGCCGACGGCAAGCTCTCCGGCGACGTGGATTTCGCCGCGGTGAAGGAGGTCGCCGGCTGGATCACGCCGGTGCCGGGCGGCGTCGGGCCGATGACGGTCGCCATGCTGGTCGCCAATACGGTACATGCCACGGAGTTGTCACTTGCTTAACCCGCTGCTGGATTTTTCGGGGCTGCCGCGCTTCGCGGAACTCAATCCCGCGCACGTTGCACCTGCGATCGACGCCCTGCTCGCCGAAGCGCGCGCGGCGGTGGCGCGTGCCGAACAGGCCCCGCCGGCCTGGGACGAATTCGTCGCGCCGCTGGAGGATGCCAACGAGCGCCTCGGCCGCGCCTGGGGCCAGGTCGCCCATCTGCACGCGGTGCTCGACAGCCCGGAAATGCGCGCCGCATACAACGCGAACCTGCCCAAGGTGACGCAGTACTGGACCGAGCTCGGACAGAACCAGGCGCTGTTCGAGAAGTACCGGGCGCTGCGCGCCTCGACGGACTTCGCCGCCCTCACTCCCGCCCGCCAGCGCATCGTCGAGAACGCCCTGCGCGACTTTCGCCTGGGCGGCGCGGAGCTCGCGGCGGACAAGAAACCGCGCTACGCGCAGATCCAGGAGGAGCTGGCGCAGCTATCGGCCAAGTTCTCCGAGAACCTGCTCGACGCCACCAACGCGTATTCCATCCTGATCGAGGACGACCAGCGCGTCGCCGGCATTCCGCGGGACGTGCTGCAGGCGGCGCAGCAGGAAGACGCGCGCGGCTGGAAGTTCACGCTGCACATGCCCTCCTACCTGCCGGTGATGCAGTACGCCGAGGACCGCGCGCTGCGCGAGGAGATGTACCGGGCGAGCGCCACGCGCGCCGCCGAGTTCGGCAAGCCCGAGCTGGACAACTCGCCGCTCATCGAGCGCATCCTGCCGCTGCGCCGCGAGGCCGCGCGCCTGCTCGGCTACCCGAGCTACGCCGAAGTATCGCTGGTGCCGAAAATGGCGGAATCGCCCACCCAGGTGCTCGCTTTCCTTGAGGACCTGGCGCGGCGCGCGCGGCCCCACGCCGAGCGCGACCTGGCCGAGCTCGGCGCCTTCGCTCGCGACGAGCTCGGCCTCGCGCAGCTCGAAGCCTGGGACCTTGCCTACGCCTCGGAGAAACTGCGCCAGCAGCGCTACGCCTTCTCCGACCAGGAGCTGAAGCAGTATTTCGCGGAGGATGCCGTGCTCGCCGGGCTGTTTCGCCTGGTCGAGACGCTCTACGGCGTGCGCATCACGCCGGCCAGCGCACCAGTCTGGCACGAGGACGTACGCTTCTTCGACCTGCGCGACGCGCAGGGCGGACTGATCGGCCAGTTCTACACGGATCTTTATGCGCGCGACACCAAGCGCGGCGGCGCCTGGATGGACGATGCCAGGGCGCGCCGGCGGCGCGGTGCCTCGATCCAGACGCCGGTGGCCTACCTGACCTGCAACTTCTCGCGCCCCGTCGGCGGCAGGCCGGCGCTATTCACGCACGACGATGCGATCACGCTGTTCCACGAATTCGGCCACGGCCTGCACCACCTGCTCACGCGCGTGGAAGATCTCGGCGTCTCGGGCATCAGCGGCGTGGAATGGGACGCGGTCGAGCTGCCCAGCCAGTTCATGGAGAACTTCTGTTGGGAGTGGGACGTGCTGCGGCACATGACGCGGCAGGTGGACACCGGCGAAGCGCTGCCGCGCGCGCTCTACGACAAGATGCTGGCGGCAAAGAATTTCCAGTCCGGCATGGCCATGCTGCGCCAGATCGAGTTCTCGGTGTTCGACATGCGCCTGCACTGGGATTTTGACCCGACCTCCGGTCGGAGCGACCCGTCCGCGCCACGCAGCGTGCTGGAACTACTGCAGGAAGTGCGCGCGCAGATCGCGGTGGTGGTGCCGCCGGATTGGAACCGCTTCCCCAACAGCTTTTCGCACATCTTCGCCGGCGGCTACGCCGCCGGCTACTACAGCTACAAATGGGCAGAGGTGCTTTCGGCCGACGCCTACGGCGCCTTCGAAGAGGCGCGCAACGTGACCGACCCCGAGACCGGCGCGCGCTTCCGCGACGAAGTGCTCGCCGTGGGCGGCAGCCGCCCGGCGGCGGAATCCTTCCGTGCTTTCCGCGGGCGAGCGCCGAGCGTGGAAGCGCTCCTGCGTCACAATGGTATGATCGCCGCGTAAGGGAAACTTCAGCGAAAACAGGACCATCGCGCATGCGCTCCGTGATCCTTGCAGCTTTGCTCGGCGCCGCGTGCGCCGCGAGCGCGCAGACGTATCGCTGGACCGACGAGAAAGGCCGCGTGAACCTCACCGACACGCCGCCGCCGCCTTCCGCTAAAAACGTGCAGAAGAAATCCTTCAGCGCAGGCGGGACAGCTTCGGCAGAGACCGCCGGCCAGCCCTATGCGCTGCAGGTCGCGGCCAAGAGTTTCCCGGTCACCTTGTACACCGCGAAGGACTGCGAGCCCTGCGGGGAGGCGCGCAGGCTGCTCAATTCGCGCGGCGTGCCGTTCCGTGAAGTGCTGGTGGTCGACGAGCCGCAGCAGCAGGAACTGAGAAAAGTCGCGGGCGCCCTCGCCGTGCCCTCCGTGACTGTGGGCAGCAACCTGCAAAAGGGCTTCGAGGAAAGCGCTTACCACTCCCTGCTCGACATCGCCGGCTACCCGAAGGCCGGCATCCTCGCGGCGCGCAACCAGGCAGAGCCCAAGCCCGCGCCGCCACCCGAGGTCGCGGAAGCCAGGCCCGCCGAGGAAGCCGAGCCTGCGGCAAGCGGACCCTACGCTCCCGGCGCCAGCTCGACGGGAACCCGCCCGCGCAAGTGACCCGGGCGTCGCCGGCATGAAGCTCGCGACGTGGAATGTCAATTCGATCAAGGTCCGCCTGCCCCAGCTGCTCGATTGGTTGGCCACCGCACGGCCGGACGTACTCTGCGTACAAGAACTGAAAGGTGAAGAACCGAAGTTCCCTCGCGTGGAACTCGAAGCCGCGGGCTACTCCTGCGCAGTCAGCGGCCAGAAGACCTACAACGGTGTAGCCATTGTTTCCCGGGCACTCTTGGAAAATGTGGCCGAGGGTATTCCCGGCTTCGCCGACGAGCAGAAGCGCGTCATCGCCGCCAGCGTGCACGGCATGCGCGTAGTGTGCGTCTATTGCCCGAACGGCCAGGCAGTAGGCTCGGACAAGTACGATTACAAATTGCGCTGGTACGCGGCGCTAAAGGACTATCTCGCCGCGGAACTGAAAAATCATGCGCGCCTCGCCATCGCCGGGGATTTCAACGTCGCACCGGAAGACCGTGACGTGCACGACCCCAAGGCCTGGGAAGGCCAGGTGCATGTATCCACGCCCGAACGCGCCGCCTGGCGGGCGCTGCTCGCGCTGGGACTCAAGGACAGCTTCCGGCTGTTCGAGCAGCCCGAGAAGAGCTATTCCTGGTGGGACTACCGGATGATGGGTTTCCGACGCAACGCAGGGCTGCGCATCGACCACATCCTGCTGTCGGAAGCGCTGGCGAAGAATTGCGCCTTGAGCACGGTGGACAAGGCCCCGCGCAAGCTCGAGCGCCCCTCCGACCACGCGCCGGCGATCGCTGAATTCACTATGCTCAGCTGAGCACTGCCCCATGGAACCCGCCCCCGGCATCAGCAAGCTTGGCTTCAGCCGCTGGTACGAACGCGAGCTGATCGAGGGTCATGTCTGGCTGATTACATGCATCCTGTGCATGGTCGCGATCGCGGCCTGTGTTGAATCCCTGACTTTTCGCGGACCGCGACTCGAGTTGCTGGCGTATGCCGCCGCGGTGGCCTTCGCGTGCGTCACCGGCGTGTATGCCTGGAAACGCTACCTGCAGATCCTGACGGTCGCCGAGTACATTGGCGAACGCGCAACCTGCACGTCCTGCCACGCCTACGCCAGGTTCAAGCTGATCGGTTCGGACGCCGTGTCGCTGACCGTGCGCTGCCGCAAGTGCGCGCACGAATGGCGCATCGCCTGATCAGTCGATGCGTTCGTAGGCCGGCAGCGTGAGGAACTCCACGTAGTTGTCGTCCGCGGTGATTTTCTCGAACAGTCGAGCGCCGTCCTCGTACTTGCCAGCGGCGTAGGCCTCTTCCCCGAGATAGCTCTTCACCTTGGGCAGTTCTTCCGCGAGCAGCTTGCGGAACAGCTCGACCGTCACCTTGCGGCCGTCGGCCAGCCTGCCCTTGTCGCTGCGGATCCACTGCCAGATCTGCGAGCGCGAGATCTCGGCGGTGGCCACGTCTTCCATCAGGTTGAACACCGGCACGCAGGCGTTGCCGGCAAGCCAGGCGCCCAGATACTGGATGCCGACCGAGATGTTGCCGCGCAGGCCAGCCTCGGTGATCGGCGCCTCGGGCTTGAAGTCCAGCAGGTCGCGCGCGCCGACATTCACGTCGGGGCGCTGCTTGCCGTACTGATTCGGCTGCGGCATGTGCTGGTCGAATACCTCACGGGCGATCGGCACCAGCGCCGGGTGCGCCACCCAGGTGCCGTCGCAACCGTCCGTCACTTCGCGCAGTTTGTCCTGGCGTACCTTGTCCAGCGCCGCTTGATTGGCGAGCGCGTCGTTCTTGATCGGAATCTGCGCCGCCATGCCGCCCATGGCGGGGGCGCCGCGGCGGTGGCAGGTCTTCACCAGCAGCAACGCGTAGGCGCGCATGAAGGGCGCAGTCATGGTCACCTGCGAGCGGTCCGCCAGGCAGAAGTCCTTGCGGGAACGGAATTTCTTGATGCAGGAGAAGATGTAATCCCAGCGGCCAATGTTCAGGCCGGCGGAGTGTTCCTTCAGTTCCCACAGGAACTCGTCCATCTCGAACGCGGCGACCACCGTCTCGATCAGGCAGGTCGCCCTGATCGAGCCCTGCGGGATCTTCAGCTCGTCCTGCGCCAGCCTGAAGACGTCGTTCCACAGGCGCGCTTCGAGGTGCGACTCCATCTTCGGCAGGTAGAAGTAGGGTCCTGAGCCGCGCGAGAGCAACTCTTTCGCATTGTGGAAAAAGTACAGCGCGAAATCGAAGATCGCGCCCGCCACGGACGCGCCGTCGACGCTGACGTGCTTCTCGTCGAGGTGCCAGCCGCGCGGCCGCGGGATCAGCACCGCGGTCTTGTCGTTCAGCCGGTAGGTCTTGCCGCCTTGCTCCAGCGTGATCGTGCGGCGTACCGCGTCGCGCAGATTGATCTGGCCGTCGATCATGTTGTGCCAGGTCGGGCAATTGGCGTCCTCGAAGTCCGCCATGAAGGTGGAGGCGCCGCAATTGAGCGCATTGATCACCATCTTGCGGTCGGTGGGCCCGGTGATCTCAACACGACGGTCGAGCAAATCCCGCGGCTGCGCCGAAATGCCCCAGTCCGACTCGCGCACGCCTTTCGTTGCGTCGAGGAAGTCCGGCAGCTTGCCGGCGTCGAATTCCTTCTGCCGGGCGGCGCGGCTTGCGAGCAGTTCCCGGCGGCGCGTTTCGAACCGCCGATGCAGCGTGGCGACCAATGCGATCGCTTCAGGCGTGAGGATCTGCGCGGATTCAGGCGTGATGCGCCCGGTGATGGAGACACCTTGGGGCAGCGGGCTCGACATGTGCATGGCGGAATTCTATGCACTGAATTGCGGCACCGCAACATGAAAGTGCAAAGATTTGCGTGTAGGCTTTTTTTCGATTCGTGAGGTTGAGTTTCACATCATGAGATCGCGCCAAACCGGAGCCACCGCATGCCAACGACCTACAGAGTACTGATCATGGGAGCTTCCTACGGTTCCCTGCTGGGGACCAAGCTGGCGCTCGCCGGTCACAGCGTGAAGCTCGTATGTTTGCCGGCGGAAGCGGAATTGATCAACGCGGAAGGCGCCAGGGTGCGCATGCCCGTCAAGGGCAGGGAAGGCCTGGTCGAAGTTGACTCGCGCAAACTGCCGGGCAAGCTTTCCGCCGCCGGGACCCAAGGCGTCAGTCCCGCCGACTACGACCTCGTCGCTCTGGCGATGCAGGAGCCGCAGTACCGTTCGCCGGGCGTGCGCGAACTGCTCGACGCAGTGGCCAAGGCGCGCGTGCCCTGCATGTCGATCATGAACATGCCGCCGCTGCCCTACCTGGCGCGCATACCGGGCGTTGCGGCGAACACCTGCAGGGACTGCTACACCGACCCGACGGTCTGGGACAGTTTCGATCCCAAGCTGATGACGCTATGCAGCCCGGATCCGCAAGCATTCAGGCCGCCCGAAGAGAAGGTCAACGTGCTGCAGGTCAGGCTGCCCACCAATTTCAAGTCGGCGCGCTTCGACTCGGACGCCCACACGGCAATCCTGCGGCGCCTGGAAGCGGACATCGAAGCGGCGCGCTTCGACGCGGGCACCGGCAAGGTTGAACTGCCAGTGAAGCTCAAGGTGCACGACTCCGTTTTCGTGCCGCTCGCCAAGTGGGCCATGCTGCTTGCCGGCAATTATCGTTGCGTCACCAAGGGCGGGATCCGCTCGATCAAGGAGGCGGTGCACACCGACATCGAGGCATCGCGCGCGGTGTACTCCTGGGTGGTCAAACTGTGCGTTTCGCTGGGCGCCGACGAAAAGGACCTGGTGCCGTTCGAAAAATACGCCGCGGCGGCAAACGGACTCACCGGGCCTTCATCCGCAGCGCGCGCCCTGTACGCCGGCGCGCCTAACATCGAGCGTGTCGACCGGCTGGTGAAGACCATCGCCGCGCAAAAGGGCCTGCGTTCCGCGGCCGTGGAGGAGATCGTCTCGCTGGTCGACGCCAAGCTGGAAGAGAATAAAAAAGGGGTCTGACCCTATTTTTTTTCTTCTTCTTCCATGCCGAGTTCCTGGATCTTGCGCGTGATGGTGTTGCGTCCCATGCCGAGCAGGTTGGCGGCCTCGATGCGCCGGCCGCCGGTACGCGCGAGCGCCTTGGCGATCAGAGTCCGCTCGAACTGACGTCCGAGCACATCGAGGATCCCGGTCTCGCCGCGCGACAGGCGCCGCTCGGCTTCCTGCTCCAATGCGGCGACCCAGTCGGTCGCCGCCGAGGACACGCGGGAATCCCGGAATTCCGCCGGCAGGTCTCCCAGCTCGACCACCTGTCCCGGCGCCATCACCGTGAGCCAGTGGCACAGGTTCTCTAGCTGGCGCACATTGCCGGGAAACTCCAGCTGCGACAAGTGCTGGACCGCGTCATCGGACAGGCGCTTGGCCTCGACGCCGAGCTGTTTGGCGCTGACCGCGAGAAAATGTCGCAGCAGCAGCGGTACGTCCTCTCGCCGTTCGCTCAGCGACGGCAAGCGGATGCGGATCACGTTGAGCCGATGGAAGAGGTCCTCGCGGAAGCTGCCCTCGCGCACGCGGGCTTCGAGGACTTGATGGGTGGCGGCGATCACGCGCACGTTGGCCTTGATCTGTTGGTGCCCGCCGACGCGGTAGTAACTGTTCTCCGACAGCACGCGCAGCAGCCGCGTCTGCAGCTCCGCCGGCATGTCGCCGATCTCGTCCAGGAACAGCGTGCCGCCCTCGGCCTGTTCAAAGCGCCCACGGCGTTGCTGCTGCGCCCCGGTGAACGCGCCACGCTCGTGGCCGAACAACTCCGACTCGAGCAGGTCCTTCGGCATCGCCGCCGTATTGATCGCGATGAACGGCCGCGCCGCGCGCGCACTGTGCCGGTGCAACGCCCGGGCCACCAGCTCTTTGCCGGTCCCCGATTCCCCCGTGATCAGTACAGTCGCGCTGGATTGCGACAAGCGGCCGATGGCACGGAATACTTCCTGCATCGCGGGCGCCTGGCCGAGGATCTCCGGCGCCTCCGCAGGCGGCTCGGCCGCCCCCGCACCGCGCTGGCTCTCGTCCAACGCGCGCCGGATCAGGTCCACCGCCTGGTCGACGTCGAAAGGCTTGGGCAGGTACTCGTAGGCGCCACCCTGGAACGCGGCCACCGCCGACTCGAGATCCGAGTAAGCGGTCATCACGATCACCGGCACGGCCGGGTGCTTCTCCTTCACCGTATGCAGCAGCTCGAGCCCCGAAGGACCAGGCATCCGGATGTCCGACACCAGCACCTGCGGCGGCCCCGCGCGCAATGCATCGAGTGCCTCCTGGGCGGAGGAAAACGAGGTGAAGGCGATGCCTTCGCGGCCAAGCGCCTTCTCGAACACCCAGCGGATAGAGCGGTCGTCGTCGACGATCCAGACCGGCTTCATGCGAGCGGCAACAGAATCCTGAACACGGTGCGCCCGGGGCGGCTGTCGCACTCGATCATGCCCCGGTGGTAATGGACGAAGGTCCGTGCGAGCGATAGTCCCAGCCCGCTGCCACCGTCCCGCCCCGACACCAGGGGATTGAAAATCTTTTCCCGAATGTCCTCTGGGACTCCGGGCCCATCGTCGATCACTTGCAATTCTAGTGCCAGCCTGTACCGCTGCCGGAGCAGCGTGGCCTGGCGGACCACGCGGGTGCGCAGCGTGATGCTGCCTTCCTTGCCCTCCAGGGTGCCGGCAGAGGTCAGCGCCTGCGCCGCATTGCGCACCACGTTGAGCACGGCCTGGATCAGCTGCTCCTTGTCGCCGACCATCCCCGGCAGGCTCGGGTCATAGTCGCACACGATGCGGATGCCGGCGGAAAACTCGGCCAGCACCAGGCTGCGCACGCGCTCCAGCACCTCGTGGATGCCGAGCAACGCAACGCGCGGCGCGCGATGCGGCGCCAGCAGGCGGTCCATCAGCGACTGCAGCCGGTCCGCCTCCTTGATGATGACCTGGGTGTACTCGCGCAATTCGGCGCGCTCGAGCTCGCGTTCGAGCAGTTGCGCCGAGCCGCGCAGGCCGCCCAGCGGATTCTTGATTTCGTGCGCCAGGTTTCGGATCAGCTCGCGGTTGGCCTGCTGCTCGCCGATCAGCCGCTCCTCGCGCGCGAAGCGCAGCTGCTGCTCGATCGGGCGAAGTTCCGCGAGGAGCGGGGTGCGTGCCAAGTCGATTCGCGTCAACGTGCAGGAGAGCTGCAGCGGCTCGCGCCCGGGGCGGGCGTAGGTCACGTTCTGCGCGGAGTAGTCCCAGTAGGTGACCAGGGCTTCCGCGAGGGCTTTCTCAAGCTCTACGTTGTCGGCAAACAGCGGCGGGAAAGGCTGCCCGATGAGGCTCTTGGCGGCAGTGCCGAGCAGATTCTCCGCCGCCTGATTGGCGTAGCGCACGGCGTAGTGCTCGTCGAGGACCACCACGGCGGTGGCCAGGAACTCCAAACCCGCAAAGATGGCGGCCATGGGTCAGGCCGGCGCATTCACCGGTTCAGGTTGGTCAGTTCGCGCCTGAGCGATTCGATGTTCTTCTCGTGCACTTCCACCGTGTCCTTGTACTTCTGCAACCGCTCGAGGACCTTGGCGTAGTTGCGCTCGTCGCCGTAGCGCACCGATTCCTGCTCGGCGAGCTCCTTGCGCGCCTGGCCGAGCGAGCCTTCCTCCTGGGTCAGTTCGCGCTCGAGGATCTCGCGCTGGCGCGACTTGGCCGAAGCGCGCGTTTGCGCATCCTCCCTGGGGAAGGCGGTGGGGGGTCTGGCCTGCGGCTTGGCCGATTGCGTCTCGGCCGGCACAACTTGCACGCGCGACTGCTGCACGATCTTGCAGTTCTTGCCGGTCGTGTCTTCCCTCAGGTTGGTGACGTGGGTGCGGCCTTCCTTGTCCTTGCAGCTCCAGATGGTGATGTCCTGCTGCGCTTGCACCCACGCAGGCGCAAGCGCCAGGACGAAACCCAGGAATGCAAAAAACAAACGCATGATCAATAACGTAACAGAAAAAAGAAAGGGACGGGCGAACCCGTCCCTCGCTCGCGCAGGACAGCGCGGTGCGGCTTACGACGAGTAGTACATGTCGAACTCGACCGGGTGCGTCGTCATGCGAAAGCGCGTCAGCTCCTCGTGCTTGAGAGCGACGTAGGACTCGAGGAAATCCTCGGAGAACACGCCGCCCTTGGTGAGAAAGGCGTGGTCCTTGTCCAGGTGCGCCAGCGCCTCCTCGAGCGACGCGCACACGTGCGGCACCTTGGCGGCTTCCTCTGGCGGCAGGTCGTACATGTTCTTGTCGATGGGATCGCCGGGATGGATCTTGTTCTGCACGCCATCCAGGCCGGCCATCAGCATCGCCGCGAAAGCGAGGTAGGCATTGGCCGTCGGGTCCGGGAAGCGCACTTCCACGCGGCGTGCCTTGGGGCTCGACACATACGGAATGCGGCAGGACGCCGAGCGGTTCTTCGCCGAATAAGCGAGGTTGATCGGCGCCTCGAAGCCCGGCACCAGGCGCTTGTAGCTGTTGGTGCCCGGGTTGGTGATTGCGTTCAGCGCCTTGGCATGCTTGATGATGCCGCCGATGTAGTACAGCGCGAATTCGGACAGGCCCGCGTAGCCGTTGCCTGCGAACAGGTTCTGGCCGCCTTTCCACACCGACTGGTGCACGTGCATGCCGGATCCGTTGTCGCCGACGATCGGCTTGGGCATGAAGGTCGCCGTCTTGCCATAAGAGGCGGCGACGTTCCACACCGAGTACTTGAGGATCTGCATCCAGTCGGCGCGCTTCACCAGGCTCTCGAATTTGGTGCCGATCTCGCACTGGCCCATCGCGCCCACTTCGTGGTGGTGCACCTCGACTTCGACGCCCTGCTGCTCGAGCGCGAGGCACATGGCATTGCGGATGTCCATCAGCGTGTCCTGCGGCGGTACCGGGAAGTAACCGCCTTTTACCGGTGCGCGGTGGCCCATGTTGCCCGACTCGTAGTCGATGCCGGTGGACCACGGCGCCTCTTCCGACTTGACCTTCACGAAGCAGCCGGACATGCCGACGTCCCAGGTCACGCCGTCGAAGATGAAGAACTCCGGCTCGGGTCCGAAATAGGCTACGTCGCCCAGCCCGCTCGATTTCAGGTATGCCTCGGCGCGCTTGCCGATGCCGCGCGGGCAGCGATCGTAAGGCTTGCCGTCGGTCGGCTCGATGACATCGCAGCTGATGTTGAGCATCGCTTCGTCCGCGAACGGGTCCATGCGCGCGCTGGAAGGATCGGGCATCAGCAGCATGTCGGAGGCCTGGATGCCCTTCCAACCTGCGATCGACGAGCCGTCAAACGCGTGGCCCAGTTCGAATTTCTCCTTCGTGAATTGCCGGATCGGTACCTGCACGTGCTGTTCCTTGCCGCGGGTATCGGTGAAGCGGAAGTCGACGAACTTGACCTCCTTGTCCTTCGCCAGCTTCAAGACGTCATCAGCCGTCATGGCCATCTGCAAATCTCCTGAGTGAGTGCAATAGGAAGCGGCCGCTCGAGGCGGCCGGACGCGTGGAAAGCAGCAGGTTCCATGCCACGAGACGGCTCCCTGTTTCCGCCTCTAAAGCGTCAAACTGCGCGAATTCTAATTCAAGGATTGGCACGATGCTGGTGCATTTTATGCGCGAAGGCACTACGCCGGTGCCAGCGACGCACTGTGACCAGGGCTCCCTATAATGCAGAGCAGCAATGAGCGCATCCCAGGACATTGACGCGATCAAACTAGCCGCAGCTGAACGAGCCCGGCAGATGAAGCTCCCCTACGCCGGAGCTCTGACCCCGGCCGAGGCCCATGCATTGATGCAAGCCGGCGCCAAGCTGGTGGACGTGCGCACCAAGCCGGAACTCCTTTACGTCGGCCGCGTGCCAGGCAGCCTCCTGGTGGAGTGGCAAACCTATCCCGGCAACCAGGTGAATCAAGGATTTCTCGAGCAACTCGCCCAGGTCTGCGAGCCGCAGGACACGCTGATGTTCATCTGCCGCTCCGGCGTGCGCTCGCACAGCACCGCGGCGGCGGCCACGCAGGCTGGCTGGCACGAATGCTACAACGTGCTCGAAGGCTTCGAGGGCGACAAGGACGCCGAGGGTCATCGCAATTCCGTCGGCGGCTGGAAGTTCGCGCGCTTGCCCTGGGTGCAGGGTTAGCCCGTCCAGTTCACCCAGCCGTAGTGCGCGCTCAGCAGGACGACTGCGCCGAACGCGATGCGGTACCAAGCGAACGGCCGGAAGTCGTGCGTCGCGACATAGCGCACCAGCCAGCGGATCACGACAAAGGCTGACACGAACGACGTCACGATCCCGACGGCGAACATGCCTAGATCGTCGGCGGAGAACAGCGCGCGGTTCTTCCACAGGTCCCAGCCACCAGCGGCGACCAGCGTCGGCACCGCGAGGAAAAAAGAAAACTCGGTCGCTGCCGGACGCGACAGGCCGAACAGCATGCCGCCGATGATGGTGGCGCCCGAGCGCGAGGTGCCCGGAATCAGCGCAAAGCATTGCGCCAGACCGACCTTCAGCGCGTCGAGCCACGTCATTGCCTGCGTGCTCTCGACGCGAGCGATGCGCTCGCCGCGCTCTACCAGCAGGATGACGACACCGCCCGCGATGAAGGCGATCGCCACGGGCACTGGTCCGAAGAGCTGCGCCTTGATGAAGCCGCCGAAAAGCAGGCCGAGCACGGCGGCAGGAATGAATGCGACGAGCAGGTTGCGCCAGAGCTGCAGGTCGACCTTGAAAAACCGCGCGCGATACTCCCACACGACGGCGAGCATCGCGCCCGTCTGGATCGCGACGTAAAACACACCGGCGCGCTCTCCCCGGTAGCCGAGGAGATCCCCCGCGAGGATCAGGTGCCCCGTGCTCGATACCGGCAGGAACTCGGTGAGCCCCTCGACGATGCCGAGGATGAGCGCGTGCAGAAAGCTGGTGTCCATCCCGCTCAATTTACCTTCTGCGCAAGAAACTCGCGGATCGAAGGCCAGAACATCGGATGCGCGTCGGTCGTGTTGTGCCCCGCCTCCGCGAGGACGACCTTGCGCTTGACGCCGCCCCAGGCTTCAAACAGGCGCTCGGCATGCACCGCGGGTATCACTTCGTCGCGTTCCGCGATGAGGCAAAGGAGCGACGTCCCCGACTGCGGCGCGAGCACAATGGAATCGAAGCGATGCTTCAACATCAAGTCCACCGGCAGATACCAGTAGTAGCTCTTGGCGACCGCGGCGAGACTGTCGAAGGGCGTTGCGAGGATCAGGCCGGCCAGCGGCCGCTCGGCGGCGAGCGCCACTGCGACGCCGCTGCCCAAGCTGCGGCCGAAGGCGTAGATGCGCTTCGGGTCTGTGCCAGGGAACTTGGCTGCATGGTCATACAAGGCCAACGCATCGGCGACCAGCGCCTTTTCCGACGGCGTACCCTCGCTTTGCCCGTAGCCGCGATAGTCCATCAGCAGCCACGAAGCCCCTGGCGCCTCGGCGCTCGCCGCCTCGATCATCCAAGACACTTCCTCGGCGTTGCCGCCGAAGTAAAGCACGAGCGGCGGGCCCGCTTTCAGGTGCCAGGCGTGGACACGGGTACCGTCCGCGGCGGTGAGCCAGACGTCCGCGACCGCGGCATGGCGCCGGACGATCTCGGCGCGCCTGCCTTCGGCAATCGGCTGGCGGTAATAGATCAGCGCGTCCTGTGCGAAATAGACGACCAGCGGCAGACCTATCGCAACGGCGAGTACCACCTTAAGGATCGTAGCGATCAGGTCTTGTGATATGGCTTGCCGCCTTTCCTGCCGGATTCCACCGAATTTTCGTGCATCCCCTTCTCGAGCACCAGCACCAGAGAGCGGCTGAACAGGAGCGGCGCGCGAAACGCGCGGCTCAGCAGCTCGCGGTTGCGGCGCGCGTGGCGCGCGTCGCCGCCGCGGACCATCAGCAGCCACGACGCCGCCCAGGCAAACGGCAGCAGGCAGAGATACAGCGGCATCAGCGCCTTCCTCTTGTAGCGGTCGCCGAGCACCGCTTTGACCCCCGCACCGTGCTGCTCGAAAAGATAGCGCAGCTGGAAGAACGACAGCGCAAAGATGTGCCCGCGATCTGTGGCGACGCCGGGCTGGACTTCCGGCACCGCAGCGGGATTGAACTGGTAGGGCACGCCGGTAAGAAGCTGGTGCAACCGCGAGTAGAGGTTCATGACGTTGGGCGTCGAGACGACGATCTCGCCGCCCGCGCGCGTGACCCGCGCAAGTTCGGCGATCAGCTGCACCGGGTTCACCAGATGCTCCACGCCTTCCAGGCAGACGACGGCGTCGAACGCGTCGTCGGCAAACGGCAGCGGCGCAGCCATGTCTACGTACAGGTAATCGGTTCGCTCGCGGTTGATATCGCCGCAGGTCACCGTATTCCCCAGTGCCCTCAGCGCATCCGCCAGCAGTCCGTTGCCCGCCGGCACTTCCAGGATGTTGAGCGCCCGTGTCCGGGCAGAAAAATAGGCCGCAACGACGCCCATGTAGCCCGTGAAGTCGGGCACATGGCTGAATTCCGCCGCGTTCACGGGGCGGGCGATTCGGGCAGGTAGATCTCTGCGCCCTTCTTCACGAACTCCACGGATTTTTCCTTCATCCCCCGCTCGACGTATTCGCGCACGTCCTGCGTGATCTTCATCGAGCAGAAGTGCGGACCGCACATGGAGCAGAAGTGCGCCACCTTCATGCTTTCCTTGGGCAGCGTCGCATCGTGGAAGTCCTTGGCGGTGTCCGGATCGAGCCCCAGGTTGAACTGGTCTTCCCAGCGGAATTCGAACCTCGCCTTGGAAATCGCGTTGTCGCGGATCTGTGCCCCGGGGTGGCCCTTGGCAAGGTCGGCCGCATGCGCGGCGATCTTGTAAGCCATGATGCCGTCCTTCACGTCCTTCTTGTCCGGCAGGCCGAGATGTTCCTTGGGCGTGACGTAGCACAACATCGCCGTGCCGTACCAGCCGATCTGCGCCGCGCCGATGGCGCTGGTGATGTGATCGTAGCCCGGCGCGATGTCGGTGGTGAGCGGCCCCAGCGTGTAGAAGGGCGCCTCGTGGCACTCCTTGAGCTGGATCTCCATGTTCTCCTTGATCAGCTGCATCGGCACGTGCCCCGGGCCCTCGACCATCACCTGCACGTCGTGCTGCCAGGCGATCGTCGTCAGCTCTCCCAGCGTGCGCAGCTCGGAGAGCTGGGCTTCGTCATTGGCGTCGTAGCCCGAGCCGGGGCGCAAGCCGTCCCCCAGGCTGAAACTCACGTCGTACGCCTTCATGATCTCGCAGATGTCTTCGAAGTGCGTGTAGAGGAAGCTCTCCTTGTGGTGCGAGAGGCACCACTTGGCCATGATCGAGCCGCCGCGCGA
>CAZVZV010000171.1:0-6476 GCA_964631735.1 uncultured Enterobacteriaceae bacterium
AAGAAGTCGCTGCTGCGCGAAGCGATGGAGGTGTTCTTCGAGGTGCGTGAAGTGCCGGGGCTGAAGAAGAAGCCCTCCACCTCCGAGCTGCTCGACTGGCTCAAGCTGCTGCTGGCCGAGGACATCCCGCCCGAGGCGCTCAGGTCGAAGGACCGCAAGACCATCATCCCGCCGCTGCACGGCGCGCTGCTCAAGAACGAGCAAGACGTGCACCTGTTCGAGCGGCTGGTGTTCATGACGCGCGCCAAGGGCGCGTAAGGTGGGCCCAGGCCCACCCACACTCAGCAAAGGAGCCACGCAATGAAAATCTACTATCACCCCGCCTCGACCACCAGCCGCCCGGTGATGCTGTTCGTCGCCGAGAGCAGCATCCAGGCCGACCTGCAGGTGGTCGACCTGTTCACCGGTGAGCACACCAAGGAGCCTTTCGCCGCGGTCAATCCGAGCCGCCTGGTGCCGGTGCTCGAAGACGGCGATTTCCGCCTCACCGAGAGCTCGGCGATCCTCAAGTACCTGGCCGACACCATCCTGTCGCCGGCGTACCCGAAGGAGCTGCGCGCGCGCGCGCGCGTCAACGAGCGCATGGACTGGATCAACACCCAGCTATGCCGCGATTTCGCCTATGGCTTCGTTTATCCGCAGATCTTCCCGGGGCACAAGCGCCAGAGCGACGCAGTGCAGTCGGCGACGCTGGCCTGGAACGGGGAGCGGGCGCGCGGCTGGCTGAAGGTGCTCGACCAGGACCTGATCGGGCCGAAGAACGGCTACCTGTGCGGCGAGCAGATCACCATCGCCGATTACTTCGGCGCGGAGTTCGTCGCGCTGGGCGAAGTGCTGCGCAGCGACTTTGCCGCGTATCCGAACGTGCGGCGCTGGCTCGGCAACATGAAGCGGCTTAAGCACTGGGCCAAGGTGCACGAAGTGATCGGCGGCTATGCCGCCTCGCTCAAGGACGCGAAGCTCGAAGCCGCCTGATGATCAAGAAACTGCACCACAACGCCTACCGCTGCCGCGACTCCGAGGAAACGCGCCGCTTCTACGAAGGCTTCCTCGGCCTGCCGCTCAGCGGCACGCTCGAGATCAAGGAAAGCAAGAGCGGGCGCGGGACCGAGACCCTGCACACCTTCTACCGGCTCGACGACGGCTCCTACCTGGCGTTCTTCGAGGCGCCCGACATGCCTTTCGAGTTCAAGCCGCAGCACGATTACGACCTGCACATCGCGCTGGAAGTGGAGCCCGAGGCGCTGCAGCAGATGCTCGCCAAAGGCAAGGCGGCAGGCATCGAGACGCGCGGCGTCTCCGACCACGCGTTCATCCACTCCATCTACTTCCGCGATCCCAACGGCTACGTGATCGAACTCACCGCGAAGCTGCCGCAGCACGACCGCATGATGGACCCGGCGACGAACGGCGCACGCGGGAAACTCGACCGCTGGCAGGAAGGCAAGCGCGCCGCTGCCGGCGCGAGTCGGAAGATCAGTGCCCGAGGATCTGGCTGAGGAACAGTTTCGCGCGCTCGGTCCTGGGCGCGCCGAAGAATTCCGCCGGCGGGGCGGTCTCGACGATCTCGCCCGCGTCCATGAAGCACACGCGGTCGGCGACGGTGCGCGCGAAGCTCATCTCGTGCGTCACCACCACCATGGTCATGCCCTCGCGCGCCAGCTCCACCATCACGTCGAGCACCTCCTTGATCATCTCCGGGTCGAGCGCCGAGGTCGGCTCGTCGAACAGCATGATTTTCGGCCGCATGGCGAGCGCGCGCGCGATCGCCACGCGCTGCTGCTGGCCGCCGGAGAGTTGCGCCGGGTACTTGTGCGCCTGCTCGGGGATGCGCACCCGCTCCAGCAGTTGCATCGCCAGCGCCTCGGCCTCGCGCTTGGGCATCTTGCGCACCCAGATCGGCGCCAGCGTAAGGTTCTCCAGCGCGGTCAGATGCGGAAACAGGTTGAAGCTCTGGAACACCATCCCGACCTCGCCGCGGATGGTCTCGATCGCGTGCAGGTCATCGGTGAGCTCGGTGCCATCCACCAGCACGCGCCCCGACTGATGCGCTTCCAGCCGGTTGATGACGCGGATCATGGTGGACTTGCCCGAGCCCGAGGGCCCGCAGACCACGATCTTCTCGCCGCGCGCGATCTTGAGATTGACGTTCTTCAGCGCCTGGAAGGCGCCGAACCACTTGTTGACCCCTTGCAGCTCGATGATGGTTGCTTCAGGCATCGCGCAATGCTCCCACTCTGGCACCAGGTTGCAGTTGTCCGCTCAGATCGCGCTCCAAACCCTGGCTGTAGCGCGACATGGTGTAGCAGAAGGCGAAGTACACGATCGCGGCAAAGATATAGGCCTCCACCCCGAAGCCGGTCCAGGCCGGCTCCTGCAGCGACACCTTGATCGTACTGAGCAGGTCGAACAGGCCGATGACCACCACCAGCGAAGTGTCCTTGAAGAAAGCGATGAAGGTATTCACCAGCGGCGGGATCGAGATGCGCAGCGCCTGCGGCAGCACCACCAGCGCAGTCTTCTTCCAGTAGGAAAGCCCGAGCGCATCCGCGGCCTCGGTCTGGCCGTGCGGGATCGCCTGCAGGCCGCCGCGCACCACCTCGGCGAGGTAAGCGGCGATGAACAGGATCATCGCGATCTGCGCCCGCAGCAGCTTGTCCACCGTCACGCCCGCGGGAAGGAACAGCGGCAGCATCACCGAAGCCATGAACAGCAGCGAAATCAGCGGCACGCCGCGGATCAGTTCGATGTAGCCGACGCAAAAGCCACGCACCACCGGCAGCTCCGAGCGGCGCCCAAGCGCGAGCAGGATCGAGAGCGGGAAGGCAAACGCCAGGCCGAAAGTGGCGAGCAGCAGCGTGAGCATCAGACCGCCCCAGCGCTCGTTCTCGACATAGCTCAAGCCGAAGACGCCGCCCCACATCAGCACCCCGATCAGCGCCAGGCCCGCGAGCCAGTAGAGCGCCAGCCGCGGCCGCCAGAAGCGCCGCAACGCGCTCACCGTGTACAGCGCGAGCATCAGCAGGATGCCGAGCGCCGGGCGCCAGTGCTCCGCGTACGGGTAGGTGCCGAACAGGATGAAGCGGTGCTTTTCGGCGATGAAAGCCCAGCATGCTCCCTCGCCTCGAGCGGCGCGGCAGGCTTTGGGGTCTGCCGTGCTCCAGACTGCGTCGAGAAACGCCCAGTCGACGAACGGCGGCAGCACGCGCCACAGCAGCCACAGCGCGAGCAGGGTAAAGATCGCGTTCGGCCAGCTGGAAAACAGATTCTGCCGCAGCCAGCTCATCGCGCAGCGCCCCGCAGCGCGATGCGCGCGTTGTACCAGTTCATGAACGCCGAGATCGACAGGCTGATCGTCAGGTACACCGCCATGATGATGCCGATGCCTTCGATCGCCTGCCCGGTCTGGTTCATGGTGGTGTTGGCGATCGACACCAGGTCCGGATAGCCGATCGCCACTGCGAGCGAGGAGTTCTTGGTGAGATTGAGGTACTGGCTGGTGAGCGGCGGCACGATCATGCGCAGCGCCTGCGGCAGGATCACCAGCCGCATCGCGCGCCAGCGCGGCAGCCCCAGCGAGTCAGCGGCTTCGAACTGGCCCTGGTCCACCGCCAGCACGCCGGCGCGCACGATCTCGGCGATGAACGCCGCCGTATAGATGGTGAGCCCGGCGAGCAGCGCGGCGAACTCGGGGCTGAGCATTGCGCCGCCAGTGAAGTTGAATCCCGAGAGCGCGGGCCGGTTCCACTCCAGCGGCGCGCCGACGGCAAGGAACACGGCGAGCGGCAAGCCGAGGATGAGGCCGAGCCCCGTCCAGCCGCTGGCGAACTGCGCCCCGGTCTCGGCCTGGCGCCGCCGCGCCCAGGCGCCGACGCCGAGCGCTCCGGCAATGCCCAGCAGCAACGCTGCCAGCATCCAGCCGTGGGCGGTGTGCGCTTCGGGCACCGGCACGGCGATGCCGCGGTTGGAAAGGAACACCCCGGCGAAGGGGTTCAGCGCTTCGCGCGGCCCCGGCAGGTTTTCCGCGATGATCGCGTACCAGAAAAACAGCTGCACCAGGAGCGGGACGTTGCGCATCACCTCCACGTACAGCGCCGCGAGCTTCGCCAGCAGCCAGTTGGAGGAGAGGCGCGCAAGGCCGATCAGCGTGCCCAGCACGGTCGCCAAGGCGACACCGATGAGCGCGACGCGAAAGGTGTTGGCGAGCCCCGCGCTGAAGGCGCGCAGGTAGCTGTCCGCCGCGCTGAAAGCGATGAAAGTCGTCTCGCCGATCTCGAACCCGGCCTCGCGACGCAGGAAGCCGAATCCGCTCGCGATGCGCAGCACCTCGAGGTTGCGGGCGGTGTTCGAGACGAAGAACCACGCCACCAGGCCGGCCGCGGCGAGCAGCGCGGCCTGGTAAAGCCAACCTCGCTTCACACCACGCTAGCGGATCGGGGGCGCGTACAGGATGCCGCCCTTGTTCCAGAGCTGGTTCAGGCCGCGCTCGAAACCGAGTGGCTTGAGGTGCGTCTCGAAGCTTTCGCCGTAGTTGCCAACCTGCTTGATGATGTTCAGCGACCAGCGGTTGTCCAGCCCCAGCATCTTGCCGAAGTCACCCGTGGCGCCGACGAAGCGCTGCACCGCCGGATCCTTGCTCCCCGCCTGCTGATCGATGTTCTTCGAGGTGAGCCCCATTTCCTCGGCCTCGATGGTGGCGAACAGCGACCACTTGACGATGTCGAACCAGCGGTCGTCGCCGTGCCGCACGACCGGCCCGAGCGGTTCCTTCGAAATCACTTCGGGCAGGATCAGGTGGTCCGCCGGGTTGGGTGCGCGCGAGCCGCGCGTGGAGACCAGGCCCGAGACGTCGGTGGTGAAGACGTCGCAACGCCCCGAGAAATACGCGTTGAGCACCTCCGGCAGCGTCTCGATGACCACCGGCTTGAAGCTCATGCCGTTGGCACGGAAGTAATCCGACAGGTTGAGCTCGGTGGTGGTGCCGGGCTGCACGCACACGGTGGCGCCGTTCAACTGCTTGGCGCTCTTGACGTTCAACTTCTTCGGCACCATGAATCCCTGGCCGTCATAGAAGCTGACGCCGACGAAATTGAGGCCAAGGCTGGTATCGCGCGTGATGGTCCAGGTAGTGTTGCGCGACAGCACGTCCACTTCGCCCGACTGCAGCGCGGTGAATCGCTGCTGCGCCGTGAGCGGCGTGTAGCGCACCTTGCTCGCGTCCCCGAACACCGCGGCCGCGACCGCGCGGCACAGGTCTACGTCAATCCCCTTCCAGACGCCCTGCGAATCGGGTGCAGAGAATCCGGCGAGGGCCCCCCCGTTGACACCGCACTGCACGAAACCTTTCTTCTGCACCGCCTCGAGCGTGGACTGCGCCTGCACTGCGCCCGCGGTGAAGGCAAGCGCAATCGCGCCCGCCACTCCAGCTATGGTCCTCATGGTTCCCTCCTCCTGGTTTGCGCCGCCTTGCGGCTGCTGCCGCCAGTCTATCCTCCCAAGTGGCCGGTGCTCAAGCGTTCCCGCCCGCAGGGCGGCTACAATATTCCGACTGGCCCCGCCGAGCACCCGTGCTGATCGACTTCTTCCTCAAGCTGAAGAGCCACAAGCTGCCGGTCTCCATCAAGGAGTACCTGACGCTGCTCGAAGCCATGGGCAAGGGCGTGATCGGGCCATCGGTCAACGACTTCTACTACCTGTCGCGCATCGCGCTGGTGAAGGACGAAGCCAACTTCGACAAGTTCGACCGCGCCTTCGCCGAGTTCTGGGACGGCGTGGAAACCATCCCCGGCATCGAGGCGCAGATTCCGCTGGAATGGCTGCTCAAGCAGGTCGAATTGACGTTGTCCGAGGAAGAAAAGAAGCAGATCGAGGCGCTGGGCGGCTGGGACCAGCTGATGGAGACGCTGAAAAAGCGCCTGGAGGAACAGAAGGGCCGCCACCAGGGCGGCTCGAAGTGGATCGGCACCGGCGGCACTTCGCCCTTCGGCGCCTACGGCTATAACCCGGAAGGCATCCGCATCGGGCAGGACAAGGGCCGCAACCGCAGCGCGGTCAAGGTGTGGGACCAGCGCGAGTACCGGAACCTGGACGACTCGGTCGAGCTCGGCACGAGAAATATCAAGGTGGCGCTGCGGCGCCTGCGGCGCTTCGCGCGCGAAGGTGCGCCGGAGGAGTTCGACCTGGACACGACGATCAACCAGACGGCGCGCAAGGCCTACCTCGACATCCACATGCGGCCCGAGCGCCACAACACGGTGAAGGTGCTGATGTTCATGGACATCGGCGGCACCATGGACGACCACATCAAGCTCGCCGAGGAGCTGTTCTCGGCCTCGAAAACCGAGTTCAAGCACCTGGAGTTCTACTACTTCCACAACTGCCTGTACGACTTCGTGTGGAAGGACAACCGGCGGCGGCATTCCGAGCGCACGCGCACCTGGGACATCCTGCACAAGTACGGCCACGACTACAAAGTG
>CAZVZV010000172.1:0-1556 GCA_964631735.1 uncultured Enterobacteriaceae bacterium
TGAAAAACTCATTGAGTTAATTCGCTCGGGCGGCTACGTGGTTTTGGCGGCGATTGTGTTTGCCGAAACCGGACTGTTCATAGGGTTTTTCCTTCCGGGTGATTCGCTGCTATTTACAGCGGGCTTGGTTGCGGCACAAGGCTTTTTCAACCTGGGATATCTCATGCTGCTGTTGAGCGTCATGGCCATTGTCGGAGACACCTTGGGATACGGCATCGGTTACAAGGCGGGAGAGGCGCTGTATTCCAAGAAAGACAGTTTTTGGTTTCGCCGAGAACATTTGCTCTATGCCAAAGAGTTTTATGAAAAGCACGGCGGCAGAGCCATTTTTCTCGCGCGTTTTGTTCCCTTCGCGCGGACTTTTGCGCCCGTTGTGGCGGGCGTTGCCCAAATGTCTTACGCTCGGTTTGCCAGCTACAACATCTTTGGTGGAATCTTTTGGGTCTGCTCCATGACCGCTGCCGGGTTCTATCTCGGTTCGATTCCCTGGGTACATAAGAACCTGGAAAAAGTCGTTTTGCTCATCGTTTTCCTTTCGCTTCTGCCGATCGGGATCGAGTACTTGAGAAACAAAGCGAAGCATTGAGTCATTGGATCATTGGGCCATTTTATCATTGACGATTGAATCAATGATCCAATGGCCCACTGGCCCAATGGTTCAATGACTCAATTCCCCTATGTTCATCGATTCTCACGCTCATCTGGACTCTGCGGATTTCGATACAGACCGGCCCGCTGTCATTGAACGCGCCCAGACTGCCGGGGTCACCCGCGTGCTCGCGATTGGTTCCGGCGCCGGGCCCGGGACCTTGGATTGCGCAATCAAGCTTGCTGAAACCTTTGAAGGTCTGGACGCTTCGATTGGAATTCACCCGCATGAAGCGGCACTCGCGACAGAGGACGACTTCCGTTTGCTGGTAGAATTGGCCGGGCATTCTGCAGTGATCGCCTGGGGAGAAATCGGGCTGGATTTTCACTACGATCATTCGCCTCGCGATGTGCAACGTGAGGTTTTTGCCAGGCAACTCAAGCTGGCCACCGAACGACGGCTGCCGGTAATCATTCACACCCGGGAAGCGGAGGAAGAAACTCTCAAGGTGCTGCAGGAGCACTGGGGGCAGCCAGAGATCGGTGGGATTCTACACTGCTATTCCGGATCTCTGGAGCTTGCCCAAGCCGGCTTGGAGATGGGTTTTTTGGTTTCCTTCTCCGGGATGCTCACGTTTCCAAAGGCCCAAAACGTTCGCGATGTCGCGCATCGAGTGCCGATGGAGCGGTTGTTGATTGAAACCGACGCGCCCTTTCTGGCGCCGGTGCCACATCGAGGAAAACGCAATGAACCCGCCTTTGTTGTGGAGACTGCCAAAGCCATGGCTCAGTTGAAAGACACGTCGATCGAAGTGATTGCACGCCAGACGTCTGAAAACTATCGTCGCTTGTTCAAGCAGGGCTAGTGGTAGCGGGCGACCTCATACCGTCGCGACCCAAAACAAAAAACTGCCGAGGACGCACAGAGCGCCAAGAGCTTGCCTGAGGAAGCCTTTCGTAGAAGTACT
>CAZVZV010000173.1:0-9797 GCA_964631735.1 uncultured Enterobacteriaceae bacterium
GTCGATGTCCTCGCCGCCCTCCTCCGGCACCAGCAGCTTCACGCCGATCCAGAACAGCAGCAGGCTGCCGACGATCTTGAGCCAGGGCAGCGTCAGCAGGGCGACCGCGAAGATGGTGAGGATAATCCGCATCACCACCGCGGCTCCGGAGCCCCACAACACGGCAGCCTTCTGCTGGCGCGCCGGCAGGGAACGCGCCGCGAGCGCGATGACCACCGCGTTGTCGCCCGAAAGGATCAAGTTGACGCCGATGATCTTCAGCAATCCGATCCAGAATGCCTGCGTAACGAGTTCTTCGAGCATGCCTGGGCGATCCTGGATTATTTGACCAGCAGTACCGGGATGTCCGCGATATGCAGGACCTTGGTGGCGGTCGAGCCGAGCATCGCCTTGCCGATCTCGCTGCGGCCATGGGTACCGATGTAGATCAGGTCGCAGCGCTTGTCCTTCGCATGCTTCACGATACTCTCGGCCACCGGACCGACCAGCACGCTCGCTTCATAGGGAATTCCCGCGGCGTCGAGCGCGCGCTGCGCGGGTTCGAGCAGGACCTCGCCCTCCTGCTGGTAGTACTTCCGGATCTGGCTCTTGCCCACTGCGGCGCCCATGCCCGGCAGTTTCGGCACCGGCAGGTGCACGGTCACCAGCAGCACTTGCGGCTTGTCACGGTACCAGTCGGCATGGTCGATCAGGCATTGCACCGCGTGGAGCGAGTGCTTCGAGCCGTCCACTGCGATGAGGATCTTCATGGCCGGAATTCTAACCTGCTAGAACAACCCGACCACCTTGCCGTCCACCAGGTCGATCTTGTTGGCGGCGGGCACTTTCGGCAGCCCCGGCATGGTCATGATGTCGCCGCAGATCATCACCACGAACTCGGCGCCGGCCGCGAGGCGCACTTCGCGCACGTTCACCACGTGGCCGTCGGGCGCGCCGCGCACCGAGGCATCGGTGGTGAACGAAGACTGGGTCTTGGCCACGCACACCGGATAGTGGCCGTAGCCCGACTCCTGCAGCTGCCTGATCTGGGCGCGCACCTTGGAGTCCGCGGTCACCTCGGAAGCGCGGTAGACTTTCTTCGCGATCTTGTTGATCTTGTCCCAGAGCGTATCCGCGTCCTCGTAGACGAAGGTCGGCTTGGAGGGCTGCTCGCACAGGCCGACCACGATCTTCGCCAGTTCCGCCGCGCCCTTGCCGCCGTCGCCCCAGTGGGTCGCCAGCACCACCGCCACGCCGAGCTTTTTCATTCTTGCATTCAGCATCTCCAGTTCCGCCGCCGTGTCGAAGTTGAACCGGTTGATCGACACCACGCAAGGGATGCCGTAAACCTTGCTGACGTTCTCGACGTGGCGTTCAAGATTGACCAGGCCTTTCTCAAGCGCGGCCAGGTTCTCCTTGTTCACTTCCTTGACCTCCACACCGCCGTGGTACTTCAATGCGCGCACCGTCGCCACGATCACCGCAGCGTTGGGCCGCATGCCCGACTTGCGGCACTTGATGTCGAGGAATTTCTCGCCGCCGAGGTCGGCACCGAAGCCGGCCTCGGTCACCACATAGTCGGCCAGCTTCAACGCGCTCTGGGTGGCGATCACCGAGTTGCAGCCGTGCGCGATGTTGGCGAAGGGGCCGCCGTGGATGAACGCCGGGTTGCCCTCCAACGTCTGCACCAGGTTCGGCGCCAGCGCGTCCTTCAGCAGCACCGTCATCGCACCATGCGCCTGCAGGTCGCGAGCGTGTACCGGCTTGTTGTCGCGCGTGTAGCCCACCACGATGCTGCCGAGGCGTTTTTTCAGGTCTTCCAGCGAGGTCGACAGGCAGAAGATCGCCATCACCTCGGAGGCCACCACGATGTCGAAGCCGTCCTCGCGCGGATAGCCGTTGGCGGTGCCGCCGAGTGCGACCACGATCTCGCGCAAAGCGCGGTCGTTCATGTCCACCACGCGCCGCCACTGGATCCGGCGCACGTCGATGCCGAGTTCGTTGCCTTGCGTGATGTGGTTGTCGAGCAATGCTGCCAGCAGGTTGTTCGCCAGCGCAATGGCCGAGAAATCTCCGGTGAAGTGCAGGTTGATGTCCTCCATCGGCACCACCTGCGCGTAGCCGCCGCCAGCGGCGCCGCCCTTGACGCCGAACACCGGCCCCAGCGAAGGCTCGCGCAGGCAGATCGCGGCTTTCTTGCCGATGTAGTTGAGCGCATCGCCCAGTCCGACGGTGGTGGTGGTCTTGCCTTCGCCCGCCGGAGTCGGGGACATCGCGGTGACCAGAATCAGCTTGCCGTCTTTCTTTCCCTTCAGGCTGTCGAGGTACTTGAGCGAGACCTTGGCCTTATAGTGGCCGTACGGCTCCAGGTGTTCCTCGCCAATGCCCAGCCGCTCGAGCGCCACTGTGCTGATGCGTTGCAGCGTCGCCGCCTGGGCGATCTCGATGTCCGAAGGCATGTGCCGGTCTCCCGAAAAGTTGCGCGGATTCTCACCGCATGCCAAGGCGAACAGCCTTGACTGAAGTCAAGCGCACCACCAGAATCCCGCCACGGAGGTCTGATCGATGGCTTGGACGCGCGCGACGGCCGCGCTGCTGTTAGGGGCCTTGCTGGCTGGCCCGCAGGCGCAGGCGCAGCAGCTAATTGGACTGACCGCCACCACGTTGGTGCTCGGGCAGTCGGCGCCGCTCACCGGCGCCAACGCCGAGCTGGGCAACGACATCCGCAACGGCGCGCTGGCCTATTTTTCCAAGGTGAACGCTGCCGGCGGCGTGCACGGCCGCAAGATCGAACTAAGCACGCTCGACGACGCCAACCAGGTGCCGCGCTCGGAGGCCAACACCAAGAAGCTGGTGGAGGAGGATGGCGTGTTCGCGCTCTTCGGCTACGCCAGCGCGACGCTGTCGCGCCCTGCGCTGCCCACCGTGGCCAAACACGGCGTGCCCTTCCTCGCGCCTTTCACCGGCGCCGACCCGATGCGCGTGTTCAACAAGCACGTCTACAACATGCGCGCCAGTTACGCCGACGAGCTGGAGAAGATCGTCGAGCTCTATACCACCATCGGCGCCAAGCGCTTCGCGATCGTCTACTACGACGATGTGGTGGGCAAGGAGAACCTGACCGCCGTGGAACGCGCACTGAAGAAACGCGACTTGACCGCGGTGTCCTTCGCCTCGTTCAAGGACCGCGCCAAGCCCGATATCGCGACTGGGGTAATCGACGTGATCAAGGGCAATCCCGACGTCGTGATCCTCACCACGCTATACAAGGCGAGTTCGGACTTCATCAAGGCCGCGCGCAAGGCCGGCAACGGCGCACAGATGGTGAGCAATTCCTTTCCCGGCGCCAGCCCGCTCGCCAAGGAGCTGGGCAAGGATGGCGCCGGCGTCGCCGTGGCGCAGGTGGTGCCGCCGCCGAGCAAGCGCTCGGTGCCGGTGGTGAAGGAATATCGCGAGGCTATCGAGAAGCAACTCGGCAAGCCGGACTACTCCTTCACCTCGCTCGAGTCTTTCATCGGCGCCAAGGTGACCGTCGAGGCGCTGCGGCGCGCCGGCCGCAACCTCACGCGCGAGGGCTTCATGCGCGCGCTGGATGGCATGGGCGATTTCGACGCCGGGGGCCACTGGCTGAGCTTTTCGCCCACCAACCACAACGGCAGCTCCTACGTCGAGCTGACGGTGATCGGCGCGGGCCTGAAGTTCAACTACTGAGCAGCCTCAGCGTGCGTCCCTTGCCGTAGCCTGGGTCTGCCGGGCGCGCGCCGCCCTTGCTCACTTTCACCGCGCAGTACTTGAATTCCGGGATCTTGCCGAAGGGGTCCAGTGCAGCGTTGGTGAGCAGGTTGGCCGCCGCCTCCTGGAATGCGAACGGGATGAACACCGCGCCGCGCGGCGTGCCGGCGTCGGCGCGCGCGTAGAGCGCGATCCTGCCGCGGCGCGACTCGACCGTCACCAGCTCGCCGGGCCGTGCCTTGATCGCCGCTAGGTCGAGTGGATGCATGGACACCACGGGTTCGGGCTCGATCGCATCGAGCACGCCGGCGCGGCGCGTCATCGCGCCGGTGTGCCAATGCTCCAGCTGCCGCCCGGTGATCAGCACCATGGGGTATTCCCGGTCCGGCCGTTCGTCGGCCCGGATCAGGTCCGCCGGCACGAATTTGCCCCGTCCGGTGGCAGTAGGGAAATGCGTCTGGAACACCACTGGCTGGCCCGGATCGCCCTCGTTCTCGCAGGGGTAGGTGACCGAGGAATCGCGCTCCAGCCGCTCCCAGGTGATGCCGTGGATCGAGTCCATGCAATCGCGCATCTCGTTCCACACCTCTTTCGGCCCGGCGTAGTTCCACTGCAGATCCATGCGCCGCGCCAGTTCCTGGATGATCCACAGGTCGGGGCGCGCATCGCCCGGCGCCTCGAGCGCCTTCCTGCCCAGCTGCACCATGCGATCGGTGTTGGTGACGGTGCCGTCCTTCTCCGGCCAGGCGGTGGCGGGCAGCACCACGTCGGCGAGATAGGCGGTCTCGGTCAGGAAGATGTCCTGCACCACCAGGTGCTCGAGCCTGGCCATCGCGGCGCGCGCATGCGCCAGGTCGGGGTCGGACATCGCCGGGTTTTCCCCCATGATGTACATGCCGCGGATCTTGCCGTCGTAGGCCGCGTGCATGATCTCGACCACCGTCAGGCCGGGCTTGGGATCGAGCTTTGCGTTCCAGAGCTTTTCGAAGCGCTGCTGCGCCTCCGGCGCCGCGACGCGCTGGTAGTCCGGGTACATCATCGGGATGAGGCCGGAGTCGGACGCGCCCTGCACGTTGTTCTGGCCGCGCAGCGGGTGCAGCCCGGTGCCCGGGCGCCCCACCTGCCCGGTCATCAGCGTGAGCGCAATGAGGCAGCGCGCGTTGTCGGTGCCGTGCACGTGCTGGCTGATGCCCATGCCCCACAGGATGATCGAGGCCTTCGATGTCGCGTAGAGCCGCGCCACCTCGCGGATGGTGGGCGCCGGGATGCCACAGATCGGCGCCATCTTCTCGGGCGAGAAGTCCCTCGCGTTCTTCTGCAGCGCCCGGTAGCCGCTGGTGCGGTCCTTGATGAACGCCTCGTTCGCCAGGCCCTCGTCGATGATCGTGTGGATCATCGCGTTCAGGAGCGCTACGTCGGTATCCGGGTTGAACTGCAGGAAGTACGACGCGTGGCGCGACAGGTCGGTGCGCCGCGGATCGGCGATGATCAGCTTAGTACCCAACTTCACCGCGTTCTTCAGCCAGGTCGCCGCCACCGGGTGGTTGGACGTGGGATTGGCGCCGATGAGGAAGATCACCTCGGAGTTCGACACGTCGTTCACCTGGTTGGACACCGCGCCCGAACCGATGCCCTCGAGCAGCGCCGCGACCGAGGAGGCGTGGCACAGGCGCGTGCAATGGTCCACATTGTTCGAGCCGAAACCTGTCCGCACCAGCTTCTGGAACAGGTAGGCCTCTTCGTTCGAGCCCTTGGCCGAGCCGAAGCCGGCGAGCGCGCTGCGGTCCGCGTCGCGGATGCGCCGCAGGCCCGCCGCGGCGAGGCCCAGGGCCTCGTCCCAGCTCGCCTCGCGGAACACCTCGCCCCAGTTGCCCGGGTCCACCTTGAAGTCGGCCGACTTCCCCACTCCGGGCTTGCGCACGAGGGGCTTGGTCAGCCGGTGCGGGTGGTGCGCGTAGTCGAAACCGTAGCGGCCCTTCACGCACAGGCGCCCGTGGTTCGAGGGGCCGTCCTTGCCGGTGACGAACTGGATCACGTTCTGTTTGACATGGTAGGTGAGCAGGCAGCCCACGCCGCAGAACGGGCACACCGAGTCCACAGTCTTGTCGATCACCTGCAATCCGGCCTCGCGCGCCGGCATCAGCGCGCCGGTCGGGCAGGCCTGCACGCATTCGCCGCAGGCCACGCAGGTGGAGGCGCCCATCGGGTCGTCGAAATCGAACACGATCCTGGCGTGCTCGCCGCGCGAGGCATAGCCGATGACGTCGTTCACCTGCTCCTCGCGGCAGGCGCGCACGCAGCGCGTGCACTGGATGCAGGCATCGAGGTTGACGGCGATCGCGGGGTGCGACAGGTCGGCCCTGGGCTGGTGGCGCGCCTTGAAGCGCGGCAAGCCCATTTCCAGCTTCCTCGCCCACTGGTCGAGTTCGGAGTCTTTCCGATACTCCTTTTCCGGCATGTCGGAGAGCAGCAGTTCCAGCACCATCTTCTGCGACAGCACGGCGCGCGCCGAGTCGCTGGTGACCTCCATGCCTTCCTTCGGAGTACGGCAGCAGGCGGGCGCGAGCGCTCGCTCGCCCTTGATCTCGACGACGCAGGCGCGGCAGTTGCCGTCGGGCCGCAGGCCCGGCGCGTAGCACAGATGCGGAATCTCGATGCCGTGGCGCTTGGCGGTCTCGAGGATGGTTTCGTCCGGACGACCGATCACGGTCTGGCCGTTCAATTTGAATTCGATCGGCAGCGTCGCCAACTGCCGCGTGCTCGCGCGATCCATCACGCCACCTCGTGAGGGAAGTACTTCATCACGCACTGTACCGGGTTGGGCGCTGCCTGGCCCAAACCGCAGATCGAGGCGTCCATCATCGCCTGCGAGAGCTCGCCGAGCAGCGGTTGGTTCCAGGTCTTCGCCTCCATCAGCGCAAGCGCCTTGGCCGTGCCGACCCGGCAGGGCGTGCACTGGCCGCAGGACTCCTCCTTGAAGAACTTCATCAGGTTCTTCGCCGCCGTGGCCGCCTTGTCGTGCTGCGACAGGATGACGATCGCCGCTGAGCCGATGAAGCAGCCGTGCGGCTGCAGCGTGTCGAAATCCAGCGGGATGTCGCCTTTGGACGCGGGCAGGATGCCGCCCGAGGCGCCGCCGGGCAGGTAGGCGTAGAACTGGTGGCCTTCCGGCAGGCCGCCGCAATACTCTTCGATCAGTTCATTCACCGTGATGCCCGCGGGGGCGAGGTGCACACCAGGCTTCTGCACGCGGCCCGACACCGAGAAGGCGCGCAACCCCTTCCTGCCGTGCCTGCCGTGCGAGGCGAACCACTGCGCACCCTTTTCCACGATCTCGCGTACCCAGTACACCGTTTCCATGTTGTGCTCGAGCGTGGGGTAGCCGAACAGGCCCACCTGCGCGACGTAGGGCGGGCGCAGGCGCGGCATGCCGCGCTTGCCCTCGATGGATTCGATCATCGCCGACTCTTCGCCGCAGATATAGGCGCCGGCGCCGCGGCGCAGGTGAATCGGCGGCAGCGCGCAGGGCGGGTTGTTCTTCAGCCTGACCAGCTCCAGCTCCAGCACCGCGCGGCAACCCGCGTACTCGTCGCGCAGGTAGATGTAGACCTCGCCCACGCCAGCGCACCACGCGGCGAGCAGCATGCCCTCGAGGAAGCGGTGCGGATCGCGCTCCAGGTACCAGCGGTCCTTGAAAGTGCCGGGCTCGCCTTCATCGATGTTCATCGCCATCAGGCGCGGCGCGGGCTCGGCGGCAACCAGGCGCCATTTGCGGCCGGCGGGGAAGCCGGCGCCGCCCAGGCCGCGCAGGCCCGAGTCTTCCATGAGCTTGGTGAGGCCCTCGCGCTTGCGCTTGCCGGCGAGGCAGTCGGCGAGCAGCTTGTAGCCGCCACCCCTGCGGTAAGTGCTGTAGTCGACGTGCGCCGGTTCAGGGCACTTGACGGCCTTCGCCTCCACTGCCGCGCGCACGGCCGCGACGTCCGCACGGCCGACCGGGTTCTGTCCCACCACCACGCAGGGCGCGGCCTCGCAGCGCCCCACGCAAGGCGCGGGGATCACGCGCACGTCCTTGCCGAGGATACCGGGGAGCTTGTTCAGCAGCCCCTGCGCGCCCGCCAACTCGCAGGCGATGGAATCGCACACGCGCACCGTGAGCGCGGGAGGCGCCTGCTCGCCTTCCTTCACCACGTCGAAATGGTGGTAGAAGGTCGCCACTTCGTACACCTCGGCCATCGACAGGCGCATCTCCTCGGCGAGCGCCGCAAGACGTGCCGCGGAAAGATGGCCGTACCTGTCCTGGATCCGGTGCAGGTGCTCGATCAGCAGGTCGCGGCGCCGGGGTTCTTTCCCCAGCAACGTTCTCACTTCCTCCAGCGCCTGCGGATCGACGCTGCGGCCCTTCGGCGTGCCGCGCGCCCTGCCGCCTTTCGCAGGATTTGTCGGCGCTGAAACGCGATCGTCCATCGGCCGCATTCTACGGTCCGCTCAGGCATGGGACGCCTTGACAGCGATCAAGTTTCCTTGCGCGCTGCGTTACCATCCGTGCGGACAACAGGAGGATCCGGAGATGACGTCCCCCGTGGACCCCAATGAGGTGATGATGACCGGGGAAAACTCGTTCATCCGCTACAGCGCGGACGGCGGCAAGACCCAGACCGACCGCGTCAGCCACTGGCGCGTACTGTGGTGCCCTGCGGGGGCCGGCCACGCCCTGTTCGCGAAGAGCACGCTGACCGGCGGCGCGGCGCGCATCTGGTCGGACAATCCACCGGTGGCGCGCTGGCTGCAGAAGGAGATCGAGTGCTACCTGTTCCCTGCGTTCGCCGATGCGGCGACGCCGGTGGCGCCAGCCGCGTTCACCCGCTCGGGCGGCGTCGACAGCAGGGCAGCGGAGCTCGTGACAGCAAAGGACGCGGAGATCCTGCTGTCGTGGGAGGACTTCCTCGCGCCCTTCGTGCTCAACATGCCGCCGGGCTCGGGCGGGCGGCCGATTGGCGTCTTCAGCACGTTTTTCCCGGCGCGCGCCGCGCGCATCGCGCTCAACGGCCGCAGCGCCGCCGGGCAGCCGTATGCGGAAAAGCGCGGCGAGCGCGATTCGACCAGCGCCTGCCTCGCGTGGTCGGAAACCTGGGTGAGGCCCAAAGGCTAGCGCGATGTGCCGCGCCCTGCTCTACCTCGGGCAGCCCGTGTTGCTGGATACCCTGCTGTTCCAGCCGGACTCGGCGCTGATCCGCCAGAGTTACATGCCGAAGATGCTGCACATGCTCAACCTCGCCGGTTTCGGTTTGCGCGCGTGGGATGCTTCCTCGCACGCGCCGGAGCAGCCTTTCGCCTACGGCTCGCCATCGTTGCCGGTGTTCGACCGCAACCTGAAGAACCTGGCGGAGAAGGTATGCGCGGCTTGCGTGCTTGGGCACGTGCGCGGCGTGGCTTACTCGACGACGGTGGACATTTCGCTGCAAAACGTGCACCCGTTCCAGTTCGACGGCCTGCCCTGGTGCCTGGCGCACAACGGCGACCTGGCCGGGTTCGCGGAGATGAAGCCGCTGCTGGCCAAGCTGGTGAAGCCGGAATTCCTGCCGAAGATCCGCGGCAGCACCGACAGCGAGTGGATCTACGCGCTGTTCGTGTCGCAGCTGGCCGATCCCTCGAAACCCGGCACCGGGAAGTCGGTGTTCGAGGCGATCGAGCGGACCTTGAGCATCATTCGCGAGGCCCGGGCCAAACTTGGCATCGATGTGTCGTCGTCGGTAAACCTGTTCATCGCCAACGGCAGCCAGCTGGCCGCGGTGCGCTACTGCTTCGACTTCGGGCGCTATCGCACCGAGGATGCGTCGAAGCTGCACGAGGCTAACCTCGATTTCTTGTCGCTTTGGTACACCCTCGGGCGCGACTACGCACTGCACGACGGCGAGTGGCGGATGTCGGGCGGTGCCGAGAACGCGGACTCCATCATCATTGCCTCGGAGCCGCTGACGAAGGACACGTCGGCGTGGGTGGAGCTGCCCGAGTACGGTGCGCTGTTCGCGCAAATCCACAATGGCCGGCCAAAGGTGACAGTGCGGTTGCTGGACTGAGGTTTCGCT
>CAZVZV010000174.1:0-10778 GCA_964631735.1 uncultured Enterobacteriaceae bacterium
TGCCCAAGACGCGCTCGGGCAAGATCATGCGGCGGCTATTGCGCTCGATCGCCAAGGGCGAGGAGATCAAGCAGGACGTCTCGACGCTGGAGAACCCCGCGATCCTCGAGCAATTGAAGCAAAGCACCTGACAGGGGGTGACGATGGCCTTGAAGACTCCGCATTGTGCGAGCTGCTCCGGCGCCTGCGCGTTGAACACGCTGCCATCGGTGTCGGGGGAGGACGGGCCGCTCAAGCTCACGCTGCTCGATTTGCCGGTATTCGCTTGCGCCAAGAATCACAAAGCGCCGGTGCACCGCGATTTCATGATCTGGCTGATCCAGGAGATCCGCGCGCGTGAAGCGCAGATCACGGCCGGCAGGGAAGAGGGCATGATCTTCAAGAAGCATCTATGCAGCAGTTGCGGCAAGGATCTCGCGTCCAAGCCCGAGCGTCGGCAGGCGTTCCCGTACGAGCTGAAGTACGAGGACCTGGCGCCGTTCAAGCTCCAGGTCGAGATGCCGCTCTACAAGTGCACCGGTTGCGGCAAGGAGCAGATCCGCTCGACCAAGGACCTGCACGGCCACGTACCGTCGGCCATGGTCGGCATCAACGATGGCGCAGGGTTCCCGCACAGCGGCTGATATTGCACCGCAATATGACGTAAGCGAGCAAGCCGGTGCTCGGGCAAGGTATTATCCGCGCGGGGTAGTTCTTGAACAGATGCCATAAAGCATAAAGAAGGGGAGACCGATGGAGCTCACTGCAAAGCACCACGAGTACTGGCGCAAGAACCTCGTCTACACCGCGATCCTGCTGTTTGCCTGGTTCGTCGCCACCTTCGTCGAAGCTTGGTATGCGCGGGAGTTGAACACCATCACGTTCTTCGGTTGGCCGCTCGGCTTCTGGTTTTCGGCGCAAGGCTCGCTTGCAATCTACGTCGTCATCATCGGAATTTACGCCGTGCTGATGCGCAAGCTCGACCTGGAATACAACGTGGATGAGGGAGATCTCGAATGAGCAGCCAAGCGTTCTCGCATTCGACATTCAAGAGCCAGCTCAAGAAGTATTACAGCTTCTACACGGGCGGCTTCATCGCGTTCGTGTTGGCGCTCGCGGTCGCCGAGCAGATTGGGATGTCGAAACAGTGGATCGGCTACTGGTTCCTGTTCGCGACCATCGGCCTGTATGCCGGAATCGGCATCATGAGCCGCACCGCTGAAGTCGCGGAATATTACGTCGCCGGAAGGCGTGTGCCGGCGTTCTTCAACGGCATGGCGACGGGCGCCGACTGGATGAGCGCGGCGTCCTTCATCGGCATGGCCGGCACGCTGTTCCTGGGCGGCTTCGACGGCCTTGCGTGGGTCATGGGCTGGACCGGGGGTTACTGCCTGGTGGCGCTGTTCCTCGCGCCTTACCTGCGCAAGTTCGGCCAGTTCACCATTCCGGACTTCCTCGCAGAGCGTTTTGGCGGCGACATCGTGCGCACCATCGGAATCGTTTCGGCGATCACCTGTTCGTTCGTCTACGTCGTCGCCCAGATCTACGGCGTCGGCCTGATCACCAGCCGGTTCACCGGCCTGGATTTCGGCGTCGGCGTGTTCGTCGGCCTTTCCGGCATTCTGGTGTGCTCGATGCTGGGCGGCATGAAGGCGGTGACCTGGACGCAGGTGGCCCAGTACATCATTCTCATCATTGCCTACATGACTCCGGTGGTATGGCTGGGCACGAAACACACGGGCATCCCCATTCCGCAGTTCGCCTATGGCTACACGCTGCAGAAGGTGGGCGACTTGGAGAAGAAGATCACCGCCGACCCGAAAGAGCAGGAGGTCCGCAAGATCTTCGCCGACCGTGCGGCAGCAGGCAGGGCCGCACTCGCCGCGCCGGACAAGACATATGCCGAGGGCAAGGTCAAGGTCGAGCAGGCTTTCGCCAGTGCGAAGTCGTCGAACGCGCCGGCCGACCAGGTTGCGGCAGCAGAGAAGGCGGTTGCGGCCTATCCGAAGGACGTCGCGGCAGCGAAGGTGGCGTGGACCCGGGAAACGGGCCTCGCCGCACGCGCGGCGCCGCCCCGGCCCCACGCCGAGGCGTTTGTGGGCAAGGACGAGGCGGCGCGGAACACCGCGCGACTCAACTTCATCGGCATCGTGTTCTGCATGATGTTTGGGACGGCGGCATTGCCGCACATCCTGATGCGCTACTACACCACGCCCAGCGTGCAGCAGGCGCGCGTGTCGGTGTTCTGGTCGCTGTTCTTCATCTTCCTGCTGTACTTCACGGCGCCCTGCCTGGCGGTGCTGGCGAAGTACGACATGTTCACGAACCTGGTGGGCAGCCAGTTCTCCACGCTGCCGGCCTGGGCCGCGGCATGGGCAAAGGTGGATCCGGGGTTGCTCAACATCACCGACATCAACAAGGACGGCATCGTGCAGTGGGCCGAAGTGGTGATCGGCGGCGATCTGATCGTGCTGGCGACGCCCGAGATCGCGGGCCTGCCCTACGTCGTATCGGGGCTGGTCGCGGCCGGCGGCCTCGCGGCGGCGCTCTCGACCGCGGATGGTCTGCTGCTGACCATCGCCAACGCCCTGTCGCACGACCTGTACTACAAGATGCTCGACCCGACCGCCTCCACGACGAAGCGCGTGACGATCTCCAAGATCCTGCTGCTGGTCGTCGCGATCATCGCGGCCTACGTGTCATCGCTGAAACCGGGAGACATTCTGTTCCTGGTGGGTGCGGCGTTCTCGCTGGCCGCATCGGCGTTCTTCCCGCCGCTGGTGCTGGGCATATTCTGGAAGCGCGCCAACAAGTGGGGCGCGATCACCGGCATGGCCGCGGGCCTCGCAATCTGCATCTACTACATGATGCGAACCTACCCGTTCTTCACCAACATGGGCGTGCCGAAGATGGACCTGTGGTTCGGGCTGAGCCCGGTGTCGGCGGGGATGTTCGGCCTGCCGCTCGGGCTGGTCACCATCTGGATCGTCAGCCTGCTTACTGCCGCGCCGTCCAAGGAGGTGCAGGAGTTGGTCGAGCACGTGCGCTACCCGAATCTGCAGGGCGATTCGGTGGTCAGCGAGGCCAGATAAGCTCGCGCCGCTGACTCCGACAAGGCCCGCTTCGGCGGGCTTTGTCGTTACTGGGCCCTATCGCGCCGCTGGCGGAGGGGCCGGTCAGACGACGAGATCCTTGACCAGGTGCGCGAGATCGCTGCGCCCGGTGTCGAGGATCAATCGGCGCGTCGTTCTCGGGTCGAAGCGCAGCAGGTGCATGACCACCTGGTGCAACTTTTCCGGGTTGTGCAGCGTGTGATAAGCCATCCCCAGCTGGTACCAGGCGTGGGGATTCATCGGTTGCAGCGTGGCGGCTTCATGAAGCGCCTTTGCCGCCTCCTCATGCTGTTCCAGGGCCGCATGCGACAGCCCCAGGCCGTACCAGGCGCGGTCGAGCTTCGGATTCAGCCGGGTTGCTTCGCGGAACGCCCCGACCGCCTTCGCGTACTGGCCTCGCTTGTCGTAGGTGTAGCCCAGATTGAAATGCGCGGCGGCGTTGCCCGGGTCTGCGCGCAGCACGGCATCGAAGTAGGGCTGCGCCTCCGCATAGCGTTCGAGCGATGCAAGCATGTAGGCGACCCGGTTGGCGGCACGGTGAAAATCCGGTTTCAGGCGCAGCGCGGCGAGATACGCGGCGATTGCCGCCTTGCGGCGATTGAACGCTTCAAGCAGGCGGCCGTAAAGGTAATATCGCCAATGTTTCATCGCTGCATTCCGGGGTTGGTCCGATGTACGAGACTATCGTAATTCTGAAGGCGCTGGCCGAGGTGGCGGGCGTGGCCATGATCGGCCAGGGCGTGCTCTGGGTGATCGCGGGCTCCAAACGCGAGCAGAACGCGGTCTACGGCATTTTCAGAATCCTCACCTCTCCCGTGATGAAGGCGACGAGGGCCATCACCCCGCGCATCGTCCTCGACCAGCACCTCGGCCTGGTCGCATTCTTTCTGCTGGTAGTGATCTGGCTGGTGCTGACGGCGTTCAAGATCAAGATCGTCATGGAGAATACGCCGGCGGCGTCCTGAGCCGATTGCTATGCGGATTCAGGTTTTTCCAGGCTGTACCCCAGACCCCGCACGGCTTCCTCGCCCCACGCGCACAAGTGGTTGACCAATTGGTTCTACCAGTATGCGCATGCCCTCTCCCCTGGGGCAGTGTAGCAAAGGAGGCTGGGGTAAAATCCGCGATCCGCGGAGAGATGGCCGAGCGGCTGAAGGCGCACGCTTGGAAAGCGTGTGTACGCTAATCACGTACCGTGGGTTCGAATCCCACTCTCTCCGCCACCCCCTTCGGCTCGGGCATAATGGCGACGGCGGGCCTCCCCGCATTGCAGCCTGGTGAACCTGGTCAGGTCCGGAAGGAAGCAGCCATAGCTGGACCCTGCAAGTGCCGGGGTCAGGCTCGCCACCAATGCGGAAAGTGGCAAGGTGCGCTGTGCGCCCCCCTCTTTCCCGGCTGCTAGGATTGCAACGATGAGTTACCAGGTACTGGCGCGCAAGTGGCGCCCACGGAACTTCGCCGCCTTGGTCGGGCAGGAGCACGTGGTGCGTGCGCTGCGCCACGCGCTGGAACAGAAAAGGCTGCACCACGCCTATCTGTTCACCGGAACCCGTGGCGTCGGCAAAACCACGCTGGCGCGCATTCTGGCAAAGTGCCTGAACTGTGAGACCGGCATCACCGCAGAACCCTGCGGTCGCTGCAGTGCTTGCCTGGAGATCGACGGCGGGCGATTCGTCGACTTGCTGGAAGTAGACGCGGCGACCAACACCAAGGTGGATGAGATGCGGCAGCTGCTCGATACAGCGCAGTATGCACCCGCGCGCGGCCGCTTCAAGGTTTACGTCATCGACGAAGTCCACATGCTGTCGAATTCAGCCTTCAACGCGATGCTGAAGACGCTTGAGGAGCCGCCCGAGCACCTCAAGTTCATCCTTGCTACCACTGACCCGCAGAAGATTCCGGTGACGGTGCTGTCGCGCTGCCTGCAGTTCAATCTGAAGCAGATGCCGCCCGCAGCCATCGTGGAGCACCTGCAGCGCCTGCTGGGGGCCGAGAAAATCGCTTTCGAGCCGGAGGCATTGCCGCTGATAGCCCGAGCAGCTGCGGGCAGCATGCGCGACGCGCTCTCGCTGCTCGACCAGGCCATCGCGCATGGCGCGGGAAGCATCGCCGCTGGCAACGTGCGCGACATGCTGGGTGCGGTGGACGCGAGTTATCTGCTGCGCTTGCTCGAGGCGGTGGCGGTGCAGGACGGCGCTCAATTGATGGCTATCGCCGATGAGATGCAGGCGCGCAGCCTGTCCTTTGACGCGGCGCTGCAGGACCTGGCCGGGCTGCTGTTGAAATTGGCCATGGTGCACGCCGTGCCCGACGCGCTGGACGTCGGCTTGCCGGAGCGCGACCGTTTGCACGGACTGGCGGGCCGCTTCGATCCGGAGAGCGTGCAGCTTTGCTACCAGATCGCTTTGCAGGGACGCGAAGACCTGGCGCTCGCGCCCGACGAGCACGCCGGCTTCGTCATGACGCTGCTGCGCATGCTGGCGTTCCGCCCGGAAGCTGCAGTCGCGGCTGTTGCGGGCGCGTCAGGAACGGCAGTGGGCAGCACTGCAGCGGTGCCGCGGCACGGTCCTGCCGCGGACAATGCGACACGCGCGAAGAAATTCGAGGGCGACTGGCCGGATCTGGTGAACCGGCTTCAGGTGACGGGCGCGGCGCGCGAGTTGGCGCGCAATTCCGCACTTTCGCGGCACGCCGATGGCGTGATCGAGCTGGTGGTTCCCAAGTCGATGGGCCATCTCGCCGAGCGAAACTATCAGGAAAAGCTCAAGGCAGCGCTGCAACAGCATTACGGCGGGCAGATCACGCTGAAGGTGACCCCTGGCGAGGCACCGGCAGCGACTGCCGCCGCCATCGAGGCGGAGGATCACGCCGTACGCCGCGCGGATGCGACGCGCGCAGTGGAGGGCGACCGGTTCGTCAAAGACCTGGTGGACATGTTCGATGCCAAGGTCGTCGACTCGAGCGTCAGAGCCAACGGCGACAAGAACTAGCGGGGTTCGACAACAATGCGCGGAAACATCGGGCAATTGATGAAGCAGGCGCAGATGATGCAGGAGAACATGCGCCGCATGCAGGAGCAGCTGGCGGCAATGGAAGTGGAAGGCCAGTCCGGCGCCGGCATGGTCAAGGTGGTGATGACTTGCAAGCACGAGGTCAGGCGCGTCACCATCGATCCATCGCTCGCGGCTGATGACAGGGAGATGCTGGAGGACCTGGTTGCAGCGGCTTTCAACGATGCCGCGCGGCGGGTGGAGACTACCGTAGCCGATAAGATGAGCGGCATGACCGCCGGGATGGGGTTGCCGCCCGGCCTCAACCTGCCTTTCTGACGCCGTGAGCAGGGAACCGGTCCCGGGCGCCAAAGGCCTGGAACGCCTGATCGAAGCGCTGCGTGTTCTGCCCGGCGTCGGGCCGCGATCGGCGCAGCGCATGGCCTATTTCCTGTTGCAGCATGAAAGGCCCGGCGCGGAACTCCTTGCGCACGCACTGGCGGATGCGCTGGCGACAGTGCGCCATTGCGCGCGGTGCAACAACTTCACCGAGGATGAGATGTGTGCCTTGTGCCGCTCTGCGCGCCGGGATCGATCGCTGCTATGCGTAGTCGAGACGCCCGCCGATCTGTCGATGGTGGAGCAAACGTCGACCTATTCGGGGATGTACTTCGTGCTCATGGGGCGCCTGTCCCCGCTCGACGGAGTAGGGCCTCGCGAAATCGGACTGGAGCGCCTGCTGTCACGGGCCACCGACGGCGAAGTGGCGGAAGTCATCCTCGCCACCAACTTCACCAACGAAGGCGAGGCCACGGCCCACTACATTGCCGAAATGCTGCGCGCGCGCCAGCTCAAAGTAAGTCGCATCGCACGCGGAGTCCCTTTGGGCGGGGAACTGGAATACGTCGACGTCGGGACGCTTTCACAGGCGCTCCTCGATCGCCGCGGAATCGAGTAGCATTCCTTTTTGCTGCGGGGACTTAGAGGGCCTGCGGCACCTTAGGGGAGGGGTCCGATGAGGCTCGTAATCCGATCGCTTTTGGGCGCGCTGGCCCTTGTCATCCAGCAAGCGGGGCACGCTCAAATCGAAAAGCGCGATGTGCACATCGCGGTGGGCGGACAGGCCGCGTTCTACTACCTTCCGCTCACCATCGCCGAGCGGCTGGGCTACTTCAAGGACGAGGGGCTCAATCTCAAGATCAGCGATTTCGCCGGCGGCGCGGTCGCGCTGCGCGCGGTGGTCGGCGGCAGCGCCGACGTCGTGTCGGGGGCCTACGAGCACACTGTCAGCCTGCAATCGAAGAAACAGTACTTCCAGGCCTTCGTGCTGCAGGGACGCCTGCCGCAGATCGCGCTGGGCGTGTCGAAGTCGAAAGCGGCGACTTACAAGTCCTTCAAGGACCTGAATGGCATGAAGATCGGGGTCTCGGCGCCGGGCTCGAGCACCCACAACCTCGTCAAGCAGCTGCTCACCAAGGCCGGATTGGATCCCGCCAAGGACGTATCGATCATCGGCGTCGGCGTCGGCGCCGGCGTCATCGCCGCGATGCAGAGCGGGCAGATCGACGCGGTCTCCAACGTCGATCCGATGATGACCAAGCTCGAGCTCGACGGCGACGTGAAGATCGTCGCCGACACGCGCACGCTGAAAGGCACCGAAGCGGTCTGGGGCGCGCTGCTGCCGGCGGGGGTCCTTCACGCGGCGATCGAGTTCGTGCAGAAGAACCCGAACACCGTGCAGGCGCTCGCCAACGCCATCGTGCGCGCCGACAAGTGGATCGCAAAGGCGAGCGCGACCGACGTCGCGAGGGTGATCCCCGAATCCTACCTGCTGGGCGATCGCGCCCTGTACCTGTTCGCCTACGACAAGGTGAAGGAAGCGATCTCGCCCGACGGCCTGATCTCCGATGCCGGCGCCAAGGCCACGGTGCACGCGCTTGCCGCGTTCGATCCCGCGGTGAAACCTGCCGAGATCGACCTCGCGCGCACCTACACCAACGAGTTCGCCAAGAAAGCAAACCAGAAATACAAGTGAGTTTCGCGCTCGCGCTCGAGAACATCACCTGCACTTTCGTTTCGCGTGCCGACCGTTCCCAGCGCTACACCGCGCTCAAGGACACCACGCTCGGCGTCGCGCCGGGCGAGTTCGTCGCCGTGGTCGGGCCGACGGGCTGCGGCAAGTCGACGCTGCTCAACATCGCCGCCGGGCTGCTCGAGCCCTCTGCGGGCTCGGTGAGCGTCCTCGGCGAGCCGCTCACCGGCATCAACGCCCGCGCCGGCTACCTGTTCCAGACCGAGGCGCTGATGCCCTGGCGCAATGCGCTCGACAACGTCACCGCCGGACTGGAGTTCCGGGGCCTGGATCGTCATGAATATCAGGCGAAAGGAAATGAATGGCTGCGCCGCGTCGGCCTCGGCGGCTTCGGCGACCGCTATCCGCACCAGCTCTCGGGCGGCATGCGCAAGCGGGTCTCGCTCGCGCAGACCCTGATCCTCAACCCCCAGATCCTGCTAATGGACGAGCCGTTCTCGGCGCTCGACGTCCAGACCCGGCAGCTGATGGAGAACGAGCTGCTCGAGCTCTGGTCCGCGGACCGCAAGTCGGTGGTGTTCATCACCCACGACCTGGAGGAAGCAATCGCGCTCTCTGACCGGGTGGTGGTGATGTCGGCCGGACCCGAGGCGCATCCGCTGGGCGAGTACCGCATCGAGCTGCCGCGCCCTCGAGACGTTGCCGAGGTGCGCCTGACGCCGCGCTTCCTCGAGCTGCACGCCGAGATCTGGCACGCGATGAAGGCCGAGGTGCTGAAGGGCTATGCGCAGCAACTCCAGTAGCCTCGCGCTGCGCGCCTGGCAGTTGCTGCTTCTCGCCGGCCTGTTCGTCACCTGGCACGTGCTCACGGTGCCCGGCATCGTGCCGCCGATCTGGTTCGACAATCCGCACAAGGCGGCTTTCTTCTTTGGCGAGCCGCTCAAGGTGCTGGGGCGCATCTGGAACTGGTTCGCGGGCGGCGACATCTACCGCCACCTCTGGGTGACGCTCGTCGAGACCATGCTCGCGTTCGTGATCGGCACGGTGTCCGGAGTTGCGATCGGCATCTGGCTGGCGCTCGCGCCCACCGCCTCCGCGATCTTCGATCCCTACATCAAGGCGCTCAACGCCATGCCGCGCGTCATCCTGGCGCCGATCTTCTTCGTCTGGTTCGGCCTGGGGATCGCCTCCAAGGTGGCGCTGGGCGTGACGCTCGTCTTCTTCATCGTCTTCTTCAACGTCTATCAGGGCGTGCGCGAGGTCAGCCCGGTGGTGCTGGCGAACGCGCGCATGCTCGGCGCCTCGCAAAAGCAGCTGCTGCGCTACGTCTACCTGCCCTCGGCAATGAGCTGGGTGTTTGCCAGCCTGCACAACTCGGTGGGGTTGGCGTTCGTCGGCGCCGTGGTCGGCGAGTACCTCGGCTCGGCCGAAGGGGTGGGCTACCTGATCCTGCAGGCCGAGGGCGTGTTCGACATCAATACGGTATTCGCGGGCATACTGGTGCTGACCGCGTTCGCGCTGGTGCTCGACTGGGTCGTGACGCTCGCCGAAAGGCGCCTCATGGTATGGCAGCCGCGCAGCGGCGAGACTGAACGCATCTAGGCAATGGCGCTACAACGCATTGACACGAAATTCCGCGTCCAGCTATAATCGCCCTCTTCACCGGACGCGGGGTGGAGCAGTCTGGCAGCTCGTCGGGCTCATAACCCGAAGGTCAGAGGTTCAAATCCTCTCCCCGCAACCAACGCTCTTTAAAAATTCGCAGCCGATAGGTGTGGGCGCTCGATGCAGAAGGCCATTGCATCTAGTGCTCACACTAAAGTAACGAAGTAACTCCGTTTACTTTTGAGTGAGAAGTTGGTGCCGCCTCACGGCGGTGCCGGCGACCGGCAGTAATGCCGGATTAATTGGGATTGAATCGAAGAGTTTGATCCTGGCTCAGATTGAACGCTGGCGGCATGCCTTACACATGCAAGTCGAACGGCAGCACGGGGAGGGGCAACTCTTCCTGGTGGCGAGTGGCGAACGGGTGAGTAATGCATCGGAACGTGTCCTCTTGTGGGGGATAACCAGTCGAAAGATTGGCTAATACCGCATGAGATCGAAAGATGAAAGCGGGGGACCGCAAGGCCTCGCGCGAGAGGAGCGGCCGATGCCGGATTAGCTAGTTGGTGGGGTAAAAGCCTACCAAGGCGACGATCCGTAGCTGGTCTGAGAGGACGACCAGCCACACTGGGACTGAGACACGGCCCAGACTCCTACGGGAGGCAGCAGTGGGGAATTTTGGACAATGGGCGCAAGCCTGATCCAGCCATGCCGCGTGTGTGAAGAAGGCCTTCGGGTTGTAAAGCACTTTCAGACGGAACGAAATCGCGCGGTTGAATATTCCGCGTGGATGACGGTACCGTAAGAAGAAGCACCGGCTAACTACGTGCCAGCAGCCGCGGTAATACGTAGGGTGCGAGCGTTAATCGGAATTACTGGGCGTAAAGGGTGCGCAGGCGGCCCCGCAAGTCAGACGTGAAATCCCCGGGCTTAACTTGGGAATGGCGTTTGAAACTACGGGGCTGGAGTGTGGCAGAGGGAGGTGGAATTCCACGTGTAGCGGTGAAATGCGTAGAGATGTGGAGGAACACCGATGGCGAAGGCAGCCTCCTGGGCCAA
>CAZVZV010000175.1:0-1294 GCA_964631735.1 uncultured Enterobacteriaceae bacterium
AGCCGCTCGGTGGCACTGTCGAGCACGTCGGCCCTCGAGCACAAATTGCGCGTGCTCGCTGGCTTCGTCGCGGAGAATCGCATGAGCGAGTTCTCGGCGCGCCGCGCCTGGCCGGGCGTGGGGATAGCCGAAGGGACCGAGAGCCAGGCGGGCATCGAATTTCGCTGGCGCGCCGAGGTCTTTAACACGCCGCATCCCCAGTTGCGGCGCATCGAGATCCAGGTCATGGACCCGAACGAGTCTTCGCACGAGCTGCGGCGCCTGGTGGGCGTGCTCGCCAGGGAGAACTGAATGCGAGGCAGTCAGCGCGGCTTCACCCTGATCGAATTGCTGGTGGCGATGGCAGTCCTCGCCTTGCTCAGCGCGCTCAGCTTCCGCGGCTTGAGTTCTATCCTGGATGCGGAAGCGCGGGTGCAGGAGGAATCGCGCCGGTGGAATGACGTGTCCGTGCTGCTCTCGCAGATGAGCCAGGACGTGGCGATGGTCATCGAGCGGCCGGTGCGGGACAGCGCGGACCGCGTGCGGCCCGCTTTGCTGCTGCCCGGCGCGCCAGCCGGCGCAGGGGACGCTGACGAAGGCGCGCTCGTCATCACGCGCCTGGGTCGCGGGGATGGCGGAACCACCCAAGCCGGCCAGCGCCGCGTGGGTTACCGGCTGCGCGAGGGCACGCTCGAATACCTGGTGTGGCCCGCCCTGGACGCCGCTCCCGGAACCGAGCCGATCGTCGAGCCCGCGCTGGGCGAAGTGACGGAACTGCAGATCCAGGCGCTCGACAATGACGGCAGCTGGACTTCCGTCTGGCCCGCGGCCAGGCCGGCGAGCGCACTGCCGCGCGCGGTTGCGGTGCACATCGCGTTCGCCGGCGGCGAGCGCATCATGCGCGTTCTTCCGCTGCGATGAGCCTGCCGACGCGCCAACGCGGCGCCGTTCTGCTGGTTGCCCTGCTAATCGTTGCGCTGGCGGCGGCAGCGGCGAGCGCCTTGCTCCTGCAGCAGGACCTCGCCGTGCGGCGGCTGGAAACCAGTCGCGACTTCGAGCAGGCGCAGTGGGTACTCAAAGGCGGCGTGCAGTGGGCCCGCTCGATCCTGGCGCAGGATGCGCGCACGTCGAACGCGGATCACGCCGGCGAACTGTGGGCGACGGGTTTGCCGGCCACCGAGATGGAACAAGGCACGGTGTCAGGCGACATCAACGACCAGCAGGGCCTCTTCAACCTCAACAACCTGGTGCTCGAGGGCAAGCCGAGCGCCGTGGACATCGCGATCCTGCTGCGCCTGCTGCGGGAGATCGATTT
>CAZVZV010000176.1:0-1196 GCA_964631735.1 uncultured Enterobacteriaceae bacterium
CTCCAGCGGCCAGTAGCGGCTCGCGTGGAAGTCGATCGTCTCGAGCACGCGGACGTGCCGGGCAATCGCCAGCGGATCCTGCCCGACGAACAGGTGCCGGAACGCCTCGAAGCCGTCCATCGTGTCGCCGGATCCGACGCCGACCACGCCCTCGTCCGTCGCCACGCGAACGATCGTTGCCGCGAAGCGGGTCCGCGGGACTGGATCCCACGCGGCAGGGAACGCCGGTTCGAGCGGCAGCACGAGGCGGGTCAGCTCGATCCCGGTGATCTTCACGCACGGAGTATCGCGCAATGAAGGGGGCGCCGCCGTTCCGCGTCAGATGTCGTGCTAATGTGACCTCCCAGGTAGTCACATCAGGGAGCCGACCATGGCGGAGATCGGAGTCAGGGAGCTCAAGGCAACCGTCTCGGCGGTCATCGAGAGCGTGGAGGGCGGCGGTGCGTACGTGATCACCAAGCGCGGTCGACCGGCTGCCGTCCTGCTGCCGATCGACGAAGCGGAGGATCTCGTCCTGGCCAATGCCGACGAGTACGTGCGCATGCGCCGCCAGGCCCGCACAGCCTACGCGAAGGGCAACTCGACGGGCCTTGGAGATCTCGACTGAACAGTTACGCGATCGAGCTGTCGCCCGCCGCCGTTCGTGCGTTCAAGAGGCTTTCGCCCGACCTCAGAGAGCGGATCCGCGAAGCCCTGAACGATCTTGCCATCGACGCAGCCGAGCCAGGCCGTATCGCCGGCAAGAAGGTCAAGACGATCCGCGGGACACACGACATATTCCACCGGCTGCGCGTGGGTGACCATCGGATCATGTATGACGTGACGGATGCGGATCAGGTCGTCCTCGTTCTCGGCATCGTCGACCGAGCTGACCTTCAGCGTTGGATCCGCAATCGCTGACTACCCCTGGTTGCGTCGGTTCGTTGACAGTCGGGAGGGGCGCGGCTACCGTTCGGGCACACCGCAGTCCGGCCGGAGGAGCAAATCCCGGAGCGCGCGGTGACCCCGCGATCGATGCCCGTCTCTGGGCTCTTCGCAACAGGTACACGCCGGAGGAATGACGCGATGGACTATTCCCGATTGGACCGTGGTCGCCGTTCAACCACACCGCTTCAGCTCGACGTGGTCGAGGCGTTCGCCCGTGGCCGGCTGAGCCGCCGCGGATTCATCCAGCGCGGCACGGTCCTGGGCCTGTC
>CAZVZV010000177.1:0-3325 GCA_964631735.1 uncultured Enterobacteriaceae bacterium
AAGGGCGGATCGGCCGCGACTTTGCCGCGCCGCGCCGCTCCCACCCTGCGGGTTAAACTGCGCGCAGGGCCGGTAGCTCAGTTGGTCAGAGCAGGGGACTCATAATCCCTTGGTCGTTGGTTCGATTCCAACCCGGCCCACCATTTGGAGGGCATATAATTCCCAGCGGCGTGGAGGAGACGCGCCGGGACGCTACGGAAATCAAAATCACTGCAAAAGGGGGAGATATGCAATCGCTCATACGTTCGATGGTGGTGTTCTGCGCAGCGGCCCTGCTGGCCCTGCCGGCGTCTGCTCAGGTTCGGGTAAAGCTGGAACAGGTCGCGGATGGCCTGGTGCATCCTCTGGTGATGGCTTGGCCGGACGATGGCACCAAGCGCCGTTTCATCACCGAGCAAACAGGCGGCATCTGGATCCAAACGCCAGACGGGAAGATGTCGGGCCGCCCGTTCCTGGACCTGGCGGGAAAGATCGTTCCGCTGGACCGCGAGTTTGACGAGCGCGGTTTGCTGGGCCTTGCGTTCCATCCCAAGTACAAGGACAACGGCAAGTTCTATGTGGCCTATAGCGCGCCCAAGCGCGCCGATGCCCCCCGCCCCGTGCGGCTGCATTGGAACCACACCATGAACATCTCGGAGTTCCGCGTCTCCAAGAGCAATCCGAACGAGGGCAATCTCTCTTCGGAGCGCATCATTCTTCAGATCGACCAGCCGCAGTTCAATCACAACGGCGGCGCGCTGGAGTTCGGTCCGGACGGGTATCTCTACATTTCGGTCGGCGACGGCGGTTTCGCGAACGACAAGGCGATCGGTCACCACCCGACAAAGGGCAATGGCCAGGACACCAGCGTCTTGCTGGGCAAAATCCTGCGCATCGATGTGAACTCGGGCGACCCCTACGGCATTCCCAGCGACAACCCCTTCGTCGGCCAGAAGGATGTGCGGCCCGAGATCTGGGCTCTCGGCTTCCGCAATCCCTGGCGCATGTCGTTCGACATGGGCGGTTCGCGGCAATTGTTCGCCGCGGATGTGGGCCAGGATGCATTCGAGGAAGTCGACATCGTCACCAAGGGCGGCAACTACGGCTGGAACACCATGGAAGGCACCCGCTGCTTCAATCCCGACGCGCCGGGCAACCATCCGGCCGATTGCAACAAGAGCGGACTGACGCTGCCCATCGTCGAGTATCCGAACTTCAAGACGCAGAAAGACGCCAAGGGCATCTCCATAGCCGGTGGCTACGTATACCGGGGCAAGGCCATTCCGAGCCTGCAGGGCGCCTATGTGTTCGGCGATTGGAGCAAGGCATTTTTCCAGCCGGAAGGCGTGCTGTTCGTGGCGCGCCCCCCAAAGTCGGGCAGCGGCCCCTGGACGATGGAGGACATGGTGGCCACCAACATGAACCCCCTCAAGCTGTACGTGCTGACCTTCGCGCAGGATCCGGACGGGGAAATCTACGTCTTGACGAGCGCTAACACCGCGCCCACCCGGGCCAACGATCGGATCTACAAGATCGTTCCCGCCAACTAGCCGGACCAACTCCGGCCGGCGCTTCACGGCGTCGGCCGGCCACCGAGTTCCGTTCTTTCGGCGAAATGAATCGACGTTCTGCGTGCCGCGTCCCTTTGCTGGCGCTGGGCCTGTGCGCACTCGCGATCTGGCCCGCGGCTGCCCAGGTGCCCAGCCCGCCTTTCGACCTGGGTCGGGCCACCGTGATTGCGGCGGGAGAGTCTCTGTTCAACCGCCGTTGCGCGGGTAAGTGCCATGGATTGGATGCCTTTGCGGGTGAAGATGCGCCGTCGTTGCGCGAGCGGTCGTATCTAACGCCGATGATTTCCTACGTCATGATCTCCTATGGCCGGCCGGGAACCGCCATGCCGCCTTGGCAGGAGCGGCTCTCGGACGAGGATATCTGGCGCCTGGTGGCCTACGTCGTGTCGCTGCAACAGCCCTGAACTACCCTCGAGAGCCGGTTCCCGGCAATTTGACCTGTTCCGGCTGCCCGGTTACTATGTATCTACATGGCTATACATAGGGCATGAAAATGAAGCCGGAGAAAAGCAGCGAGCGCGTGGGGCTGCTGGTATCGAAATGGGGGAACAGCCTGGCGGTGCGGCTTCCGGCGGAATCGGCAAGGCAGCTTGGCGTCGGCGAGGGCGATACGCTGATTGGAGAGATCGCGCCCGACGGACGACTGATCCTGAGCGCCGAGGCCCGCGCGATCGGCAAGGTCGAGGTGCGCCGGATGCGGGAATTTCTTGCTCGCCAGAAGGTGACTGCGCCAGTAGTTAGGGATATGCGCCGGAGCGCGCGTTACTGATGATCTACATCGACACCAGCGCGCTCGTTCCAGCCTTTATTCGCGGGCCGAAAAGCGAAGCTGTCCTGGCGTGGCTCGAGACCTCCGGCGAGGGGCTGGTGGTCAGCGAATGGGCGATCACGGAGTTTTCCGGCGCGGCAGCGATCAAGGTAAGAACGGGCGAGATCGCATCCGCGGTGGCCAAGCAGGCGCGTGCGCGCTTGCTCGGCTTCGCGCAGGAGCATTGCTCGATCGCGGTCCCGCAGCGGGCAGAGTTCCGTCGCGCGGCCGAGCTCGCAGGAGATGTGAATCTGAAGCTTCGGGCCGGCGACGCCCTTCACCTTGCGATTGCGGAGGCGAGCAGGGTGCAAGGCATCCTGTGCCTTGATGAAGCGATGGGTGCCGGCGCGAAGAAGATGGGATTGGAGGTCGTCTCGGTTTGATCGAGGATCACTCCGTCGACTCGATGTCGCTGATCGAGGCGCGCTTTGCCGCGCAGAAGATCGCCTTCGGGCCGATCATTTTCCAGGCGGCGCGGCTGTTGCGCGACCTCGGCATCCTCGAGGCCCTGCGCGCGGCCCGCGCCGGCCTCACGCTCGAAGAAATCACTGCCACGGTTGATACGCCGCGCTATGGCGTACTGGTGCTGCTGGAAGCCGGGCTCGCGGCGGACATGGTGCGCGCCGAAGGCGACCGTTTCCTGCTTACCAAAACCGGCGCCTGCGTGCTGAAGGACGACCTGACGCGCATCAACATGGATTTCGTGCATCACGGCTGCTTCCAGGCCATGTACTACCTGGAGGACTCGATCCGCGACGGCAAGCCCGCTGGCCTGCACAAGGTGTTCGGCGACTGGGACACGATCTACCCTGCAGTTTCCACGCTACCGGAACCCGCGCGAGCCAGCTGGTTCAGGTGGAACCACTATTACTCCGACGCAGCTTTTCCGCACGCCCTGCCCATCGTTTTCGAGCGCCCGCATCGCACCCTGCTGGATGTGGGCGGCAATACCGGGAAGTGGGCCATC
>CAZVZV010000178.1:0-10576 GCA_964631735.1 uncultured Enterobacteriaceae bacterium
CGAAGCAACCTTCGAGGTCATCTCGGCGACGCTACTGCCCTCGGGCGACCGGCGCATGCCGCAGGCCATCGAGCGCTCGACCGGGCTGTTCCAGCGCTCGGGTGCCTGGGGGCAGCTGTTCGCCGTCGCCAATCTGCCGAGGTGGCTGCCGCAGCCGGGCCGGCGCTCGATGGGCCGTGCCATCGCGGCGCTGCGCTCGGCCGTGCAATCCCTGATCACGGAGCGCCGCTCGGGGGCGGTGGCCAAGGACGACCTGCTGCATCGCCTGATGCAGGCGCGCGACCCCGACACTGGCCAGTCGATGAACGACGAGCAACTGGTAGACAACCTGCTTACCTTCTACCTTGCGGGCCACGAGACCACCGCGAAGGCGCTGACCTGGACGCTGTATCTTCTCGCGCGTTCGCCCGGATGGACGCGCACGCTGCTGGAGGAGATCGCGCGCGTCACCGGTGGAGCGGAAGTGCGGGCCGAGCACATCGACAAGCTGGTGCTGGTGCAGCAGGTGCTCAAGGAATCCATGCGCCTGTATCCGCCGGTGCCGCTGATGACCCGCCAGGCGGTCGCCGACACGCAGTTCGGCACGCACGCGGTCCGCGCCGGCACCTCGGTGGTGATGCCGATCTACGCCATCCACCGCCACGCGAAGCGCTGGGAAGATCCGGACGCCTTCGATCCCGAGCGCTTCGCCCCGGAGCGCGAAGCCGCGATCCCGCGCTATCAGTACATGCCCTTCGGCGCAGGTCCGCGCATCTGCATCGGCATGGGATTCGCCATGATGGAGGCCACCGCGATGCTGGCCACGCTACTGCGCCATGCGAGCTTTGCCCCGGTCGCCGGCCGCGACCCGGCGCCGGTGGCGCGCGTCACGCTGATTCCGGGCGGCGGCATGCCGCTCGAGGTGCGCCTCAGGTCTTGAGGAACAGCGTCGCCAGCGGATGCGCCCCGCGCTGCGCGCTCCAATGGCCGTGCAGCTTCGGGTCGAATGCCGCGCCCTCGGGCAGGGTGTCGGCGGAAAAGAAGTGATCGCCCGGGCGGAACAGGCGCGACGTGCCGTCCTGCAGCCCGATCTCCATCTCGCCGCCCAGGATGAATACCCACTGCGGCCTGGGCGTGCAGTGCCATTGGCTGCGGAAACCCACCGGGCTGTGGCGCAATTGGCAGCCTGTGGCGGGCAGCACGGCGGAGAGCATGGCCTGCGGCGTGCCCTCGGTCAGCGCAACGGCTTCCTCGCGGAATTTGGCGCGACCGTCACGGTCGGTAAACAGGGTCACTTTCCTGAACGTGGACATCGTTTCTCCTTCAGGGCAGGCGCAGGAGGCGGAAGCGCGCCATCGCCCTGCGGTTGACGGGTGCGGCGAGGAACGGGAGCCACCGCATTAGACGCCACAGCAGCCGCGCGTAGAACGGCAGCACGATGAGCGCGTCGTTGCGCTCGACGCCGGCGAGGATGCTCTCGATGGCGGGCGCGAGCTCGATGATCGGCAGCGGAATCAACTGCAGCACGCGTGCCTTGTCCACGCGCAGATACTCGGCATGGTCGAAGATCGCCGTGCGGATGAAGCCCGGGCAGGCGGCGCTGACCTTCACGCCCAGCGCCTCGCCCTCGGCGCGCAGCATCCGCGACAGCATCACCACGCCGGCCTTGGTCATCGAGTAGGAGGCGCCCGCGGGCATGCCGATGAGCCCGGCGAGGGACGCCGTGTTGACGATGTGCCCGTGGCCCTGGCGCGCCATGATCTTGTAGGCGGCCAGCGACCCGGCCACCACGCCCATCAGGTTGACATCGACGATGCGCTGCCAGGAGGCGAGGTCCGTGTCGCGCACCTCGCCCAGGACGGCGAGGCCCGCGTTGTTGAAGACATAGTCGAGCCGGCCGGCTGATTCCAGGGCGCGTCCAACGGCTGCGCCGTCGGCGACGTCGAGCTGCAGGGCGCGCGCCTTGCCGCCCACGCGCCGGATGCCCTCGGCGACCGCCTGCGCTCCTTCGAGATTGAGGTCGGCGACGGTGACCTCGGCGCCGTGTGCCGCGAGCGCCTCGCACAGCCCGCGGCCGATGCCCGAGGCGCCGCCGGTGACGAATGCGAATTTGCCCTGGAAGGCGCTCATGGCGAATGAGTATAGTCGGGGCATGCGCGCGAGGTGAGCGTGGTCGCGCTCCTTTTTTGAAAATGGGGTCTGTCCCTATTTTCCAAACAAAAAGGCCCGCTTGCGCGGGCCTTTCGTTTGCTGCCTGAAGCCGAGAGTTACATCGGCTTGATGTTCGTCGCCTGGTCGCCCTTCGGCCCGGTGGTGACGTCGAAGGAAACCTTCTGCCCGTCCTTCAGGCTCTTGAAGCCCGAACCCTGGATCGCCGAGAAATGCGCGAACAGGTCCTTGCCGCCGCCGTCCGGAGTAATGAAGCCGAAGCCCTTCGCATCGTTGAACCACTTGACTGTTCCTGTTGCCATGATCGTCTTGCCTCTCAATGAAATTAAAAGTAACGGGCTTTCGCCCACTGCCGGAACACCAAGTAGAAGACGCAGGAATGGACCAGCGGGACTGCTTGAGGAAACCAGCGCGGGCGATTATACACGAAGGCCCCGCCTGTCAAGCGCGGCTGCGGACGCGGGGGTAGAGGGGGTAGACTCTTCGCCATGGCCCAGGACGGCGCGCGGCCCCTGATCCTCGCGGTGGACGACGCGGAGGACCTGCTGGCACTGGTCGGCAAGGCGCTCGGCGCCGAGTACGAAGTAAAGCTCGCCACCGACGGCGGCGACGCTCTCACGCTCGCCGCGCAGGCGCCGCAGCCGGACCTGATCCTGCTCGACGTCGATATGCCCGGCGCCAGCGGCTTCGAGATCTGCCAGCTGCTGAAGGACGACCCGGCGACCGCGCACATCCCGGTCATTTTCCTGTCCGGCAAGGCCGAGGCCGCCGACCAGTTGGAAGGCCTGGACCTCGGCGCGGTGGACTACCTCACCAAGCCGATCAACGACAAGCTTCTCCTTGCGCGCGTACGCATCCATCTCGCGCTCGCCAACCGCCAGCTCGAACTCGAGCGCCAGGTGAAGGAGCGCACCGCGCAGCTGGAGGACGCGCGCGCGCAGCTGATCCGGCGCCTGGCGCGCGCCATGGAATTCCACGAGAGCGCCGCTGCCGGCAACCGCGTGATGCGCGTCGCGCAGTACGCCAGGCTGATCGCGCAGGCTTCGGGCATGAAGCCCGAGGTGACCGAGTTGCTGCAGAAGGCGGCGCCGCTCTACGACATCGGCAAGATGGGCGTGCCCTCGGAAGTGCTGAGGAAGCCCGGCAAGCTCTCCGCGCCGGACCTCGAGCGCATGCAGCGCCACCCGGAGCTCGGCGCCGAGATCATCGGCGAGCACAAGGACCCGGTGCTCGCGCTCGCGCGCATCCTCTCGCTCACGCACCACGAGCGCTGGGACGGCAGCGGCTACCCGAAGAAGCTGAAGGGCAGCGAGATCCCCTGGCCGGGGCGCGTGATGGCGATCGTGGACGCCTTCGAATCAATGACCACCACGCAGTTCTACCGCCAGAAGCCGTTTAGCATCGAGGAGGCGGCGAAGGCGGTGAAGGAGGGCTTCGGCAAGCAGTTCGATCCCTCGCTGGCGGAAGCTTTCGACAAGGCGCTGCCGGTGATGAGAAAAGTGCGCGAGACCTACTCGGACTCGCTCGGCGACATGATCAACCTCGACTTCAGCCCGGCCCGCGATGCGCCGCCTAAGACCGCCCCGGCGACGCCCTCGGCCGCCGTGGAAGCCAGGTCCGCGCGCTCGCCCAACCGGCGCTAGCCTGGAATGCAGGAGTTCCCGCCGGCGTTCTACGGCACCATCCGCGGCATCGACCGCTTCTCCGACGTCACGGGGAAGCTGATCTCGCTGTCCATGCTCTGGCTGGTCGCCTCGATCAGCTACGAGTGCTTTTCGCGCTACCTCTTCAACGCGCCGACGGTCTGGGTGCTGGAGTCGAGCTACATGACCAACGGCGCGGGCTTCATGCTGGGCTGCGCCTACGCCCTGCACAAGGGCGCGCACGTGCGCACCGACATGCTGTGGGACAAGTACTCGGAGCGCAAGAAGGGCTGGATCGACCTGGGTTCCTACCTGCTGCTGTTCTACCCGACGCTGATCACCATGATGCTGATCAGCATCGACGACGCGTGGTACTCCTACGGCATCCAGGAATTGTCCGAGCAGACGCCCTGGCGGCCGATCATGTGGCCGTTCCGCGCTTCGATCCCGCTGGCGGCACTGCTGCTGATGGTGCAGGGTGTCTCCGAGTCGCTCAAGTGCTGCTACCAGATCCGTTTCGGGCGCGAGTTCGAGCACCGGGAGAAGTTCGAGGTATGAGCGCTCACGAAGCCCTGGGACTGCTGATGCTGGTGGTGATGCTGGGCGCCATCTTCATCGGCGTGCCGATCGCCTTCACGCTGCTGTTCCTCGCGCTGATCTTCGGCTACCTGGGCCTGGGCCCCATGGTGTTCGACCTCGCCTACCTGCAGAACTTCGGCCTGATGAAGCAGGACGAATTCGTGGCGGTGCCGATGTTCATCCTGATGGGCTACATCTGCGACCAGGCGGGGCTGATGGAGCGACTGTTCAAGGCGTTCCGCGACTTGTTCGCGCCGGTGCGCGGCTCGCTGTACCTGGTGGTGATCGCCACCGCGACGCTGTTCGGCATCGCCGCCGGCACCGTCGGCGCCACGGTAGCGCTGCTGGGCATCATGGCCGGGCCGATCATGATCAAGGCCGGCTACGACGCGCGCATGTCGGCGGGCGCGATCACCGCCGGGGGCACGCTCGGCATCCTCATCCCGCCCTCGGTGATGCTGGTGGTGATGGGACCAGTGCTCGGCATCTCGGTGCTGCAGCTCTATGCGGCGGCCTTCGGCCCGGGGTTCCTGCTTTCGGCGATGTACATCGTTTACACCATGGGGCGCAGCTTCCTCAATCCGAAGCTCGGACCGCCGGTGCCCATGGAGGAGCGGCAGACCTCGTTCAAAGTGGTGCTGTGGGAGTGCGTGGTCGGCCTGGTGCCGGTGACCGTGCTGACCATCGCCACGCTGGGCGCGATCCTCGCCGGTCTCACCACTTCGACCGAGGCAGCTTCATTGGGCGCGCTCGGCGCCATCCTGCTGGTGATTGCCTACGGGCGCTTCACCTGGCAGGGCCTGTACACCGCCTGCCACAACACGCTCGCCACCACCAGCATGGTGCTGTTCCTGGCGGTGACTTCGACCATCTTCGGCGCAGTGTTCGCGCGCCTGGGCACCGCGACCTGGATCACCAACGCGCTGCTCGCAGTGCCGCTGCCGCCCTGGGGCACCATGTCGCTGCTGCTGGCCCTGATCTTCCTGCTCGGCTGGCCGTTCGAATGGCCGGCGATCGTGCTGATCTTCCTGCCGATGCTCGCGCCAGTGGCCACCGCTCTGGGCTACGACATGGTGTGGTTCGGCTGCATCGTCGCGGTGGTGCTGCAGACCGCGTTCCTGTCGCCGCCGGTGGCGATGTCGGCCTACTATCTCAAGCAGGTGGTCAGGGAATGGAGCATGTCGACCATCTACCGCGGCATGGCCGACTTCATGGTGATCCAGGTGATCTGCGTGGCGCTGGTGCTGATCTTCCCGCAGATCGCGATGTGGTTTCCGCAGTGGCTGGAGGCGGGGGACCGCCTGGCGGTGCCCGCGCTGGACAGGGACCAAGACCCCGTCGACAGCGGCGCGCTGGAGGCGGGCGACGCGATGAAGCAGTAGACCCGCTAGTGCGGGTTCATCTCATCAGGCTCGGCAGGTAGAGCGAGATCGCGGGAAACAGGATCAGGATCCCGAGCCGGATCACATCGGCGCCGATGAACGGCAGCACGCCGCGGAACACGGTGGTGGTCGGCACCTGCGGCAGCAGCGTCGAGAGCACGAACAGGTTCATGCCGACCGGCGGGCTGATGAGGCCGATCTCCACGATGGTCACGATGAGGATGCCGAACCAGACCGGGTCCAGCCCGAGCCCGACGATCAGCGGGAAGAACACCGGCAAGGTCAGCAGGACCATGGACAATTCCTCCATCGCCGTGCCGAGCAGGATATAGATCGCCATGATCGCCGACACCACCAGCACCGGGTGCACCTCGAAGCGCGTGACGAAGCTCTTCAGGTCGGCCGGCATGCTGGTGATGTTGACGAAATCCGCGAACACCAGCGCGCCGATCAGGATCATGAACAGCATCGCGGTGGTGCGCCCGCTGTCGACCAGCGACTGGTAGAGCGTCTTCCAGCTCAGCGCGCGCCGCCACAGCGCGAACACCATCGCGGCGAAGGCGCCCATGCCAGCCCCCTCGGTGGCGGTGAACAGCCCGCCGTAGATCCCGCCGATGACGAACACGAACAGCACCGCCACCGGCCAGATGCCGCGCAGCGAGTCCCAGCGCTCCGTCCAGGATGCGCGCTCGCCCGGCGGGCCGGCCTTCGGGTCGCGCCAGCAGGACCATTGCACGGCCCCGCACAGCAGCACGGCGCCAAGCAGTCCGGGCAGGATGCCGGCGGCGAACATCTTGCCGATGTTGGTTTCGGTGAACACGCCGTAGATCACCATCAGCGTGGAGGGCGGGATCATGATGCCCAGCGTCCCCCCGGCGGCGATGGCGCCTGCGGACAGCGCATCCGAGTAGCCGAAGCGCTTCATCGACGGGTAGGCCACCTTGGCCATGGTCGCTGCGGTGGCGATCGACGATCCGCAGATCGAGCCGAAGCCGGCGCAGGCGGCCACCGTCGCCATCGCCAGCCCGCCGCGCAGGTGCCCGATGAAGGCGTAGGCGGCGCGGAACAGCTCCTGCGCGATGCCGGCGCGCGCGACGAAGGTGCCCATCAGCAGGAACAGCGGCACCACCGACAGCGTGTAGTTGCGCCCGGTCTCGTAGACGTTGGTCTGCACCACGGCAAAGGCAACCGTCCAGTTCCAGTCGCGCATGTAGGCGTAGCCGACCACGCCCGTGATCGCCATCGCAAAGGCGATCGGGATGCGGATGAAGCACAGCAGCATCATCGCCGCCAGGGCGACCAGCCCTTCGATCATCGAGGTCCCGCGGAATACGCCCGATAGAGGTGGATCAGGCCCGAGAGCAGGATCATCGCCACCATGAAGTAGACGAAGGGCCCGACCAGGATGCGCAGCACGTCAGTGGTGTCGCCGTAACCGGCGATCCTTTGCGCCTTGATCCACATGAACCAGGTGAGCGCGAACATCAGAGCCGCGCTGAGCGCCTCCATCAGCCGACCCAGCGCCTGGCGCTGGCGCGCGCTCAGCCAGCGATCGATGAGGTCCATGGTGACGTGCTCGTTGGCGTGCGTCACCAGCGGCAGCCCGGCGAAGATCAGCACCAGCAGCATCAGTTCGGTCACCTCGAAGGCGCCGCGCAGCGGCCGGTTGAAGACGTAGCGCATGACGACGTCGACGAAGGTGAGCGTCATCATGCAGAACAGGATCGCGGAAGCCGCGATGCCAAGCACCGCATCGGCGCGGCGCTCCCAGGCGTGTGCGTGCGCGGGGCCGACCCCGACCTGCCCGGTCACTTGCCTGCCGCGACCTTCTTCAGCTCCGCGCGGAACTCGGCCAGCACTTGCTTGCCGTCGACGCCCTTGGCGTCGGCCTTGGCGATCCACTGGTCGATGATGGGCTCCGAGCGCTTGCGCACCTCGGCCTGCAGGGCCTTGTCGGCCTGCACGATACGGACCTTGGCGTTCTTCAGCGCTTCAAGCCCCTTCTGGTCTGCGGTGTCCCAGGACTTGCCGTTGCTGCGCGCGGCGTACTCGAAAGAGTGCTTTTCGATGATCGCCTGGTCCTGCTTGGCGAGCTTGTTCCATTTGTCCTGGTTCATGAAGAAACCGAAGGCCGAGCTGTACATGCCGCCCGGGAAAAGCGTCGCCTGCTCGAGCACCGTGTCCAGCTTGAACGAGACGATCGACTCCATCGGGAAGAACACGCCGTCAGCCACGCCCGATTTCAGCAGCTCGTAGGACTCGGGCGCGGGCTTGACGAAGGCCGAGGTGCCCAGCGCATTCGCCACCGCCTCGGCCACGCCGCCGCCGGTGCGGATCTTCAGGCCCTGCAGGTCGTTGATGCCTTTCACCGTCTTCTTGGTGAACATCTGGCCCGGGCCGTGCGTGAACACTGCGAGCAGCTTCACGCCTTTGTACTCGCCCTCCTTCTGGAAATACTTCCAGTGGATGCGCGAATACGCGACCGAGTTGATCTCCGCGGTATTGCCGGCGCCGGGCAGCTCGGGCATCAGCGGGAACACGTGGCGCGCCGGTGTGTAACTTGCTGTCACATAGGACAGGTCCATCAGCCCGTCGCGCACCGCGTCGAATGTTCCCGGCGGCGCCGAGGGGTGCTTGGGCAGCAACTGGAACTTCACGCGCCCGGCGGTGGCCTTCTCCACGTCGGCGGCCCAGTTCACCTGCCAGAGCGACAGGTGGTGGCTGGGCGGCACCCAGGACGAGAAGGTGAGCGTGGTCTGCCCGAGCGCCGGCTGTGCGGCGGCGAAGGCGCCCGCGACGAGCGCGGACAGGGCTAGCTTGCGTTTGGTTATCATGCTGTCCTCCAGAAAGTGGTCCTAGTACGACGAGTGTATCAAGAGGAGGGGGCAATGGCAGCACTAGACTGGGTCGATCTGCGCAGCGACACCGTCACGCGCCCCTCGGCCGGCATGCGCCGCGCAATGGCCGAAGCCGAGGTCGGCGACGACGTGTTCGGCGACGACCCCACGGTCAACCGGCTGCAGGAGCGTGCGGCGGCGCTGTTCGGCTTCGAGGCGGCCCTGTACTTCCCAACCGGCACGCAATCCAACCTCGCGGCGCTGATGAGCCACTGCCAGCGCGGCGACGAAGTGCTGGTCGGACAGGAAGCCCACACCTACCGCTCCGAAGCGGGCGGCGGCGCGGTGCTCGGCTCGATCCAGCCGCAGGCCATCGCCAACCGGCCCGACGGCACGCTCGATCTCGGCGAGGTCGAATCCCAGATCAAGCCCGATGACCCGCATTTCGCGAGGACGCGGCTGCTGGCGCTGGAGAACACCATCACCGGCCGCGTCATTCCGCGGAAATATTTCGACGAGGCGCTGGCGCTGGCAAAGCGCCGCGGGCTGGCGACGCACCTCGACGGCGCGCGCATCTTCAACGCCGCGGTGAAGCTCGGGCTTCCGGTGAAGGACCTGTGCCGCGGCTTCGACTCGGTGTCGGCCTGCCTGTCCAAAGGCCTCGGCGCGCCGGCGGGAACGATGCTGGTCGGCAGCCGGGACTTCATTGCGCGCGCAAAGCGCGCGCGCAAGATCCTCGGCGGCGCGATGCGCCAGGCGGGCGTGCTCGCCGCGGCCGGGCTGTACGCGCTCGAGCACAATGTCGAGCGTCTGGCCGAGGACCACGCCAATGCCGAGCGCCTCGCCAGGGGTCTCGGCGTGGAGGCGCCGCAGTCGAACATGGTGTTCGTGAAATCGGCGCCGGGGCTGGTGGCGCACCTGGCGAAGAGCGGTGTCATCGTGCTGCCGGGCGCGCGCCTGCGCCTGGTCACGCATCTGGACGTGGACACGGCAGGGATCGACCGCGCCATTGCGGCATTCAGGTCATTCAACGAAGCGGAGAAGGTGGCATAAATGTCCGGTGGACACGGTCACGTCGATGCGCATGGCGGCAATAAGCGCGTCGCGCTGCTGATTGCGGTGCTGGCGCTGGTGCTGGCGTTTTCCGAGACGCTGGGCAAGGCGGCGCAGACCACAGCCACGGCGGCGAACATTGAAGCGTCCAACCTGTGGGCCTTCTTCCAGGCGAAGACCATCCGCCAGACAACGCTGCGCACCGCGGCGGAGCAGATGGAGGCGGCAAATCCCGGCGACGCTGCGACCAAGCAGATCGCGAAATGGAGGGAGACCGCCGAGCGCTACCAGTCGGAGCCCGAGACCAACGAAGGTCGCAAGGAGCTTGCCGCGCGTGCCAAGGCCGCGGAGCAGAAGCGCGACCACGGCATGTCCGCCTACCACCACTATGAGGTGGCCTCCGCCGCGGTACAGATCGCCATCGTGATGGCCTCCGCCTCGATCATCACCACCATGCCGGCGCTGGTGTGGCTGGCCGGTGCGCTCGGCGTGGTGGCGATTGCGTTCTGCGTGATCGGCTTCTGGTTCCCGACGGCCGTGCACCTGTTCTAGTGCGACCCGAGACTCCACACCCGGTTCACGCGCGCGCCGCGGTGCGCGCGCTGGGCGCATCCAAGATCCGCGAGCTGGTGAACGCGGGCATCGGCCGCAAGGACGTGCTGCCTTTCTGGGTGGGAGAGCCGGACGAGCCCACCCCGGACTTCATCCGCCGCGCCGGCATCGCCTCGATCGAGGCGGGCGAGTTGTTCTACTCGCACAATCTCGGCATCCATTCCCTGCGCCAGGCGCTCGCCGCCTACCTCACGCGCCTGCACCGGCCGACGTCGTTCGAGCAGATCGCAGTCACCAGCGCCGGGGTGAACGCGCTGATGCTGGTGTCGCAGCTGCTGGTGGACCCGGGCGACCGCGTGGTCGAGGTGGTGCCGCTGTGGCC
>CAZVZV010000179.1:0-47349 GCA_964631735.1 uncultured Enterobacteriaceae bacterium
CGCTACGTCGCGGTGGATTTCCACCGCGCGGGCGGCGTACCGCAGGTGCTGAAGATCCTGCTCGCCCACGGTGTGCTGCACGGCGAGTGCATGACCATCCATGGCAAGACGATGGCCGAGATGCTGAAAGACTTGCCTGCCGAGCCGAGGAAGGATCAGGACGTAATCCGGCCGTGGTCGCATCCCATGTACAGGCAGGGGCACCTTGCGATTCTGAAAGGCAATCTCGCGCCCGAGGGCTGCGTGGCAAAGATCACCGGCCTGAAGAAAACCTCAATCACCGGGCCGGCGCGCGTGTTCGACTCCGAGCCCGCGTGCATGACGGCCATCATGGCGAAGAAAATCAAGCCGGGAAATGTGATCGTGATCCGCTACGAAGGCCCGAAGGGCGGTCCTGGCATGCAGGAGATGCTGGCGCCGACCTCCGCACTGATCGGGCAGGGGCTGGGCGAATCCGTGGGATTGCTGACCGACGGGCGCTTTTCCGGCGGCACCTGGGGCATGGTGGTGGGACACGTTGCGCCCGAGGCCTACGTCGGCGGGACCATCGCGCTGGTGAAAGAAGGCGACTCGATCACCATCGATGCGAAGAAGCGCCTGCTCCAACTCAACGTGCCGGCGAAGGAGCTGGCCGCGCGCAGGAAGAAATGGAAGGCGCCAAAGCCCCGTTACACCACGGGTCTCCTCGCCAAGTACATGAAACTGGTTTCCACTGCTTCCCTGGGTGCGATCACCGATGGCTCAGAAACCTGACCCGGGTTGCTTGAGAAATTCGATCTCGGCCGCAGTACTCTCACGGCCGAGAATGTCGTTGCGGTGCGGAAAGCGGCCGAAGCGCTCGATGATCTCGCGGTGCCGGGTCGCGTAGCGCAGCTGGTCGGCCTCGAAGTCCTTCATTAGTTCGCACGAAAGCTGCTGCTCCGAGAGCGACTCGCTGTGCTCGAAGGGCAGGTAGGCGAACAGTTGTTCCGCCTGGGCCATCTCCTTGTCCCAACCGCGCTGCAGGATGACGTGCGCCGCCGAAAGCGCGAGTGAGTCCGTCGCAAACGCGCGCGCTTCGCCCCGGAACATGTTGCGCGGGAACTGGTCGAGGACGATGACCAGAGCGAGGCAACTGCGGCTTTCGTCGGCCCAGTGCACGAGCCGGCCCGCCGCGGCCGCCCCGTGCAGTTCGAGAAAGCGCGCGCGAACCTGCGCATCGAACGACGAGTTCTTCACGAACCAATCCTTCGCATGCTCGTCGAACCAGAAGCGCAGGACTTCCGCCGCGCTGGAATCGCTCACTTGCGTTACAGTCCTGTCGTGAGTCGCCGACAAACGTCGGTTGACGCTGGATGCGGGCAAAGACTAATCTTTTTGGTTTCGCAACCCCAATAGGAGAATTGAACAATGACTGGTCGCTTTCGTCGCGTTGTGGCTGCTTTGCTGATCGTATGCATTGGCGGTATCGGTGCGCCCTTGCAGGTGCAGGCTGGAATTGTAAGCACCGACACGGTAGTGGCGGGTGCAGAGCGCGAGCGCCTGGCCAGCCTCCTGGAGCGTGGCGACGTCAGCGCGCGGCTCCAGGCCCTGGGCGTGGATCCGGCGATGGCGCGGGATCGCGTCGCAGCGCTATCCGATGCCGAGGCCGCTCAGCTTGCCGCGCAGCTCGACGGGCTGCCCGCTGGAGGTTCGGACTTTCTCACGGTGGCGTTGATCGTGTTCCTCGTACTGCTGTTTACCGACATCATGGGCTACACGAAGATATTCCCGTTTACGCGTTCTGCACGCTGAGTCTGGCCGCCGCGCTGCTCGCCGGCTGCGCGGCGCCGCAGGTTTCACACCTCATCGATCAGCGCCCGGCCGGGCTGCCCGATTCCGTCGAGATAGCAGGCACTCCGTTTTTCCCGCAGGAGGACTATCAGTGCGGCCCAGCCTCGCTGGCGGCGGTCCTCGTCCACGCCGGCGGCGACGCCACCCCGGAGTCCCTGCTACCCCAGGTCTACCTGCCCGGGCGCAAAGGTTCGCTGCAGTCGGAGATGCTCGCGGCTGCCAGGCGCCATCGGCTGGTCGCCTATCCGCTTGCGCCGCGCCTGGAGGATCTGTTGCGCGAGCTCGCCACGGGTACACCGGTGGTGGTGCTGCAGAACCTGGCCCTCGACTGGTGGCCGCAGTGGCACTACGCGGTGGCGATCGGCTACGACCTCGGCCGCCGCGAGGTAGTGCTGCGTTCAGGGGTGACGCGCAGGTTGACGATGCCGCTCGACACGTTCGAGCATACTTGGGCGAGGAGCGGCCATTGGGCGATGGCGGCGCTGCCGCCTGAGCGCCTGCCGGCCACCGCCGTCGAAGCCTCGTACCTCGCAGCCGTCGCCGCGCTCGAGCGGCTGGCGCCGGCTGCGGCGCGGCGCGGTTACGAGACCGCGCTGGCGCGCTGGCCAGGGAGCGTTGCCGCGCAACTGGGCCTGGGCAACGCGAGCTACGCGATGCGCGACCTGCCGGGCGCCGCCGCCGCTTACCTCCGCGCGACGATGGATCACCCTGGGGCGGCCGATGCGTGGAACAATCTTGCCCAGGCGCTGCACGAAATGGGCAGCCGCACGGAAGCGCTCGCTGCCGCCCGGCGCGCAGTGTCGCTGGGCGGGCCGCGCCTGCCCGCCTACCGCGAAACACTCGACGGGATCCTGCGCACGCCATGACCAACCGGCTGGCTGCAGAGACATCGCCCTACCTGCAGCAGCACGCGGGCAATCCGGTGGATTGGTACGCGTGGGGCGAGGAGGCGCTTGAGCGCGCCCGCGCCGAGGACAAGCCGATCCTGCTCTCGGTGGGCTACTCGGCCTGCCACTGGTGCCACGTGATGGCGCACGAGAGCTTCGAGGATCCCGGGGTGGCGGCGGTGATGAACCGCCACTACGTCAACATCAAGGTGGACCGCGAGGAGCGGCCCGACCTCGACCAGATCTACCAGGCCGCACACCAGATGCTGGCGCAGCGCGGCGGCGGTTGGCCGCTTACGATGTTCCTGTCGCCGGACGGGTCGCCGTTCTGGGGCGGCACCTACTTTCCCAAGACCTCGCGCTACGGCATGCCGGGCTTCGTCGAAATCCTCGAGCGCATCGCGACGGTGTGGCGCGAGCAGCGCGAGGCCATCGGCGAGCAGGGCGAGCAGGTGCGGCTCGCGTTCTCGCGCATGCAACTGCGTCCCGCGCGGCAGCGCGTCGCGCTCGACGCGGAGCCGGTGCGCGCCGCGTTGGAGGTGCTGCGCGCGAGCTTCGATGCACGCAATGGCGGCTTCGGCGGCGCACCGAAGTTCCCGCATCCGACGGATCTCGAGCTATGCCTGCGCAATGGCGAGACGGCGATCGTGGACACGACGCTGCGGCACATGTGCGAAGGCGGCATCTACGACCAGCTGGGAGGGGGCTTTTGCCGCTACAGCGTGGACGCGCAGTGGAGGATCCCGCACTTCGAGAAGATGCTCTACGACAACGGGCCGCTGCTGCAGTTGCTCGCCGACGCGTGGCTGGTGACGGGCGACAGGCTGTACGCGCGATGCACCGACGAGACTGCGGGCTGGATCCTGCGCGAGATGCAGTCACCCGAGGGCGGCTACTACTCGGCGCTCGATGCCGACTCGGAGCACGAGGAGGGCAAATTCTATGTCTGGGATGCGCACGAGGTGCGCGCCTTGCTGACCGACGAAGAATGGGAGGCGGTGGCACCCCATTACGGCCTGGACCGCCGGCCCAACTTCGAGGAACGGCATTGGCACCTGCATGTCGCGCAACCGCTGCGCGCCAGCGCCGAGGCGCTGCTCACCTCGGCGAAAGCAAAGCTCTTCGCTGCGCGAGCGCCCCGCGTTCGGCCCGGGCGCGATGAAAAGGTGCTCGTGTCCTGGAATGCCCTTGCGATCCGCGGCATGGCGCACGCCGGCAGAGTGTTCGGCAGGCCGGAATGGATTGCGTCCGCGCGGCGGGCGTTGGAATTCATCCGCGAACGCATGTGGCAAGGCGGCAGGCTCCTCGCGACGTACAAGGACGGCCGCGCGCACCTCAACGCCTATCTCGATGATTACGCGTACCTGATCGCGGCGCTGCTCGAGCTGCTGCAGGACGAGTACCGCGGCGAGGACCTCGAGTTCGCCGAGTCGCTGGCCGCAGTCCTGCTCGAGCAATTCGAGGACCGTGAGGCGGGCGGCTTCTATTTCACCGCGCGCGACCACGAACAACTGATCCACCGCCTCAAGCCCGGGCACGACAACGCGATGGCCTCCGGCAACGGCATGGCGGCCTGCGCGCTGAGCCGCCTCGCCGCGCTGACCGGGGAAGTGCGCTATGCGCGCGCCGCGGAGCGCACGCTGGAACTGTTCCACCCGCCGATGCACGAGCATCCGTCGGGCTACGCCATGCTGCTCCTTGCGCTCGAGGAACAGCTCGAGCCGCCCGCCACCGCCATCCTGCGCGGGCCTGCGCTGGCGCTGCCGCCGTGGTCGCAGGCGATGGCGCGGGAGTACCTGCCGGGAACGCTGGTGCTGGCGATCCCCGCGGGCACGCCGGGGCTGCCCCCGGTCCTGGACAAGCCCGCGACTGCCTCGGTCAACGCCTGGCTGTGTCGGGGCGTTACTTGCCTGCCGCCCATGGACAGCCTCGAGGCGCTTCGAAAGGCTTGCAAAGAGTCAGCGTTCGGGTAGCATCTCGGCCCTCAATTCGAAAGGAAACACATGAAGCCGTTTGTCATTGCCGCCGCAGTGGTGGCGCTTGCCGCCGCTCTGCCGGCCCAGGCAAGCGAAGAGCTCGCAAAGAAGCACGTCTGCGTGGCTTGCCACGTCGTGAAAGGCGCCAAGACTGTCGGCCCGGCCTATGCCGACGTTGCCAAGAAATATGCCGGGCAGAAGGATGCCGAAGCCAAGCTCGTCGAGAAAGTGAAGAAGGGCAGCACGGGCGTGTGGGGCCAGGTGCCGATGCCGCCCAACGCGGCGGTGCCCGACGCCGACGTGCGTGCGCTGGTGAAGTGGATTCTCTCAACCAAGTAGGTTCCCGAACATTCAGGAGGCTGTATGCAACACCCCAAGATCGCACTGACCCTTATTGCTGCTGCCGTCGCATTGGTCGGTTGTGGCGAGCAGAAACCCGCAGCAAAGGCCGACACCGCCATCGAAGTGAAGATCGGCCACGCCGGCCCGCTCACCGGCGGCATCGCGCACCTCGGCAAGGACAACGAGAACGGCGCGCGCCTCGCGGTAGAGCAGGCCAATGAAGCCAAGATCAAGCTCGGCGGCAAGGACATCAGGTTCGTGTTCGTCGCCGAGGACGACCAGGCCGATCCCAAGGTCGGCACCACCGTCGCGCAGAAAATGGTGGACGCGAAGGTCGCCGGTGTCGTCGGCCACCTCAATTCCGGCGTTTCGATCCCCGCCGCGCCGATCTACAGCCAGGCCGGCATCCCGGTGATTTCGGGCTCGGCGACCAACCCGAAACTGACCGAGCAGGGCTTCAAGACCCAGTTCCGGGTGGTCGGCCGCGACGACCAGCAGGGCCCGGCGATCGCCAGCTACCTGGCGAGCAACAACAAGCCGAAGACGGTGGCGGTGATTGACGACGCCACGGCTTACGGCGAAGGCATCGCCAACGAAGTCGAGAAGACGCTCAAGGCCGCGAAGATAGCGGTGCTGCCGCGCGAGAAGGGCACCGACAAGACCACCGACTGGAAAGCGGTACTGACGAAGCTCAAGGGGCGCAACCCGGATGCGATTTTCTACGGCGGCATGGACGCCACCGGCGGGCCGCTGATGAAGCAGGGGCGCGAACTGGGCATCAAGGCAGTGTTCGCCTTCGGCGACGGCGCCTGCACCGACGAGATGACCAAGCTGGCCGGTCCGGCCGCGGAAGGCCTGCTGTGCTCGCAGGCCGGCATCCCTGTGGCCGCCGCGGACAAGGGTTTCCTCAACGCCTACAAGAAGAAATTCAACATAGACCCGATCCTGTACGCGCCATTCACCTACGACGCGGCCAACATCCTGATCGCGGCGATGAAGAAGGCCGACTCGGCCGACCCGGTCAAGTACCTGCCGGAGGTCGCGAAAATCAGCCACAAGGGGGTTACCGGGGAGATCTCCTTCGACGCGAAGGGCGATCGCAAAGACGCCGAGATGACCATCTTCACCATGAAGGGCGGCAAGATCGAGCCGCTGGCCGTGATCAAGGGCGGCAAGACGATCCCGTTCGCCGAGTTCGGCAAGTAAGCGCCACGCTCCGGCATCGAGAAGACGGCACCTGCGGGTGCCGTTTTCATTTCTGCTAGGCTCCACCGCGTGGACATTTTCCTGCAGCAGGTCGTCAACGGCCTGACTCTGGGTAGCGTGTACGCCGTGGTGGCGCTCGGTTACACCATGGTCTACGGCATCATCCAGCTGATCAATTTCGCCCATGGCGAAGTGGTGATGATCGGCGCGATGGTGGCATTTTCGGTGATCACCAGCTTCGCCGCTGCGGGCATGCCGCCGCTGCTGGTGGTGATGCTGGGTGTCAGTTGCGCGGTTCCGGTGTGCATGGCGGTCGGCTACGCCATGGAGCGGCTCGCCTACCGGCCGCTGCGCCGGGCGCCGCGCCTCGCGCCGCTGATCACCGCCATCGGCGTGTCGATCATCCTGCAGCACCTGGCGATGCTGGTGTGGACGCGCAACGTCATCGCTTTCCCCCAGATCATCCGCGTCCAGAACTACACCTTCGCCGGCGCCACCGTCACCAACGTGCAACTGACCATCGTCGCGCTGTGCGTGGCGATCATGGCCGGCCTCGCGTTCCTCGTGTACCGCACGCGCCTGGGCACGGCAATGCGTGCCACCGCGCAGAATCCTCAGGTGGCAGGGCTGATGGGCGTGGATGTGAACCGCGTGATCGCCGCCACCTTCGTCATCGGCGCCGCCCTCGGCGCGGTGGCGGGCGTGATGGTCGGCACCTACTACGGCATTGCGCAGTACACCATGGGCTCGGTGCTGGGCCTGAAGGCTTTCTGCGCGGCGGTGCTTGGCGGCATCGGCAACATCCCGGGCGCGATGCTGGGTGGAGTGGTACTCGGCGTCGTCGAGGCTCTCGGCGCGGGATACATCGGCGACCTGACAGATCTTTGCCGCTACGGCTGGCTTGCGTCGTTCCTTGACGAGCACTGCGCGGGTGGCGGGCACGTCATCCTGTTCGGGTCGAACTACCAGGACGTGTTCGCGTTCGTGGTGCTGATCCTGGTGCTGGTGTTCCGGCCCTCCGGGCTGCTCGGCGAGAGGGTCGGCGACCGCGCATGAATGCACTGTTCGATTCGCGCAACAATCCGAAGCTGGTGTGGGCCGGGGTGGCGGTGATTGCGCTCACTTTGCTCGTCCTGCCGTTCGCGTTGGCGCAGGTCGGCACCAGCTGGGTACGCATTACGAATTACGCCATCCTCTACGCGCTGCTCGCGCTCGGCCTCAACATCGTGGTCGGATTCGCGGGACTGCTCGACCTCGGTTACGTCGCTTTCTACGCGGTGGGCGCCTACACCTACGCGCTGCTCGCCAGCCCGCAGTTCGGCCTGCACCTGCCGTTCTGGGTGATCCTGCCGATCGGCGCGCTGGTGGCAGCGTTCTTCGGCGTGCTGCTCGGCGCACCGACGCTGAAGCTGCGCGGCGACTACCTGGCGATCGTCACCCTGGGCTTCGGCGAGATCGTGCGTATTTTCCTCAACAACCTCTCGCGCCCGGTGAACATCACCAGCGGGCCGCAAGGCATCGCGGGCATCGATCCGTTCAAGATCGGCGGCTTCGATTTCTCCAGGCCCGACACACTGCTCGGGCTCACCGTCAGCGGCCCGATCAAGTACTACTACCTGCTGCTCGCGGTAATGGTGGCGATCCTGGTGGTCAACGTGCGCCTGCAGAATTCGAGGATCGGCCGCGCTTGGGAAGCGGTGCGCGAGGACGAGACCGCGGCGCGCTCGATGGGCATCAATACGACCCGCATGAAGCTGCTCGCTTTCGCCATGGGCGCCAGTTTCGGCGGGGTCGCCGGGGGCATGTTTTCGGCGATCCAGGGTTTCATCTCGCCGGAGAGTTTCGTGCTGGTCGAGTCAGTCATGGTGGTGGCGATGGTGGTGCTGGGCGGCATGGGCAACATCTGGGGCGTGGTACTCGGCGCGGTGCTGCTGTCCTTCGTGCCCGAGATCCTGCGCTGGACGGTGGAGCCGCTGCAGCATGCGCTGTTTGGCCGCATGCTGGTCGAGCCCGAAGTGATCCGCATGCTGATCTTCGGCCTGGCGCTGGTGCTGATCATGCTGTTTCGGCCGGCCGGGCTGTTGCCTTCCGCCGTGCGCAAGCGTGAGCTCTCCGATGAACGGCCTGCTTGAGGCCACGGGCGTCGGCAAGCGCTTCGGTGGCGTACAGGCGCTGTCCGGGGTTTCGTTCTCGATCCGGCGCGGCGAGATCTACGGCCTCATCGGGCCCAACGGTGCAGGCAAGACGACCCTGTTCAATCTGCTGACCGGCATCTACAGGCCGGATGCGGGAAGCTTCGAATTCGACGGCGCTCCGCTCGCCGGCCTTGCGCCGCACCAGGTAGCCGCGCACGGCATCGCGCGCACTTTCCAGAACATTCGGCTGTTCGCCAACCTCTCGGCGCTGGAAAACGTAATGATCGGGCGCCACGTGCGTACGCGCGCGGGGGTGCTCGGCGCCTTGCTCAGGAATCGCGCCACGCTGATGGAAGAGGCGGCGATCGAGCGCCGCGCGTTCGAACTGCTCGACTATGTCGGCATCCGAGCGCGCGCCAACGACCCGGCCGGAAGCCTGCCCTACGGCGACCAGCGACGGCTGGAGATCGCGCGCGCGCTCGCCACAGAGCCCAAGCTGCTGACGCTCGACGAGCCAGCCGCGGGAATGAATCCATCCGAGACACTCGCATTGCGCAAGCTTCTCGATGGCATCCGCAAGGACGGCGTCACGCTGCTGCTCATCGAGCACGACGTGCGCCTGGTGATGAACGTCTGCGACCGCGTGCTGGTGCTCGACTACGGCGAGCGCATCGCCGAGGGCACGCCGGCCGAGGTGCAGCGCGACCCGAAAGTCATCGAAGCGTATCTCGGCACGCCGCATGCTGCTTGAGGTAAAGGGGCTGGAGGTGCGCTACGGCGGCATCCGCGCGGTGAGGGGCATCGACCTCGCGGTGGCCGCAGGGGAGCTCGTTTGCCTGATCGGCGCCAACGGCGCCGGGAAGTCCTCCGCGTTGAAGGCGATCTGCGGTTTGCACGCCCGCAGCGGCAAGGTGACCTACGCCGGCCACGCGCTCGAAGGGCTGCCAGTGTTCGAGTTGCCGCGCCGCGGGCTGGTCATGGTGCCGGAGGGGCGCGGCGTGTTTGCGCAGCTCACGGTGGAAGAAAACCTCGCCATGGGCGCGTATGTGCGCAAGGACGCCGACGTTCAAGCGGATCTTGCGCGGCAGTACGAGTCATTTCCACGCTTGCAGGAGCGGCGGAAACAGACCGCCGGCACGCTCTCCGGCGGCGAGCAGCAGATGCTCGCCATCGGGCGGGCGCTGATGAGCCGGCCGAAGTTGCTCCTGCTGGACGAGCCCTCGATGGGCCTCGCGCCGCTGATGGTGGCGAAGATCTTCGACATCGTGCGCGAGGTGGCGGCGCGCGGCGTGACCATCCTGCTGGTGGAGCAGAACGCGCGCCTCGCGCTGGAACTCGCGCACCGCGGCTATGTGATGGAGTCAGGCAGCATCACGCTGGCGGGCGAGGCGAAGCAGCTGCTGGCAAATCCGAAGGTGCGCGAAGCCTACTTGGGCGAAGCGGCGGGCTGAGCGAGGTCGGCCGGTGTGGTGAAGCTGTCGGCGTAGAACTCGTCTTCCGGCAATTTGCACCGCGCGATGAAATCGCGCCGCGCCGAGTCCACCATGATGGGCACGCCGCAGGCGTAGACCTGGTGCAGCGAAAGATCCGGGAAGTCCTCCATGACCGCGCGATGCACGAAGCCCGCGCGCCCGGTCCAGTTGTCCTCCGGCAGCCCGTCGGAGATCACCGGCACGTACCTGAGCTTGCCTTGTGCCGCCCACGCTTCGGCCAGCGCGTGCATGTAGAGGTCCTGCGGCCGCCGCCCGCCCCAGTAAAGCGTGATCGGCCGCCGGATGTCCTTGTTCAGCGCGTGCTCGATGATCGACTTGATCGGCGCGAAGCCGGTGCCCGAGGCGACCAACACGATCGGCTTGGCTGAGTCCTCGCGCAAAAAGAAGGTGCCGTGCGGCCCCTCGAAGCGCAGGATGTCGCGCTCCTTCATCTTGCCGAACACATGGTCGGTGAACTGCCCGCCCGGCACGTGGCGCGCGTGCAGCTGGATCAGCTCGTCGTCATGCGGCGCGTTGCCCATGGAGAAGCTGCGCCGCGTGCCATCCTTGAGCAGGAACTCCAGGTACTGCCCGGCGAGGAACTGCAGCCGCTCGTTGGCCGGGAGCTTGAGGCCAAGGAGCATCACGTCCTGCGTGACCCGCTCCATCTTCTGCACGCGGCAGGGCAGGGTTTTCACCGGGATGTCCTTGGCTGCACCGATGGTGCGAGCCTCGATCACCAGGTCGGTGAGGGGCTTCGCCTGGCAGAAAAGCGCCTTGCCCTGCGCCTTTTCCTCTTCGGTCAGCGCCTTTTGCTGGTAAACGCCGTAGTCCACGGCGCCGGAGACGATCTTGCCCTTGCAACTGCCGCAGGCGCCGTTCTTGCAGCCGTAAGGCAGGATGAAGCCCTGGCGCAGCGCGGCGGCGAGCACGGCTTCGCCATCCTCGACCTGGAACTGGTGACCGCTCGGCTGGATCGTGACGCTGTGCATGTCGCTAAAATGGCACCGATGAACAAGCTGTTGATCGCGGGCTACGGCGACATCGCGCGCCGCGCCGCGCCGCGGCTCGAAGCGCGCTACGCGGTGCAACCGCTGTCGCGCCGCCACGGATTCGATCTCGACCGCCCCGAGACCCTTGCTACCCTGCAAGCGGCGGACGCCGTGCTGCATTGCGCGCCGCCGCCGAGTACCGGCACTGCGGACACGCGCACCACCCATCTGCTCGCAGCGCTGGCAAAGGGGCGAATTTTACCGGCGCGCGTGGTCTACGTCAGCACGAGCGGCGTGTACGGGGACTGCGGCGGGGCGCGCGTGGAAGAGTCGCGCGCGGTGCGCCCGCAGACCGATCGCGCGCGGCGCCGCGTGGATGCCGAGCACCAGCTTGCACTATGGTGCAGCGAGCGCGGCGTGGCGCTGGTGATCCTGCGTGTTCCCGGCATCTACGCCGCCGACCGCCTGCCCCTGGAGAGACTGCGCGCGGGGATCCCCGTTTTGCGAGCGGAGGACGACGTCTACACCAATCACGTCCACGCGGAAGACCTGGCCTCGATCGTGCTGCGCGCGCTGGAGGATGCCGCGCCCGCCGGCACGTACAACGCCAGCGACGACAGCGAGATCCGCATGGGCGACTGGTTTGACCTGGTGGCGGAGCGCGCCGGGCTGCCGCGTCCGCCCCGCATCCCGCGTGTTGAGGCGGTGGGCCGGATCGCGGCTGATCTGCTCTCCTTCATGAGCGAGTCGCGGCGCCTCGCCAATCGCCTCATGAAGGAGCACCTCGGCGTGCGGCTGCGTTATCCGACGGTGTTCGAAGGCGTGCCGCGCTCCATGGGGGCCGTATGAATGCGCTGCTGGTACTGACCAACCTGCCGGACCGCGCTGCCGCCGAGAAGCTGGCCGATGCGCTGATCCAGAAGCGCGTCGCCGCGTGCGTCAACATCCTGGCGCCTTGCCGCTCGGTTTACCGCTGGAAGGGGGAGGTGCAGCACGACGAAGAGCACCCGTTGCTGATCAAGACGACGCGAGAGTGCTACGCTGCTCTCGAGGCGGCGATCCGACAGGTCCATCCCTACGAACTTCCCGAGATCGTGGCGGTCCCAATCGAGCGTGGCCTGCCCGCCTACCTGGACTGGGTGGCCACGCAAACGACGCCTCCCCCATGACCCGCTCCCTTTTCCTGTGGCTTGCGCTCGCGGCGCTGCCCGCGCTAGCGGCGTCGCCGCAGGACCTGCTCGAGCCCGAGCAGGCCTTCCGCTTCTCGGCCCGCGCCCTCGACGGCAGTGCGGTGGAGGTGCAGTTCGCCATCGCCGACGGCTACTACCTGTACCGCGAGCGCTTCAAGTTCACGGCCGAGAACGCGCGCCTCGGCAAGCCCGAGTACCCGGCGGGGGAGAGGAAGAAGGACCAGTTCTTCGGCGACACGGAAACCTACCGCAAGGCAGTGCGCATCCGCGTGCCGGTGGAGCCGGGCGCAGCCGATCCGCTGAAGCTCGTCGTCACCTCGCAGGGCTGCGCCGACGTCGGCGTGTGCTACGTGCCGATGGAGTCGACCGCGTCGCTGCGCCTCGCGTCATTGCCGGGGGATGCGCCAGCCCGGCGCGCGTCGCTCTCGGCAAGCGACTTCGACATCGCGGCGATGTTCCAGGGCAGTACCTGGTTGGTGCTGGCGAGCTTCCTCGGCTTCGGCCTGCTGCTCGCGTTCACGCCCTGCGTGCTGCCGATGATCCCGATCCTGTCGGGCATCATTGCCGGTGAGGGCGGCAGCGTGAACAAGAAGCGGGCCTTCGCGCTTTCTTCCTCCTACGTACTCGGCATGGCGCTGGCCTACGCCGCCGCCGGCGTCGCCGCGGCCTACTCCGGTTCGCTCATCGCCGCGTCGCTGCAGAACGGCTGGGTGCTTGCCGGCTTCGCACTGGTGTTCGTGCTGCTGGCGCTGTCGATGTTCGGCTTCTACGAGCTCCAGTTGCCGGGCTTCCTGCGCCAGCCGCTCTCCACTGCGCACCACCGGCTGGCGGGCGGCAAGCTCGCTTCGGTGGCCGGCATGGGGGTGCTCTCGGCGATCATCGTCAGTCCCTGCGTCGCCGCGCCGCTCGCCGGCGCGCTGCTCTACATCAGCCAGACGCGCGACGTCGCGCTCGGCGGCTCGGCGCTGTTCGCCATGGCGCTCGGCATGGGCGTCCCGTTGCTCGTCATCGGCGTCTCCGAGGGGGCGCTGCTGCCCAGGGCGGGCCGCTGGATGAACGTGGTGAAAAAGTTCTTCGGCGTGCTGCTGCTGGCGGTGGCGGCGTGGATCGTCTCGCCGCTGTTCCTCGACGGCAAGGGAGACACGAAGTTCGTGCGCGTGGACAGCGTCGCGGAGCTGGACGCCAAGCTCGCCGCGCCGGGTAAGCCGACCATGCTGGATTTCTACGCCGACTGGTGCGTCTCCTGCAGGGAGATGGAAGCCTTCACCTTCAGCGACGCACGCGTCAAGGCGAAGCTCGAGCGCATGCTCCTGCTGCAGGCCGACGTGACGGCGAATACCGCGGAGCACAAGGCCCTGCTCAGGCGCTTTTCGTTGTTCGGCCCGCCGGGCATCATCTTCTTCGACGCGCAAGGGCGGGAGATCCGCGGGCTGCGGGTCATCGGCTACCAGAACGCCGAGCGCTTTCTCAAGACGCTGCAACTCGCCGAAGCGGACTGAGCGCGCCAATGCGGCGTCACGTGCAAGGCATTGACCACGCCGTGATTCTGGTACGCGACCTCGACAAGGCGCAGCAGGCCTACGCGCGCATGGGATTCACGCTGACGCCGCGCGGTTTCCATACCCTAGGGTCGCAGAACCATTGCCTGATGTTTGGCAGCGACTACGTGGAACTGCTTGCAGTTCCCAAGCCGCATCCGGCGTTGCAGACCTTTACGGATTTCCTCGCCAAGGGCGAAGGCCTGGGTGCCATCGCACTTGCCACCGATGACTCCGGTGGCCTGCATGCCAGTCTTGCCGCGGATGGCATTGCCGCGGACGCGCCGCTCGATTTCTCGCGCCCGGTGCAGGGCCTGGGCGAAGCGCGCTTTCGCATCGTCACCCTGCCACCCGAAGTGTCGCCGGGCTGCCGCATGTTCGCCTGCCAGCACTTCACGCGCGCTGTCGTGTGGCGGCCGGAGTACCTGCGCCATGCGAACGGCGCAATGCAAATCGCGGCCGTCGCAATCGTGGCCGACGACCCCGAGGCGGCCGCAGCGAGTTACGGCAAGCTGCTGGCCGCGATGCCGCAGAAGATCGACGAGGGTTTGGTGGTACAGAGCGGCAGCGCGCCGATCGCGCTCACCTCGCGCGGGAAACTGGGACACCGGCTGCACGGAGTCGGCCTGCCGCTGCGTGCGCGGCCGCTGGTTGCCGCGCTTTTCATCCGCGTCGCCGATCGCGCGGCAGCGGCCAAGGTGCTGCGCAAGAACGGATTGAATCCGGCCGCGCTGGCGGACGGATCTTTCGCGGTGAGCGCCCAGGACGCGCACGGCGTTGCCGTGGTGTTCGGCTAAGGTGGGCCCAGGCCCACCTTACTGCTTGTTCAACTCGCGCGCGATTTCGAGGGCGAAGTAGGTCAGGATGCCGTCGGCGCCCGCGCGTTTCATGGCCAGCAGCGTCTCCATCACGCAGCTCTTTGGCAGCCAGCCGTTGTCGATCGCGCCGCGCAGCATCGAATACTCGCCCGACACCTGGTAGACGTATGTCGGCGCCCTGAACTCTTCTTTCACCCGACGCACGATGTCGAGGTAAGGCAGGCCGGGCTTCACCATCACCATGTCGGCGCCTTCGGCGAGGTCGAGCCCCACTTCCCACAGCGCCTCATCGGAGTTCGACGGGTCCATCTGGTAGGTCTTCTTGTCGCCTTTGCCGAGGTTCTTCGCCGAGCCGACCGCGTCGCGGAACGGCCCGTAGAAGCCCGAGGCGTACTTCGCCGAGTAGGCGAGGATCTTGGTGTGGATGTGCCCGGCCTTTTCCAGCGCACCGCGGATGCGGCCGATGCGGCCGTCCATCATGTCGGAAGGTGCGACGATGTCGACACCAGCGTGCGCCTGGCATAGCGCCTGTTTGACCAGGATATCCAGCGTGACGTCGTTGACGATATAGCCGGCCTTGTCGATGACGCCGTCCTGGCCGTGCGCGGTATAAGGGTCGAGCGCGACATCGGTCATGATGCCCAGCTCCGGAAAGCGCTTTTTCAGCGCCGCGACCACGCGCGGCACCAAGCCCCTGGCGTTGAACGCCTCGCGGCCGTCGAGCGTTTTCAGCTTCTGGTCGATCACCGGGAACAGCGCGATGACAGGAATGCGCAGCTTCACGCACTCCTCGGCCACCGCCAGCAGGCGGTCCAAGGTCATCCGCTCGACGCCGGGCATCGAAGCCACTTTTTCGGTACGGTCTTTGCCGTCCAGGACGAAGACCGGATAGATCAGGTCGTCTGCGCTGAGCCGATGCTCGCGCATCAGCCGCCGCGAGAATTCGCTTCGCCGCATGCGCCGCATGCGTACGGCGGGAAACTGGCCATAGATCTTCATGGTGCTGATTTTCCTGGGAGTTTCAGGGCGTGGAACTTTCCCTTTGCCGCGCAATCTTACATTCAGACGGTTTGATCGTCTCCCGCTTCTCCTCCCTGAGCGGGTTGCCTTAACTCCAATTAAGGCGTTTCGCCCCCGGTTTAATTCCCCTTTGCCGGGGGTTTTTTATGCCCAGTGCCTGCTGCTCGCAGCCAGGCGTCCAGCAGCACGCGCGTTTCTTCCACCCCCTCGCCGGAAAGGCTGGAGAACAGCCGGGCCTCGGCGTCAAAGGCCCGGGCTGCGAGGCGTGCTCGACATTGCTTCAAGACTCTGAGCTGCTCCTGGCGTGAGAGCTTGTCGCATTTCGACAGCAGCACCAGCAGGCGCCGGCCTGCAGGCCGCAGCCATGCGAGCAAACGCTCATCGTGCGGGGTAAAGGGATGACGGGCATCCATCAGTACAACCACTCCCGCCAATGAACTGCGCGTGCTCATGAACCCGCCTACCAGCTGGTCCCATTCGGCACGCACCGCTTGCGGGACGCGTGCGTAGCCGTAGCCCGGCAGGTCGACGAGCCTGCCGTGGCCGCCGAGGTCGAAGAAATTGATGGTCTGAGTGCGTCCCGGGGTCTTCGAGACGAACGCGAGGCGCTTGCGCCGCGTGAGTGCGTTGATCGCACTCGACTTGCCGACATTGGAGCGCCCGGCGAAGGCGAGTTCTGGGAGATCCTCGGGCGGCAGGCCGCCGGTGATTCCGGCGGATATCAGGAATTCCACCCGGGAAAACGCGCTGTCGGATTCCGGCATGCCCGAAATTCTAATAAAATGAGGCGTTTCCAAGGTTTTCCGGGAGATCCAGAATGAACCGTGTGCTGGCGGCGCTCGCCGCCGTGGGGCTGTTGTCGGCGGTGCAAACCGTTGCCCAGGGCCCCGCCAAGCCCGACCTTGCCAAGGGCGAGCAGGTCGCCAAGCAGATTTGCGCAGCCTGCCATGCCGCCGATGGCAACAGCGCGATTGCCGCCAACCCCAAGCTGGCGGGCCAGATTCCGGAGTACCTGCACAAGCAGCTCGCCAACTTCAAGCCACAAGGCGGCAAGACGGCGGAGCGCGACAACGCAGTGATGGCGGGCATGGTAGCGAGCTTGTCAGATGGTGACATGCGCAACCTCGCCGCGTACTACGCGTCGCAGAAGCTGCAACCGGCGGCGGCGGCCAGCAAGGAACTGGCGGCGCAAGGACAGAAGCTCTGGCGAGGCGGCAACGCAGCAAGCGGTGTTCCCGCCTGCGCTGGTTGCCACGGTCCCGACGGGGCCGGCATCCCGAGCCAGTATCCACGCCTCTCCGGGCAGTTTGCGGAGTACGTGGAGGCGCAGCTCAAGCTGTTCCGGGCTGGGGGCCGCGCCAATGACCCGAACGGCATGATGCGCGGTGTCGCCGCGCGCATGAGCGACCGGGAAATCAAGGCGGTCGCGGAGTACGCGGCTGCCTTGCGCTAGGCAGCGCCGGTCAAGCGGGCCAAGCTACGGCTTCAGCTGCCCGCGCACCTCGCCACCCTTGTTTTGGGCGGTATGAACGTTGACATACAGGTTGCCGGCCTTGAACGCCTGCATCTGCGCGTCGTTCAGCTTCGCGCCAGCCGGGGCGCTGTAGGTGTCGCCGCTCTTGGTGAATGGAATGATGACGGGACCGTTCGTGCCGCGGGCGCCGATGTGGATATGCGCCGCTGTGCCCTGCACTCCGGTGGTCGTTACGCTGCCGCTTACCATGCCGTCCGCGCTGATCATGAAGCTGCCGCTGCCCGAACCCGGAACCGAGACCGGCGGCACTTCCTCGGCGCCGCTTAGATTGACCTTGACCGTGCTTCCACTTGACATCATGCCCGCGCAGGCAGCCAGCGATAGCGACGCCAATAAAATGAGCAGCTGTTTCATGTGATTCCTCGTTTTTGGGGTGACAGAGGCAAAACACCGGGACAGGTTGAATATTCCCCATCGCGCCCAACGCGGAATAAACGGCTATCTTGAATGTTGCCCGGACGAGGAGGAGCGGGTCCCAGCCTTTCGCCGGTTGCCTCGGCAATAATGCGCTTACTTAGTTCAGTTGATAAACGTTAATCAGGAGGACTAAATGCACAAGCATCTACTCACCGCATCAGTGGTTCTTGCACTCGGCGGAGGAATCGCGGCGGAGGCGCTCGCCCAGGCCAATCCGAATCAGTTGGTCGCGCAGCGCAAGGGCGCGATGAACCTGCAGGGGAAGTACTTTGGCCCGGTCTTGGGAATGAGCCTGGGCCGCGCCCCGTACGACGCGAAAATCGTACAACGCAACGTCGAGTATCTGACCGTCTTGACCCAGTTGGCCTGGGACGATTTCCAGTCGCACACGGCGGGCAATCCCAACACGCGAGCGAAAGACGATGTCTATAAGGACCCGGCAAAGTTCAAGGCGGGAATCGACAGTATGCAGGGAGAAGTGCAGAAGCTCGCGGCCGTGGTGCGCGGCGGCGGTGACCAGAATGCCGTAAAGCCGGCGGTACAGGCCGTGGGCCGCGCCTGTAACTCCTGCCACGAGTCGTTCGCGACCTTCGAGTTCCGCTTCAAGCTCGAATAGCGAATTGCCACGGGCGCGTGCCGGTTGGTCAGGCTAATTTCACGGTTGGCGCTCGCCTGCGCCTTGTGCGCTGGTTTTGCAGCGGCCTATGCCCAAGGAGATGCGAAGACCGGCCAGTACCTGGCCAAAGCCGCCGGCTGCATGGGCTGCCACAGCGACACTGCGGCCGGCGCCGCGCCCTACGCCGGAGGGCGCGCGCTGGATACTCCCTTCGGCAAGTTCTACGGCCCCAACATCACGCCTCATGCGCAGCACGGCTTGGGCGAGTGGTCAGAGGCCGAATTTCGGCGCGCATTGCGCCAAGGCGAGCGCGCCGACGGCGCGCACTACTACCCGGTGTTTCCGTATCCCTCGTTCACGGGAATGACGGACGCCGATATCAGCGATCTCTGGGCTTACCTGCGCAGCCTGCCGCCGGCGAACCGAGCGAACCGGGCGCACGAGTTGCGCTTTCCTTTCGATTGGCGCTTCCTCGTGACCTTCTGGAAGTGGCTGTTTTTCGCGCCGCAGCCGTTCGTCGCCAACCCCCAGGCATCCGCGCAGGTGAATCGGGGCGCCTATCTGGTGAAGGTTCTGGGGCACTGCGGCGAGTGCCACACGCCGCGCAATTTCCTCGGCGCGCCGAAGACAGACCGCTGGCTCGCCGGCGGCAAGCTGCCCGAAGGCCGGGTGCCGAACCTGACTCCGACGCGACTAAAAAAGTGGAATGATGCACAGGTGAGGGAATTCCTGCGCAGCGGCTCGACCCCGGAGGGCGATCCACCCTCGGATACGATGTACGAAGTGATCCGCAATACGACCAGCCAGCTTTCGGCCGAGGACCTCGCCGCGTTGATCGCCTACCTGCGATCGCTGCCCGCGCTTGCGGAAGAGCCGCGGTGAAGCCTTGCCTTTCTTGACGGAATAGCACGCCGCAAGGCACTGTTCAGTGCAATGAGCGACACGCAAGGCCTGATCGAGCAGATTCCGCGGCTGCGGCGTTACGCGCGCGCGCTGGTCGGTGATCGCGCTACGGCAGACGACCTGGTGCAGGATACCTTGGAGCGCGCCTGGTCGAAGCTGCACCTGTACCGCCACGGCACCGACCTGCGCGCCTGGCTGTTCACGGTGATGCACAACGTGCACGTGAACCGGGTGCGCGCGACACGGCCGACGGAGCCGCTCGAGGACGAGATGCCGGAACTGGCGCAGCGCGCCACGCAGGGAGACTCGCTGGTGGTGCGCGATCTGGAGCGTGGCATCGCTGCGCTGCCGATTGCGCAGCGCGAGGTGCTGCTGCTGGTGGCGCTGGAGGACCTGAGCTATGACGAGGCGGCGCGCGCGCTCGGCATCCCGATCGGCACGGTGATGTCGAGGTTGGCCCGGGCGCGCGAGAAGCTGCGCGCATTGATGCAGGGAAAGGGCGGCACCAAGCTGCAGGTAGTGAAATGAGCGAAAAGCAACCGATCAGCGAAGCGGAAATCCAGTCCTGGGTCGACGGCCGGCTGGAAGAGTCGCGGCGCGTGGAACTGGAGGCCTGGTTTACGGCGCATCCGGAGGAAGCCGAACGCGCCACCGCCTACCGCAGCATCAACGAGCAATTGCAAATGCACTACAACCCGGTCGTGGACGAAGCTGTGCCGCCGCACCTGGAGCGCGCGGCGCGGCGCGGTTTGCGCCTGCGCCCGCTCGCCATGGTCGCCGGTTGGGTGGCGCTGGGCATCGCGATCGGCACCGTGGCCGGCTGGCAGTTGCACGCGCTGCAGGCGCCGGCGCCGGTTGCCAGGTCCGAGGCTCCGGTCATCGCGCGCCGTGCGGCGCTGGCACACGCCACGTACTCTCCTGAGGTGCGTCACCCCGTGGAGGTCGGCGCGGACCAGGAGGAGCACCTGGTCGCATGGCTGTCGAAACGCCTCGGTGGCGAAGTGCGCGCGCCCAAACTCGACGCCGAGGGCATGTCATTGGTGGGCGGGCGGCTGCTGCCACGAGACCCGGGTCCCGTGGCGCAGTTCATGTACCAGAACGCACAAGGCCGGCGCGTGACGCTCTACGTGCGCACCGAAGGGCTCGACCAGCGCGAGACCGCGTTCCGCTTCGCAAGCGAAGGCAACGTGCGCGTGTTCTACTGGATCGACCGCAAGTTTGGCTACGCCCTGTCGTCGGCCGACCTGGAGCGCGAAGAGCTGCTCAAGCTCGCCAACGTCGTTTACCGCCAGCTCAATCCCTGAGTTGCTCTGCCGGCTTCATGCCCCTGTGGCAGGGCGGATGATGTAGCCGCCGGACTTGTCGTCGCGCTCGAGGGTGACGAGCCTCCTCTTCTCCGCATCCTCGAGCAGGTCGGAGAAAGCCTTGAAGCCATAGTAGGACTCGTTGAAGCCGGGCTTCCTGCGCTTGAGCGCCTGCTTGACCATCGAGCCCCAGATCTTCTCGCCCTCGCCACGCTCGGCGATGAGCGCCTGCAGGGTCTCGATCACCAGGTCGAAGGCCTCCTGCTTTTTGTCGTCGGTCGGCGCGGCATCCTTGGGCGCTCCCGCCGGCCGCGCTTCGCGGCGCTTCTTGGCCGCCCGGCGCTTCGCCTCGTCCTCGCGCTCCAGGTCGTCGTAGTAGATGAATTCATCGCAGTTGGCGACCAGCAGGTCGGAGGAAGAATTCTTCACCCCGACACCGATCACGTTCTTCGCGTTCTCGCGCAGCTTGGACACCAGCGGCGAAAAGTCCGAATCGCCGCTCACGATGACGAAGGTATCGACGTGCTGCTTGGTGTAGCAGAGGTCCAGCGCGTCCACCACCATGCGGATGTCGGCCGAGTTCTTGCCCGACTGGCTGCGGTGGGGAATCTCGATCAACTCGAAGGCGGCGGAGTGCATGCCAGCCTTGAATTCCTTGTAGCGGTCCCAGTCGCAGTAGGCCTTCTTCACCACGATCGAGCCTTTGAGCAGCAGCTTCTCCAGCACCCGGCCGATGTCGAATTTTTCGTACTTCGCGTCGCGTACGCCGAGCGCGACGTTCTCGAAATCACAGAATACGGCGAGGTTGCGTGTTTCGGTCATGCCGGTCCTTGTTGTGGTGGCTGGGTAGTTGCAAGCTGGTGTCGCGCGCGGTGTCGTTCGCGCCAGTTTTCCACCAGCGAATAGGCGGCAGGCACGACCAGCAGCGTGAGCAGGGTGGAGGTGATCATGCCGCCGATCACGGCGACCGCGAGCGGCGCGTTGGTCTCGGCGCCGGCGCCCAAGCCGAACGCGGCGGGCGTGAGTGCGAGCACGATGGTGGCCGAGGTCATCATCACCGGCCGCATGCGGATCGGGCAGGCGTCGAGCAGCGCCTGGTCAACCGCCATGCCTTGCGCGCGGCGCTGGTTGGTGAGGTCTACCAGCAGGATCGAGTTCTTCGCCACCAACCCGATCAGCAGCACCAGGCCAATCATCGAGTAGATGTTGAGCGTGTGCATTGGAATGCGCAGGCCGACCGCTTGCCCGAACTGCGACAGCGGCACGAACAGCCACAGTGCGAACACGCCGCCGACGATGGCGAGCGGCACCGCCAGCATGATGAAGAAGGGCTGCAGGAACGAGTTGAACTGGCTTGCAAGCACCATGAACAGCAGCACCAGCGCGAGCGCGAATGTAAAGGCGGTCGCCTGGCGTGTCTTCTCCAGCTGCTCGGCCTCGCCGATGAACACCACCGTATAGCCGAGCGGCAACTGCTTGGCGGCCTCGCGCACGCGCTCCATCGCGGTCGCAAGCGGAATCGAGGGCGAGGCGAAGAAGGTGGCAGCGTACTGCAGGTCGAAGCGCCCGATCACCGCCGGGCCGATGCGCTCGTGGAAGGCGGCCACGCTGTCCAGGCGCACCAGCTGCCCCTGGCGGTTGCGCAGGTAAATCTTGGCGAGATCGATTTGCGAGGCGAACTCGCCCTCCTTCGCCTTGACGCGGATGTCGTAGCGCTCACCGTCCCCGGGTTGGTCGTTGTACTTGGCGATATCCACGCCGCCGGTGAGCATGTTGATCGCAAGCGCGAGGTCCTGCGAGGTGAGGCCGACGCCTGCGGCGCGCACCCGGTCGGGCTCGAGCACCAGCTGAGGCAAGTCGAGTTGCAGGTCGGTGTCCATGCGGCCGATCTGCGGATCGACCTGCAGCGCTCTTTGCAACTCTGCCGCGTGGCGACCCATCTGCTCCAGGTTCGGGCCCTTGACCACGAACTGCAGCGGCTCGGAGCGCGCCCCTTGTACGATGCCGAAGGCGCGCGGGAAGGCGCGTGCGCCGGCGACTTGCGCCAGGTCGCGCCGCAGCGCCACCAGCACCTCGGCCTGGCTCAGGCCGCCGCTCTTGCGGCGCTCGGATTTGGCCTTCATGCGCCCGACCAGCGTCGCCTGGTTCACCTGGCCCGCGGAGCCCAGGCCGATGACGCCGAACTCGGTCACCACGTCGGGGTAACGGAACACGATCTCTTCGACCTCGCGCAGCTTCGACTCGGTGTATTGGATCGAGGAGCCGAGAGGGGTGCGGATGCCGATCAGGAATCGTCCTTCATCGGCCTGCGGCGCGAGCTCGGTCGGCAGCAACTTGAACAGCGGCACTACCGCGGCGGTGATCACGGCGGCGCCGGCCAGCACCTTCCAGCGGTGCGCCAGTGCCCAGCCGAGCGAGCCGCGGTAGAAGCGGTCCAGCCGCTCGAATGCATGCTCCAGCAGCCAGTAGACGCGGCCGTGTTTTTTGCGCACCTGCAGATACCGCGAGCAAAGCATCGGAGTCAGGGTGAGCGAGACGAACAGCGACACCAGTACGCCGAATGTCACCACCACCGCGAATGAGCGCAGGAACTGCCCCAGGATCCCGGAGACGAAAATCACCGGCGCGAAGATTGCCACCAGCGAGACCGAAGCGGCGAACACGGCGAAGGTCACCTCGCGGCTGCCGTTGACCGCTGCCGTCAGCGTGTCCTCGGTGAGGTGCTCGCGGTGGCGGTAGATGTTCTCCAGCACCACGATGGCGTCGTCCACCACCACGCCGATCAGCAGCAGCAGCGCGAGCAGCGTCACCGAGTTGAAGGTGTAGCCGAAGAAGTACATCACCGCGATGGCGCCCAGCAGCGACACCGGGATCGCGGTGGCGATGATGAGCGTGGAGCGGAAGCTCTTCAGGAACAGCCAGACGATGAGCGCGGCGAGAATCGTGCCCTCGAGCAGGTGGCCCTTGAGCGCGTCCACCATCTCGCCGATGAAGATGGCGTCGTTCTGCACGTAGTGCAGCTCCAGTCCCGGCGGCAGCTGCGGCCGGATTTCGTTCTCGATGCGCTCGCGCACGCGCTCGATGATGTCCACGGTGTTGGTGTTCGGCACCTTGACGATGCCCACGCCCACCGTGGGCTTGCCGTTGAAGCGCGCCAGTTGCCTGAAGTCCGCCAGCCCGTCCTCGATCTCGGCGATGTCGCGCACCCGCACCGGCGCGCCGTCGCGGTAGGCGACGATCATCTTCTCCAGCTCATCCAGCCGGTGGAACTCGAGGTCCAGCTTCACCAGGTGCTCGGTGGCGCGCCCAGTGAGGAAGCCGCCCGAGAACTGGATGTGCTCGGCGGCAAACGCGTTGGCGATGTCCTGCGCCGCGATGCCATACGCGGTCATGCGCGCTGGCAGCAGGTTGACACGGATGGTGCGGTCGCGCCGGCCGCCGATGCGGATCTCGCCCACGCCGTCGATGGTCTCGAGGCGTTTCTTGATGACGTTGATGGCGTACAGGTTGAGCTGCTGCTGGGTGCGATCGCCCTGCAGCGCGGTCCACATGATCGGCTGGGTGTTGGTCTCGACCTTGGCCACCACCGGCGGGTCGGCGTCCTTGGGCAGCCGCCGCAGCACCTGGTTCACTTTCGCCTGCACCTCGTTGAAGGCGATGTCGATGCGCTTCTCGAGGTTGAAGGTGATCACCACCACCGAAACCCCGGGCGAGGAGGTCGAGGCGATGTGCTCGATGCCGGGCACGCTGTTGACCGAGGTTTCGATCAGGTTGGTGATCGAGGCGTCCACCACGTCGGGATTGGCGCCCTTTTGCGCCGTCACCACCGAGATCACTGGAAACTCGATGTAGGGCAGGCGATCCACGCCCATGCGGCTGTAGGCGATCAGCCCGAACAGGATCAGCACCGCGTTCAGCATGTAGGCGAACACGTGGCGCTTGATGGAAAGCTCTGGAAGCGTCATCGGTCAGCCCTTCCTATCTCTGCTTTTTTCGGCGCTGTCCTTTTCGCCTTTGGCTACGCCCTTGGCTGCCGCGGGCTTGGGCAGCGCTACCACCGCGCCGTTGGTGAGGAAGCCTGCGCCGTCAACCGCCACTCGCTCGCCGGGCGCCAGCCCCTTCAGGACCTCGTAATAGCCGTCCTGCCGGATGCCGGTCTCCACCAGGCGCTGCTGTGCCGTCAGCTTCCCGTCCTGCTCAGCCACGACGTAGACGATCTTGCCCGCCGGGCGCAGCACCACGCTCTGCTCGGGCACGGTAAGCGCTTGCTCGCGCACCGCAATGACGATCTTGGCGTTGACGCTGCCGCCGCCGCGAAAAGTACCGTCGTTGTCGAATTTCACGATCGCGTCGAGCGAGCGGTTGGCCGCACCCACCGTCGGCCTGATCTCGTCGATCTTCGCCTCGAGCTCGCGCCCCGGTTGTGCCGGCACCGAGAGGCGCACCCTGAGGCCGGGCTTGATGATGCGGTCGGTGTTCTCGGGGAGCGGCAGGTGCGCGTGCAAGCGGTGCGTTCCGACCAGCTTGAACATCGGATCGCCCACCTTGACGAAATCACCTGCGGCGACGACCTGCACCTCGACTTCGCCGTCGATCGGCGAGCTGACGCGCGCCTTGCCGAGGTTGCGGCGCGTCTGGTCGGCGCGCGCCGTGGCGCCGGCGATTTGTTCGCGCAAGGCATTGCGCTGCGCGACCGCATCGTCGACCGCGTTTTGCGAGATGAAACCCTGCGCTACCAGCTTCTGCTGGCGCTCGAGCATGCGCTGGGACTGCTCCAGCAGCGATTCCAACCGCGCGATGTCGGCGGCGTCGGCGCGCGCCTGGATTTCGAAATCCTGCGGATCGATCTCCGCCAGCAGATCGCCTTTGGCGACCTTTTTGCCGGTGAAAGCGTGCACCCGCGTCACCCGCCCTGCGACCTCGGCGCCCAGGCTCGGGTCGACCACCGCCTCGAGCGAGCCGACCACCTGCTCGCCGACCTCGATCGTGCGCGGCTGCACCACGGTAGCGGTGATGAGCGCGGGCGGCGGGCCAGCGGGCCGCCTGGACGACTCGGCTTCGCGGCCGCAGCCGGCCAACGCGGCGCAGGCGGCGGCCAATGCAATCAACAGCAAGGGTGCCCGGTTCACCATGTTGGGATGCTCTCGCCTGCGAACAGTTCCGCTACGCTTTCGCGGCGCCGCACCAGGTGCGCCTGGTCGCCGGCCACCATGACCTCCGTCGCGCGCGGTCGCGTGTTGTAGTTCGAACTCATCGCCATGGCATAGGCGCCTGCGGACATGACGGCGAGCAGCTCGCCGGCACGCGCCGCAAGGACGCGGTCCCTGGCGATGAAATCCGCGCTCTCGCACACCGGGCCAACGACGTCGTAAACGGCCTTCGCTGCCGATTCGTTCGCCTTCTGTGCCGGGAGCACTTCATGCCAGGCGCCGTACAGCGCAGGGCGGATCAGGTCGTTCATCGCGGCGTCCACGACGAGGAAGTTCTTCTCGGCGCCCGGCTTGACGTACTCCACGCGCGTGAGCAGCACCCCCGCGTTGCCCACGATCGCGCGGCCGGGATCGACGATCAGCTTTTCCCTGCGCCCCGCCAGCACGCCGAGCGCGCCGTCGAGGAATTCGCTGATCGGGGCCGGCGATTCGTCGCGGTAGCGGATGCCGAATCCGCCGCCGAGGTCGATGTGCGCCAGTTCGATGCCGCTGCGCTGGAGCCGCTCGGTCAGCGCGAGGATGCGCGCGGCAGCATCGATGAACGGCCCGGCGCCCGTCATCAGCGAGCCGATGTGGCAGCCGATGCCGACCACTTCGACCTGTGGCATCTGCATCGCCTCGCGATACAAACGCTCTGCGTCCGCGTAAGCAACGCCGAACTTGTTCTGCTTGAGACCGGTGGAGATGTAAGGGTGCGTTTTGGCGTCGACGTCGGGATTGACGCGGAACGCGATCGGCGCGCGCTTGCCGAGGCGCCCCGCGACCTGAGCCACGCGCTGCAGTTCTCCCTCGGACTCCAGGTTCAGGCACAGGATGCCCGCCTCGAGCGCGCGTGCGATTTCGTCCTCGGTCTTGCCTACCCCCGAGAACAGCGTCTTGCGCGCATCGCCGCCCGCAGCCAGCACGCGCGCGAGTTCGCCGCCGGAGACGATGTCGAAGCCGGCACCGAGCCTGGCCAGCAAGGCAAGGACGGCGAGATTCGCATTGGCCTTGACCGAGTAAGCGATCAGCGCAGCGCGGTTGCCCAGCGCGCGGAGGAACTCGCCATAGCGATTTTCAATCGCCGCCCGCGAATAGACATAGCAGGGCGTGCCGAAGCGCCGCGCAATTTCCTCGAGCGGGACCTGCTCGGCGCATAGCGCGCCCTTGCGGTACTCGAATGCCATCGCTGGACTAATTCTTCTCGGTCGAGCTTTCGGGCGCAGCCGGGTAGGGGGTCGGCTGGTACGTTTCGGGCTTGGGCGGCTTGACCCCCGCCGGGGGTTTGTCGCGCAGGTACAGCGGACCCTTCTGGCCGCAGCCAGCGGCCAGGATCAGCGCGGCGAGGAAAATTGCGGCGGCACGCATCCAAGGCTCGCTAAAATATTGATATTAGCAGGGAAAATGAGCATGACGGACACCGAGTTCGAGGCATTGGCGGAGCGCGCGCTGGCGGGGGTCGAGCGCGCCATCGAGGCGACCGGACTGGATGTCGACCTCCAGCTCAAGGGAGCCGGAGTGCTGGAAATCGAGTTTCAGGACGGTAGCAAGATAATCGTGAACCGCCATGCGGCCGCGCGCGAGATCTGGGTGGCGGCCAAATCCGGTGGTTTCCATTTTGGCCACGACGGCAAGGCCTGGCGGGATACGCGCGACGGCGCAGATTTGTTCGCGGTGCTGTCCAGGCTGGTCTCGGCGCAGGGCGGCGCGCCTGTGGTTTTGCAGCCCGGCTGACTAGTAATTCGGCGCCAACGGCCTGCTCACCTCGGCTGCCGCTGCGGGCGGCGGCACGAATGTAGGCAACAGCGTGAATGGCGGCGCGTCGTCCTTGGGGACGAACTCGCGGTAAAAGTACTCCGGGATGTGCTTGGCTTGGTTGTTCGCCACCGGGCTCATCTCGAACGTGTCCGCGGTGACCACGCCATCGGGCACGACGCGTTGCATGTCGGGCATGCCCTTTAGCGCTCTTTCCATGTAGCCGGTCCAGATCGGCAGCGCCACCAGCCCGCCGGTCTGGTTGCGCCCCAGCGACTTGGGCTGGTCGAAGCCGACCCATGCGACGCCGACCAGCGCCGGGTTGTAGCCGGCGAACCAGGCGTCGATGAACTCGTTGGTGGTGCCGGTCTTGCCTGCAATATCCTTGCGGCCGAGGCTGGCAGTGCGCGCTGCGGTTCCGACTCGCGCCACATCCTGCATCAGGCTGTCCATGATGAAGGCATTGCGCTCGTCGATCACGCGCAGCGATTCGTCTCCGGCGCGCTGCGGGCGCGCCACGCCAAGCGGGTTGCCGCGATCGTCGACGATCCTCTGGATGAAATAGGGCTGCACCAGGTAGCCGCCGTTGGCAAACACGGCGTAGGCGCGCGCCATCTGCCACGCGGTCACCGTGCCAGAACCGAGCGCCATCGTCAGGTAGGGCGGGTGCCGCTCGGCGTCGAAACCGAAGCGCGTGATGTAGTCCTGCGCGTACTTGACCCCGATCGCGTCCAGGATGCGGACCGACACCATGTTTTTCGACTTGACGAGTGCCGTGCGCAACCGCATTGGTCCCTCGAAGCGGCCGTCGAAGTTCTTCGGTTCCCAGCGCTGGCTGCCGGTGACGTCCGCCTCGATGGCGATCGGCTCGTCTGGCACCACGGTGGCGGCGGTGAAGCCGCGTTCGAGCGCCGCGGAATAGATGAATGGCTTGATCGCCGAACCTGCCTGGCGCCAAGCCTGGGTGACGTGGTTGTACTTGTTGCGGTTGAAATCGAAACCGCCAACCAGGGCCCGCACTGCCCCGTCCACCGGGTCGAGCGAGATGAACGCCGCCTCGGCCTCGGGCAACTGCGCGATCTGCCAATGCGATGCGTCGACGCGCTGCAGGCGCAGGATCGCGCCGCGCCGGATGCGGCGCTGCGGAGAGGTGCGCTCGAGGGAGCGCGCGGCAAAGCGCAGGCCCTCGCCCGCGATGGTGACGCGCTCGCCGTTTCTGAGCACGACTTTCACCTCGCGCGCGCTGACGGCAAGCACCAGCGCGAGCCGCAGTTCCTCGTCGTCGGCGCGCTCCGCCAACGCTTCCTCGAAGTCGTCTTCGTCGGCGTCCACGGCGAGTTCGACGAATCCTTCCGGGCCGCGATATCCCAGCCGCCGGTCGTACTCCAGCAGCCCGGCGCGCGCGGCCTCGACGGCCGCTTGCTGGTCGGTTTGGCGGATGGTGGTGTAGACGCGGAAGCCGCGGCTGTAGGCGTCCTCGGGGTACTGCTCGAACACCGCCTGGCGCACCATCTCTGCGACGTAATCTGCCTGTACGGCAAAGGTCTCCATCACCCTGCGCACCGCAATGGGCGTCTTGACCGCGGCTTCGTGCTCCGCGTCGTCGATGTAGCCCAGTTCCTTCATGCGACGCAGCACGTACTGCTGGCGCTGTTTGGCACGTTGCGGATTGGCGATAGGGTTGTAGCTGGATGGCGCCTTGGGTAGCGCCGCCAGCATCGCCGCTTCGCCGAGCGTAAGCTGGTCAAGGGGCTTGCCGAAGTAGATCTGCGCAGCGGCAGCAAAGCCGTAGGCGCGCTGGCCGAGATAGATCTGGTTGACGTACAGCCCGAGGATCTGGTCTTTGCCAAGGCTATGCTCGATCTTGACTGCGAGCAGCACCTCGTAGAGTTTGCGCGTGAGCGTCTTCTCGGAAGAAAGGAAGAAGTTGCGTGCGACCTGCATGGTGATGGTGCTGGCGCCTTGGCGGCGCCCTCCAGTCACCAGATTGGCGTAGGCCGCGCGCGCCACGCCGTGGTAGTCGATGCCTGCATGCTGGTAGAAGCGCTCGTCTTCTGCCGCGATGATCGCGTTAGTCAGCGTCGGCGGTACGTCGTTGATGTCCACCAGCACGCGCCGTTCTTCGCCAAACTCGCCGATCAGCACCCCTTCCACCGTGTAGACCCGCAACGGGACCTTGGGCTGGTAGTCGGTCAGCGTGTCGAGAGAAGGCAGATTCGGGTATGCGAGCGCCACCACCAGCGCGATCAGGCACACCGCAGCGGCGATCAGGCCCCCGATCAGGGCCAGCGGAAAGGTCAAAAAACGGAGCCACATCAAGGGTGTTGGACAACCATCGCGGCGTTAGTGCCGCGGCAGTTGCGCCGGGCGGGGTAGCGGGGGCATTATAGCCCGCGCCTAGGAGGTGACGGATTCGCTAGACACCGGTGGGAGTTGTTGCTAGCATTTAACGCAAATTCTACGTATCGTGCCTAAGGGCCGATACAAAAAGGGAAATAACGATGAATCTGGACATTTTCAGCCCGAAGGCGCCGCCGCTGTTCGGGCTGGACATCAGTTCTTCGTCGGTAAAGATGCTGGAGGTTGTCGAGGCTGGCAAGGGATCGTATCGGGTCGAGCGGTACGTGATCGAGCCCCTGCCGCGCGACGCTACCGTGGACGGCAACATCAGCAACCTCGAGTCCGTGGTCGAGGCGGTCAAGCGCGGTTACAAGCGGCTCGGCACCCGCGCCAAGCACGTCGCCATGGCAGTGCCCACGGGTGCCGTGATCACCAAGAAGATCATCGTACCGGCCAGCTTGCGTGAGAACGAACTGGAGGTGCAAGTCGAGTCGGAGGCCAACCAGTACATTCCGTTCGCGCTGGAAGAGGTGAACCTCGATTTCCAAGTGGTCGGTCCTTCGCCCACCTCGCCGGATGAACAGGAAGTGATGATCGCCGCGACGCGAAAGGAAAAAGTCGAGGACCGCGTGGCAGTGGCGGAGTCGGCAGGGCTGAAGGCGATGGTGATGGATATCGAGTCCTTCGCCCAGCAATCGGCGCTCGGGCTGGTGATCAGGCAACTGCCGAATGCCGGCAAGGATATGAATGTCGCCATCGTCGACGTCGGCGCCAACGTCATGAACGTAAGCGTAATGCGCAACGACCAGTCGATCTATACACGCGAGCAGGCGTTCGGCGGCAACCAGCTGACGCAGGACATCGTTGCACGCTACGGCATGAGTGCGGAGGAAGCCGAGAATGCCAAGCGCTCGGGCGGCCTGCCGGATGACTTCGAGACCGAAGTGCTGCGCCCGTTCATGGAGAACCTGTCCATGGAGGTGCAGCGCGCGCTGCAGTTCTTCTTCACCTCGACGCAATACCACAGCGTGGAGCAGATCCTCCTCGCCGGCGGATCGGCCGTGATTCCCGGCATGGACGAGGTCGTGCACACGCGCACCCAGGTGCCGACCGTGGTGGCCAACCCGTTCGCCTCGATGCAGGCTTCGCCCCGGATCCAGCTGAAGAAGCTGATGGTGGACGCACCTTCGCTGATCGTCGCCTGCGGGCTGGCAATGCGGAGGTTCGATCCATGACCGTGCGCATCAACCTGCTGCCGCACCGCGAGGAAAAGCGCAAGCGCGGCCGCCAGCATTTCGCGGTACTCGCGGGACTCACCGCCGTGTTGGGCCTGGTGGTCGTCGGTGCCGGCTATCTGTACGTCAGTGGCCTGATCTCGACGCAGCAGGAGCGCAATCAGTTCCTCAAGTCCGAGATCGCCAAGCTGGACAAGGAGATCGCCGAGATCAAGAAGCTGAAGGATGAGATCGCGGCGCTGCTGGCACGCAAGCAGATCATCGAAACGCTGCAGGCAGACCGCGCGCAGACCGTGCACCTGCTCGACCAGCTGGTACGACAGATGCCCGAGGGCGTGTACCTGAGGAGCGTCCGGCAGCGCGGCCTTGGCGTCACCTTGCTGGGATACGCCCAGTCCAACGCTCGCGTGTCGACTTTGATGCGCAACATCGAATCCTCGCCGTGGCTCGCCGACCCGAAGCTGGTCGAGATCAAGGCGAGTACGGTGAACAAGAAGCGCCTGTCCGAGTTCAATATGACCCTGATGGTCAAGCGCACGCAGCTGAAGGACGCGGCCAAGGCACCGGCTAAGGCGCCGGCGAAGAAGGGGTAGCCCATGGCCGCGATCGACTTCAAGAAGATTTCCGAGGACTTCAAGGCCACCAACTGGCAGGACCCGGGCAGCTGGACCGCAATCCCCAAGGCGGTGGTGCTGATCGCGATCCTGGTGGTGCTGCCGGTGGCAGGCTACTTCGGCCTGTGGCAAGGCCAGCTCGAGGAGCTCGAGCAGGGCAAGCAGCAAGAGGTCAAGCACAAGGAGGACTACCTCAACAAGAAGACGCAGGCGGTCAACCTCGACCTGCACAAACAGCAACTCAGGGAGATCGACACCCAATTTGGCGCGCTGCTCAAGCAGCTGCCGAACAAGTCGCAGATGGATGCGTTGCTGGTCGACATCAATCAGGCCGGGCTCGGGCGCGGCCTGCAGTTCGAACTGTTCAGGCCCGCTCCGCAGGAGACCGTGCGCGATTTCTACGCCGAATTGCCGATCGCCGTGCGCGTGAACGGCGTATATCACGACATGGGCGCATTCGCGAGCGACGTTGGTCAGCTCTCGCGCATCGTGACCTTGAATGACGTGGCCATCGACGCGGGCAAGGACGGCAACCTGATCATGGACGTGACTGCGCGCACTTTCCGCTACCTCGACGAGGAGGAAGTGGTGGCGCAGCGCAAATCGGCTGCCGGGGCCAAGAAGGGGGCCAAGAAATGAGGCGATCCTTCGCGCTGGCCTGCATGGCGGTGCTCGCCGCGTGCGGCGGCGAGCAGTTCGGCGACCTGAAGCAGGAGCTGAGCGTCATGACCAAGGACCTGCGCGGGCGGGTAGACCCTCTGCCGCAGGTGCGGCCATACGAGCCGGTGCCCTACAAAGCCGAAAACGACGTCGACCCGTTCCGTCCCGGGCGCATCGAGGTGGCTGGCGCAGCGGGCGGCGTACCGGTCGCGGCGGGTGGGCGGGCGCCGGACATGGAGCGGCCCAAGGAACCGTTGGAAGCGTTTCCGCTGGAGTCGATCCAGATGGTCGGCTCGCTGACACAGGGCCGCGAGACTTTCGGGCTGGTCAAGGCCGGACCGAACCTGTATCGCGTGCGCAAGGGCAACTACATGGGCCAGAACTTCGGCGTCATCACGGGCATCGACGAGTCCCAGATCAGCATGAAAGAGCTGATCCAGGAAGGCAGCGGCGAGTGGGTGGAGCGCTCGAGCGCGCTGCAACTGCAGGAGGTGAAGAAATGAAATCGACCAACATCGTGCGGGCCAGCTGGCGCGCGCTCGTCCTCTGGCTTGCGGCTTGCGGCATCGCGCTCGCTCAGGGCAACAGCATCGAAGCGTTCGATGTCTCGCAGCAAGGCGGTACGGTGGTGATACGCATCACCACCAGGGAGCCGCTTAAGGCGCCGCCACCCAACTTTACCGTGGCCAATCCGGCCCGCATCGCATTCGATTTCGGCGCGACTGTGAACGCGCTGGGCCGCAGCAGCCAGGACATCAGCCAGGGCGAATTGCGCTCCATGAACCTGGTACAGGCCGCAGACAAGACACGCCTGGTGCTGAACCTGCGCCGCCCGGTGGCGCATGTTGTAGCCCTCGACGGACGCAGCGTGGTGGTGACCCTGCAGGGGGCTGCCGCACCGACCGGCGACAAGGTGGCAAATTTCGCCGAAGGGCGCGGCGATTCCAAGCACGCCATCCGCGACATCGATTTCAGGCGCGGGCGGGTCGGCGAGGGCCGCGTGGTGGTGGACCTGTCCGATACCACAACCGGCATCGACATCCGCCAGCAGGGCCAGAACATCATCGTCGACTTCCTCAAGACCGCGTTGCCGGAAAACCTGCGCCGCCGTCTGGACGTAGTGGACTTCGCCACGCCGGTGCAGACTATCAGCGCTTTCCAGCAGGGCGAGAACGTGCGCATGGTGATCGAGCCGCGTGGCCAATGGGATCACAACGCCTACCAGACCGACACCCAGTTCGTGATCGAGGTGAAGCCGGTGGCCGCCGACGCTGCGCCGCAACGCGGCCGCTACACGGGGGAGAAGCTGTCGCTCAACTTCCAGAACGTGGAGGTGCGCGCGGTGCTCAACGTGATCGCCGACTTTACCGACCTCAACGTCATCACCAGCGACTCGGTGGGCGGCAGCATCACGCTGCGGTTGAAAGACGTGCCCTGGGACCAGGCGCTGGAAATCATCCTGCAGACCCGCGGCCTGGACAGCCGCAAGAACGGCAACGTGATCTGGATCGCGCCACGCGACGAATTGGCCACGCGCGAAAAACTCGCGCTGGAGTCGACCGCGCAGATCAACGACCTCGAGCAGACGCGGACCGAGGGGTTCCAGATGAACTACCAGAAAGCGGCCGACGTGCAGAAGCTGCTCTCCGACAAGACCCAGCCGATTCTGTCCAAGCGTGGCAGCGCGGTGGTCGATGCGCGCACCAACACCCTGTTCGTGCAGGACACGCCGAGCCGGCTTGAGGAAGTGCGCAAGCTGGTCGCCAAGATCGACGTGCCGGTGCGCCAGGTGATGATCGAGGCGCGCATCGTCGAAGCGAGCGACAGTTTCGCCAAGAATCTGGGCGTGCGGCTCGGCTATCACGACCTCAATGCCAGCACCTTCGGCAACGCCAACCAACCACGCGCGTCGGTCGGCGGTGGCCTGGTTGACGTGGCCGGGCACGCCGCGGGCGGCGCGCAGGGCGGCACGCCGATATTCCTTCCGGACAGCCTGTCGGTCAATATGCCGTCCACCGGCCTGAACGGATTTCCGGCAGGCGTGGCCTCGCTGGTTCTGTTCAACAGCGCAGCCACGCGATTCTTGAACCTGGAGATCAGCGCGCTCGAAGCCGACGGCAAGGGGAAAATCATTTCGAGCCCGCGCGTGCTCACCGCTGACCAGGTGGAGGCGATCATCGAGCAAGGCACGGAGATTCCCTACCAGCAGGCGACATCGTCCGGCGCCACTTCGGTGTCGTTCCGCAAGGCCAGCCTCGCGCTGAAGGTGAAGCCGCAGATCACGCCCGACGGCAACGTGATCATGACGCTCGATGTGAACAAGGATGCGCCGGGCGCCACCACGCCCGCCGGGGTGCAGATCAGCACCAAGCACATCAAGACCGAGGTGCTGGTCGAGAATGGCGGCACGGTGGTGATCGGCGGCATCTTTGAGCAGACCGATCGCACCGACATCACGCAGGTGCCCTGGTTCGGCGACCTGCCGATCGTCGGCTGGATGTTCAAGAGCAAAGTCACCAACGCGCAAAAGACCGAGCTGTTGGTATTCATCACCCCACGCATCGTCAACGAGCGCATGACGGTGCGCTGAAAAATTTGCCACGACGCCTCCTTGGACGCACGGCCGGGACCTCCCGGCCGTTTTTATTTCCACCCTGCGCAGCCTCCGTACAATAGGCGCATGCAGGGCGCACGCAACGTATTCCTGGTCGGCCTGATGGGGGCGGGCAAGACCACCGCCGGCCGCATCCTCGCGCGCCGCCTGAAGTGCGCGTTTCACGACTCGGACCAGGAGATCGAGCGCCGCTGCGGGGTGAAGGTCCCGGTGATCTTCGACATAGAAGGCGAGGCAGGATTCCGGCAGCGGGAAGCGTCGATGGTCGCCGAGCTCACCGCGCTGGAGGATATCGTGCTCGCCACCGGCGGGGGCGCGATACTGTCGCCTGCCAGCCGGCGCCATCTCGCCACGCGCGGCACGGTGGTCTATCTCCACGCGCAGCCCGCCGCGCTCTGCGAACGCGTGCGCCGGGACAAGAACCGGCCGCTGCTCGCCACCGCCGACCCGCTGGCGCGCCTGGCCGCGCTCTACGCGGAGCGCGATCCGCTGTACCGCGAAGTGGCCGATATCGTCGTCGACACCGGCCGGCAGAGCGTGCAAATCCTTGCACGCCAACTGCTCAGCCAGCTGAAGGAGACATGGAAACTGTCCGCGTAGCGCTTGGCGAGCGTAGCTACCCGATTCACATCGGCGCTGGGGCACTGGATGCGGCCGAGCTCTATCGCCCGCACGTGGGCGCCGGGCGCGTTGTCGTAGTCACCAACCCGGTGGTGGCGCCGCTCTACCTCGGCCGCGTCAAAGCGGCGCTGGCACGCGCCGGTGCGGATGCGTTTGAAGTCCTGGTGGAGGATGGCGAGCAGGCGAAGAGCTGGGCCAGCCTCGAGCGGGTGCTCGACGCCTTGCTCGCAGCGCGATTGGGCCGCGACGGCGTGGTGGTCGCATTGGGCGGCGGCGTGGTGGGCGATCTGGCCGGCTTTGCCGCCGCCGTGTACCAGCGCGGCGTCGATTTCATCCAGTTGCCGACTACGCTGCTGGCCCAGGTCGATTCGTCGGTTGGCGGCAAGACCGCGATCAACCACCCTCGAGGCAAGAACATGGTGGGCGCGTTTCATCAGCCGGTGGCGGTCATCGCCGACGTGGCCGTGCTGGCGACGCTTCCCGCGCGCGAACTGCGCGCCGGCGTGGCCGAAGTCATCAAGCACGGATTCGCGCTCGATGCCGGCCTGGTCGAGTGGCTCGAAACGAACATGGAGGCGCTGCTGGCACGCGAGCCGGCAGCGCTGGCGCATGCGGTGCGGCGATCCTGCGAACTGAAAGCGGCGGTGGTGGCGGCAGACGAGCGCGAAAGCGGGCAGCGTGCCGTGCTCAATCTCGGGCATACCTTCGGCCATGCGATCGAGGCGGGAGCCGGCTACGGCACGTGGTCCCACGGCGAAGCCGTGGCCGCAGGCATGGTGATGGCTGCCGGCTTGTCAGTGCGCGCCGGCCTGCTGGATGCCGCAAGCGAGGCGCGCGTGCGTGCTCTGGTATTGCGCGCCGGCCTGCCCGCGTACGGGCCAGCGCTGCCGCCGGAGCGCTATCTGGAGCTGATGGCGCTGGACAAGAAGGCGGCCAGCGGCCGCCTGCGTTTCATCCTGCTGGAGCGTATCGGGCACGCGGTCCTGCGCGGCGACGTGGATGCTCGGATGGTGCGCGAAGCTCTGACTGCTGGGTCATCGGCGCCCGCTGCTGCAACGCGGTAAGTCGGCCAACGCCACAAACCCTTGTTGCCGCCTGGCTCTGCAGGTATATTTCCAAGCTCGCCCAAAATTTTGTGCATAGCGGCGAAGATTTTTGAAATTGCTTTTTGATCAAAGAGTTAAACGTGGATAGCCGACACTTGCCTGAGGCGCAGGGAATGTACGACCCGAGAAACGAGCACGACGCGTGCGGCGTCGGGTTCGTGGCGCACATCAAGGGAAGGAAGTCGCACGCAATCATCGAGCACGGGCTCACGGTCCTGAAAAACCTTACCCACCGCGGCGCGGTTGGCTGGGATCCGAAACTCTCCGATGGCGCGGGCTGCCTGATCCAGATCCCGGACATGCTGCTGCGCGAGGAGATGGCCAGCCAGGGCGTGAAGCTGCCGCCTCTGGGGCAATACGGCGTGGGCATGGTGTTCCTGCCAAGGGATCCCGCGAGCCGTCTCGCCTGCGAGTACGAAATCGAACGCGCGATCAAGGACGAAGGCCAGATGCTGCTGGGCTGGCGCGACGTGCCAGTGGACAATTCGGACCTCGCCGAACCGGCGAAGCGCCTGGAGCCCGTGATCCGCCAGGTGCTGGTCGGCCCCGGCGCAGGCGTGATGGTCACCGATGCGCTCGAGCGCAAGCTCTACATCATCCGCAAAAGCGCCGGGCATGCAATCCAGGCGCTGCGGCTCGAGCACGGCAAGGAATTCTACGTGCCGACCATGTCGGCGCGCACGATCTGCTACAAGGGCATGCTGATGGCCTATCAGGTCGGGGAGTACTACCTCGACCTGCAGGATCCACGCGCCGAATCTGCGTTCGCACTGGTGCACCAGCGCTTCTCGACCAACACGTTCCCGTCGTGGGACCTCGCGCACCCGTTTCGCATGATCTGCCACAACGGCGAGATCAACACGGTGCGCGGCAATGTGAACTGGATCCGCGCGCGCCAGGGCGCGATCTCGAGCCCGATCCTCGGCAAGGATCTGGACAAGATCTGGCCGCTCATCTACGACGGCCAGTCCGACTCGGCGTCGTTCGACAACGCGCTCGAACTGCTGGTGATGGGCGGCTACTCGGTCGCCCACGCCATGATGATGATGATCCCGGAAGCATGGGAGAACCACACGCTGATGGATCCGAGCCGGCGCGCGTTCTACGAGTACCACGCGGCGATGATGGAACCCTGGGACGGCCCGGCCTCGATCGCGTTCACCGATGGCCGCCAGATCGGCGCTACGCTCGACAGGAACGGCCTGCGGCCCTCGCGCTACATCGTCACCGATGACGATCTCGTGATCATGGGCTCGGAATGCGGCTGCCTGCCGGTGCCCGAGGAGCGGATCATCAAGAAGTGGCGCCTGCAACCCGGCAGGATGTTCCTGGTCGACCTCGAAAGAGGCCGCATCATCGACGACAAGGAACTGAAGGACAGCCTCGCCGCTGCAAAGCCCTACGCCGAGTGGATCGAGCGCATCCGCGTCAAGCTCGACGAGGTCGAATCCGAGAAAACGACGCCGCTCAAGTCGCCGGTGGCGCTGCTCGACCGGCAGCAGGCCTTTGCCTACACGCAGGAAGACCTCAAGTTCCAGCTGCTGGCCATGGCGCAGGCGGGCGAGGAGTCCATCGGCTCGATGGGCAACGACGCTTCGCTGGCGGTGCTGTCGACGAAGCACAAGACGCTGTACCACTATTTTCAGCAGCTCTTCGCCCAGGTGACCAACCCCGCGATCGATCCGATCCGCGAGGAACTGGTGACTTCGCTCGTCAGCTTCATCGGACCGAAGCCGAACCTGCTCGGTATCGACGAGATGAACCCGCCGCTGCGTCTGGAAATGAGCCAGCCGGTGCTCGACTTCTACGAGATGGAAAAGATCCGCTACATCGAGCGCTACACGGGCGGCAAGTTTCGCTCGCTCGAACTCGACATCACCTACCCGGCGGCCTGGGGCAAGGAGGCGATCGAGGCGCGGCTCGCTTCGCTCTGCGCGCAGGCCGAGGACGCTGTGCGCTCGGGATACTCGATTGTGATCGTGTCCGATCGCCTGGTGGACCGCGAGCGGGTGGCAATCCCGGCGCTGCTCGCGCTCTCTGCGATCCACCAGCACCTGGTGAACAGGGGGCTGCGCACCAGCACCGGGCTGGTGGTGGAGACGGGTTCGGCGCGCGAAGTGCACCACTTTGCGCTGCTGGGCGGCTACGGGGCGGAAGCCGTGCATCCCTACCTCGCGCTCGAAACGCTGCTGGCGATGAGCCCGGAGGATCGCGCGGCAGGCTCCAAGGCGATCAAGAACTATGTCAAAGCGGTCGGCAAGGGGCTGAAGAAGGTGATGTCCAAAATGGGCATCTCCACCTACATGTCCTACACCGGCGCGCAGATCTTCGAGGCGGTGGGGCTGGCGCGCTCGCTCATCGACAAGTACTTCACCGGCACCGCTTCCACGGTCGAGGGCATCGGCGTGCTCGACGTGGCGCAAGAGGCGATCCGCGTCCATCAGGACGCCTTCGGCGAGAAGGACCCGCTGCTGCACACCATGCTCGACGCGGGCGGGGAGTATGCCTGGCGCGTGCGCGGCGAGGAGCACACCTGGACGCCGGATGCGATCGCCAAGCTGCAGCACTCGGCGCGGCAGAACTCCTACTCGACTTACAAGGAATACGCGGCGCTGATCAATGACCAGTCGAAGCGACTGTTGACGTTCCGCGGCCTGTTCGAGTTCAAGTTGGGTGTGCACGAGCCGGTGCCGATCGAGGAAGTCGAGCCTGCCGCCGAGATCGTCAAGCGCTTCTCCACCGGCGCCATGTCGCTAGGCTCGATTTCGACCGAGGCGCACACGGTGCTCGCGATCGCGATGAACCGCATCGGCGGCAAGTCGAACACGGGCGAAGGCGGCGAGGACCCCAGGCGCTATGCGCCCGTGCAAGCGGGCGAGAGCCTGATGTCGCGGCTTGGCCGCGAGCGCGTCGAGGTGGATATCCCGCTCAAGGCCGGCGACTCGCTGAAGTCGAAGATCAAGCAGGTCGCCTCGGGTCGCTTTGGCGTCACCGCCGAGTACCTGGCGTCGGCCGAGATGATGCAGATCAAGATCGCGCAAGGCGCTAAGCCCGGCGAGGGCGGGCAACTGCCGGGCCGCAAGGTCTCGGAATACATCGCGGAGTTGCGCTACGCCACCCCCGGCGTGGAGCTGATCTCGCCGCCGCCGCACCACGACATCTACTCCATCGAGGATATCGCGCAGCTGATTCACGATCTCAAGAACGCCAACCCCGAGGCAGGGGTGAGCGTCAAGCTGGTCTCGGAAATCGGCGTCGGCACGATCGCCGCGGGCGTCTCGAAGGCCAAATCCGACCATGTCACGATCGCCGGCCACGACGGCGGCACCGGCGCCTCGCCCTGGTCATCGATCCTGCACGCAGGAACGCCCTGGGAACTCGGGCTGGCGGAGACGCAGCAGACACTGGTGCTCAATCGACTGCGCGGCCGCATTGCGGTGCAGGTGGACGGGCAGATGAAGACCGGGCGCGACGTGGTGATCGGCGCCATGCTTGGCGCCGACGAATTCGGCTTCGCCACTGCGCCGCTGGTGGTCGAGGGCTGCATCATGATGCGCAAGTGCCACCTCAATACCTGCCCGGTTGGCATCGCAACGCAGGATCCGGTGCTGAGAAGGAAATTCGAGGGCAAACCCGAGCACGTGGTGAACTTCTTCTTTTTCGTCGCCGAAGAGGTGCGCGAGCTGATGGCAACGCTCGGCGTGCGCAGGTTCGCCGACCTCATCGGCCGCGCCGATCTGCTCGACACGCGAAGGGGAATCGGGCACTGGAAGGCCAAAGGGCTCGATTTCTCGAAGGTCTTCCACGTCCCGCAGATGCCGCCCGAGGTCGCGCGCTACCATTGCGAAACACAGAATCACGGCTTGGAGAAAGCGCTCGACCAGCGCTTGATCGAGCTCGCTCAGCCCGCGCTGGAGCGCGGTGAGAAAGTGCTGATCGAGATGCCGATTCGCAATATCCACCGCACAGTAGGGACTATGCTCTCGGGTCGGATCGCCAGGCGCTATGGCCACCAGGGACTGCCCGAGGACACGATCCACGTGCGCATGGCCGGCTCCGCCGGGCAGAGCTTCGGCGCGTTCCTGGCGCGCGGCGTATGGCTCGATCTCATCGGCGACACCAATGACTACTGCGGCAAGGGGCTCTCCGGCGGGAGAATTTCCGTGCAGCCTTCGCCCAAGTTCCGCGGCGAGCCGGCGGAGAACATCATCACCGGCAACGTCGTGCTGTACGGCGCGATCGAGGGCGAGGCGTATTTCCGCGGCGTCGCCGGCGAGCGCTTCGCGGTGCGCAATTCGGGTGCGCTGGCAGTGGTGGAAGGCGTAGGCGATCACGCCTGCGAATACATGACCGGCGGAAGCGTGGTGGTGCTGGGCACCACCGGGCGCAATTTTGCCGCCGGGATGTCAGGCGGCATCGCTTATGTGCTCGACGAGGACGGCAGCTTTGCCACGCGCTGCAATACCTCGATGGTGGCGCTCGAGCCACTGGCGCCGGAGCACGAGCAGGAGGCGAAGCTGGCGCGCGAGCTCTGGCACAAGGGCGTCGCCGACGAGGCGATCGTCAAACGCCTCATCGAGCGCCACGCCCACTACACGGCAAGCGCGCGCGCGAAGTGGATCCTGGAACACTGGAGCGAGATGCGGCCCAAGTTCGTCAAGGTTTTCCCGCATGAGTACCGGCGCGCCCTGGGCGAGCTCGCCGCCAAGCAACGCCGCCTCGCGGCCTAGCTCTGATGGGCAAGATCACCGGCTTCATGGAATACGAGCGCCTGGAGGAACCGCACGAGGCGCCGCAGGCGCGCAAGCAGCACTACCGCGAGATCTACCTGCATCTGCCCGACGAGGATGTGAAGATCCAGGGCGCGCGCTGCATGGACTGCGGCATCCCGTTCTGCATGTCGGGCTGCCCGGTCAACAACATCATTCCGGACTGGAACGACCTGGTGTACCGCGGCGACTGGAAGGGCGCGATCGAGACGCTGCACTCGACCAACAACTTTCCCGAGTTTACCGGACGCATCTGCCCGGCGCCTTGCGAGGAAGCCTGCGTGCTGCGCATCAACCAGGACCCGGTAGGGATCAAGTCGATCGAACACGCGATCATCGACAAGGCTTGGCAAGAGGGCTGGGTAAAGCCACAGCCCGCGCAGCACGCGACCGGAAAGAAGGTCGCGGTTGTGGGCTCGGGTCCAGCAGGACTTGCCTGCGCGCAGCAGCTGGCGCGCGCCGGGCATGGGGTCACGCTGTACGAGAAGAGCGATCGCATCGGCGGCCTGCTGCGTTACGGCATCCCCGATTTCAAGCTCGCCAAGAGCGTGATCGACCGTCGCCTCGAACAGATGCAAGCCGAAGGCGTCGAGTTTCGCACCCGTGTGTGCATCGGCAAGGAGCTGCCGGGCAGGGGTGTGCCCAACGACGCCACCGAAATGCTCGCCCCGGAGAGGCTGCGCGCCGATTTCGACGCAGTGGTGCTCTGCGGGGGCGCCGAGCAGTCGCGCGATCTGCCGATTCCAGGGCGCGAGCTCGACGGCATTCACTTCGCCATGGAGTTCCTGCCGCTGCAGAACAAGCGCGTCGCCGGCGACAGGAATGTGCGCGACCTGTGGGCGAGCGGCAAGCACGTCGTCATCATCGGCGGCGGCGATACCGGGTCCGACTGCGTGGGCACTGCCAACCGTCACGGCGCCGCTACGGTGACCAATTTCGAGCTGCTGCCGATGCCGCCGGAGGTCGAAAGCAACCTGGTGTGGCCGTACTGGCCGACCCGGTTGCGCACCTCTTCGTCGCACGAGGAAGGCGTCGAGCGTGACTGGTCGGTGGCGAGCAAGCGCTTCGTCGGCGAGAACGGCAAGGTCAAGGCGCTCGAAGCAGTGCGTCTGGCGTGGCAGGACGGCAAGCCGCTCGAGGTGCCTGGCTCCGAGTTCACGATCCCGGCCGACCTCGTGCTCCTCGCGATGGGCTTCATCTCGCCGGTACAGTCGCTGCTCGCGGAGTTCGGTGTGGAGAAGGACGCGCGTGGCAATGCCAGGGCCAGCACCGACGGCGCGGGGTGCTACGCCACCAGCGCGGCCAAGGTTTTCGCCGCCGGCGACATGCGCCGCGGCCAGTCGCTGGTGGTGTGGGCGATCCGCGAGGGGCGCCAGGCTGCGCGCGCAGTGGACGAGTTCCTGATGGGAGTTTCCAAACTGCCGCGCTAGCGGCGGCGGCTAGTCGCTCGCCGGGGCGATCCGGTACTCGAGCACCGCGCGATTGCCCTTCAGCGCGTCGGACAGGCCGCGCACTCCCTCGGCACCGACGGCGCGCAACACCATGTGGTACTCGAACTGGGCGCCTTCCGCGACCAGCCGGTAGTTCAGGTTGTAGACGGAGAATCCGAGATGCGCCACGAGCTGGCGCAGCTCGGGCTCGGGCATCACCGCATCGCGCGCGAAACGCACCGAGAAGTTGGCGTAGAACTCGGTCGGAATCTTGCTCTCGATCCAGCGAAATACCGACAGCGTGCCGAGCGTCAGCACGGCGCCGATGCCGGCGGCGAAGTAAAAGCCGATGCCGGTGAGGATGCCGATCGCCGCCGTCACCCAGATCGAGGCGGCCGTGGTCAGCCCGCGCACCGACAGGCCTTCCTTGACGATCACCCCGGCGCCAAGAAAGCCGATACCGGTCATGATGCCCTGCGCCATGCGCGTTGGATCGATCACGACGCGCGCCCCGCTCTGCGCGCCGAACCACTGTTGCTCGTACACCGTCACCAGCATCAGCAGGCTGGAAGCGAGGCACACCAGCGCATGGGTGCGAAAACCTGCGGCGCGGCCGCGATAGCTGCGTTCCAGGCCGATGATGCCACCGGCAGCGAGCGCCGCCACCAGCCTGAAGGAGATCTCGAGGTACTCGTTGTCCAAGCCGCCATTTAAAGCGGTTTTCCATGAACTTTCAAGGAGTTCGCCAGAATGCGGATGCTAGAATCCGGCGCCATGAGCCTCGCCGTGATCGTGCTCGCCGCCGGGCAGGGCAAGCGCATGCACTCCGCGCTGCCGAAGGTGCTGCATCCCCTCGCCGGCCGCCCGCTCCTTGCCCACGTCCTCGACGCTGCCCGTGCCCTCAAACCGAAACAGATCCTCGTGGTGCATGGCCACGGCGGCGCCGAAGTGCGGGCCGCTTTCGCCGGTGCGGGCGTGGAATGGGTTGAGCAGGCGCAGCAGCTCGGTACGGGCCACGCGCTGGCGCAGGCGCTGCCGAAAGTGGCGCGCGCGGCACGCGTCCTGGTGCTGAACGGCGACGTGCCGCTGGTGCGCGTCGCGACCCTCGAGCGCCTGGTTGCAGTCGCAAAGAGCGGACTCGCCATCTGCACGTCGGATCTCACCGACCCTGCAGGGTACGGTCGCGTGCTGCGCGACGCGCGCAAGCGCGTGCGCCGGGTCGTCGAACAGAAGGAGGCGAGCGCGAGGGAACTGCGCATCCGCGAGTGGTACGCCGGCTTCCTGTCAGCGCCGGCGGAACGCCTGTCGGCGTGGCTGGCGAAAGTGAAGCCCGTGAATTCCCAGAAAGAGTACTACCTGACCGACGTGATCGGCTTGGCCGCGAAGGACGGCGCCACCATCTCCACGGTCAAAGCGGAGGATCCCTGGGAAGTGGCGGGCGTCAATTCGCGCCATGAGCTGGCGCTGCTCGAGCGCGCCTACCAGAACGCGCAGGCGAAGAGCCTGCTTGAGGCGGGCGTGGCGCTGGCCGATCTATGGCGGGTGGACGTACGCGGCAAGCTGTCCTGCGGCCGGGACGTGTCGATCGACGTGAATTGTGTGTTCGAGGGCGAAGTGAAGCTGGGCGACCGGGTGCGCATCGGACCGAATTGCCTGCTGCGCAACGTCGTCGTGGCAGCAGACACCGAGATCCTCGGGTACTCGTTCCTCGAATCGGCGAGGATCGGCAAGCGCTGCCGGATTGGACCGTTTTCCCGCATGAGGCCCGGCGCCACGTTGGGCGATGAAGTGCACATCGGCAATTTCGTCGAGCTGAAGGCCAGCCGCATCGGCGCCGGCTCAAAGGCCAACCATCTGTCCTACATCGGCGATGCCGAGGTCGGCGCACGGGTCAACATCGGCGCCGGCACCATCACCTGCAACTATGATGGTGCAGCCAAGCACCGCACCTTGATCGAGGATGACAGCTTCATCGGCTCGGATACCACCCTGGTCGCGCCGGTGACCATCGCCAAGGGCTCCTACATCGGCGCGGGGTCCACCATCAGCAAGAACACGCCGCCCGGGCAATTGACCTTGTCGCGCGCCAAGCAGGTGTCCGTGCCCGGCTGGAAGCCGCCGAGGAAGACGTAGCCATGTGCGGCATCGTCGGTGCAGCGGCGCGGCGCGACATCGTGCCGGTGCTGATCGAAGGACTCAGGCGCCTCGAATACCGGGGCTACGACTCCTGCGGAGTCGCCACGGTAGGCGACGGCAAGCTGTCGCGCGTGCGCAGCGTGGCGCGCGTTGCCGACCTGGCCGGGCAGGTGTCGAAACAGAGTCTGGCCGCAGAAACCGCGATTGCGCATACGCGCTGGGCCACGCATGGCGCGCCGGTGACCAGGAACGCCCACCCGATGGTGTCTCGCGACGAAATCGCACTGGTGCACAACGGCATCATCGAGAACTACGAAGAGCTGCGCAGTGAGCTGAAGGCAAAGGGCTATTCCTTTGACAGCCAGACGGACACGGAAGTCATCGCGCACTTGGTCCACAGTCACTATTCGGGCGACTTGTTCCAGGCGGTGCGCCGCGCGGTGAAGCGGCTTGCCGGCGCTTACGCCATCGCCGTGGTCGCGAAGAGCCAGCCGCATCGCGTCGTCGGCGCGCGCGCCGGCAGCCCGCTGGTGGTCGGCGTCGGCGCGAAAGAGATGTTCCTCGCTTCCGATGCGCTCGCGCTGGCCGGCACCACCGACCGCATCGCCTACCTGGAAGAGGGCGACGTCGCGGAGATCGACCTGGAAGGCTTCCGCGTGAGGGATGCCGCCGACAGGGAGGCGAGGCGCGAGGTGCGCGTGGTGAAGGCCAGCAGCGCGACGGTCGAGCTGGGTCCTTACCGCCACTACATGCAGAAGGAGATCTTCGAGCAGCCCAGCGCCGTCGCCGACACCCTCGAAGGCGTCGAAGCGGTGACCCCGGCGCTGTTCGGCAAGGACGCGGCGCGCACGTTGCAGGGCGCGAAGAGTGTGCTGATTCTTGCCTGCGGCACCAGCTACTACTCGGGCCTCACGGCGAAGTACTGGATCGAATCGCTCTCGCGGCTGCCCACGCAGGTCGAGATCGCTAGCGAGTACCGCTACCGCGACAGCGTGCCCGATCCGGCCGCGCTGGTGGTGGTGGTGTCGCAGTCGGGGGAGACCGCCGACACGCTCGCCGCCCTGCGACACGCGCGCAAGCTGGGCCAGAAGCGCACGCTCGCGATCTGCAACGTCGCCACCAGCGCCATGGTGCGCGAGACGCGGCTCAGCTTTTTGACGCACGCCGGCGTCGAGATCGGCGTCGCCTCGACCAAGGCCTTCACCACCCAGCTCACCGCGCTGTTCCTGCTTGCTCTGGTGCTGGCCAAGCTGCGCCGGCGACTGCCGGCGCGTGCGGAGGCCGAGCACCTCAGGCGCCTGCGCCACCTGCCCAAGGCGATCGCTGCGGCGCTGGCCCTCGAACCCCAGGTCATCGCCTGGGCGGAGCGCTTCAAGAACAAGGAGCACGCGCTGTTCCTCGGTCGCGGGCTGCACTACCCGATCGCGCTGGAAGGCGCGCTGAAGCTGAAGGAAATCTCCTACATCCACGCCGAGGCGTATCCGGCGGGCGAACTCAAGCACGGGCCGCTCGCGCTGGTCACCGAAGAGATGCCGGTGGTGACGGTGGCGCCGAACGATGCGCTGCTGGAAAAGGTGAAGTCCAACATGCAGGAAGTGCGTGCGCGCGGCGGGGAGCTGTACGTGCTGGCCGATGGCGACACGCGCATCACGGCGCAGGAGGGCATGCACGTGATCCGGCTGCCCGAGCACTACGGGCTGCTGTCGCCGATCCTGCACGTGGTGCCGCTACAGCTGCTGGCGTACCACACCGCGCTTGCGCGCGGCAGCGACGTGGACAAGCCGAGGAACCTGGCGAAGTCGGTTACCGTGGAGTGAACCGCTACGATGCAGTCGTAGTCGGCGCCGGGCACAACGGCCTCACCTGCGCCTGCTACCTCGCGCGCGGCGGCCTGAAGGTCAAGGTGCTGGAGCGCCGGCCGCGCGTCGGCGGCGCCGCGGTCACCGAAGAGTTCCACCCCGGTTTCCGTAACTCGGTGGCTGCCTACACGGTGAGCCTGTTGCAGGCGAAGGTAATCCGCGAGCTGGGGCTCGCCGGGCATGGCTTGCGCATCATCGAGCGGCCGCTGTCCAACTTCTTGCCGCTCAACGGCGGCTACCTGAAAGTCGGTGGCGGGCTCGAGGCGACGCAGCGCGAGTTCGCGAAGTTCTCCGCACGCGATGCCGAGCGCCTTCCGGACTACTGGACGAAGCTCGCGCGCGTGGCGGATGTGCTGCGCGCGACGGTACTGGAGACGCCGCCGAATGTAGGTGGCGGGGTGCGCGATGCGCTGGCGGCGTTCCACGCCGGCCGCAGGCTGAAGGGTCTCGGCATGGAAGCGCGCCGCGACCTGCTCGGCCTGTTCACGCGCAGCGCCGCCGACTGGCTGGAGGACTGGTTCGAATCCGATCCCGTTAAGGCGGCGTTCGGCTTCGATGCGGTGGTAGGCAACTATGCGAGCCCTTACCACCCGGGCACGGCCTACGTGCTGCTGCACCATTGCTTTGGCGAAGTGAACGGCAAGCGCGGCATCTGGGGGCACGCCATCGGTGGCATGGGGGCGATCAGCGAAGCGCTCGCCGCGGAGGCGCGGCGCCTCGGCGTGGAGATCCAGTGCGACGCGCCGGTGGCGCAGGTGCGGTCCGGCTCGGTGCTGCTCGCCGATGGCACTGAAGTCGCTGGACGCGCGATTGTCGCCAACGTCAATCCGAAGCTCCTGTTCCTGAAAATGGTCGATGC
>CAZVZV010000180.1:0-2935 GCA_964631735.1 uncultured Enterobacteriaceae bacterium
CGTGAGGGCGGCATCCGGCCACGCGTGGATGAATTCAACTGGCGCTCCCTGGATTGAATGCGAAATAATCGTAGAGCACCCGCGCAATCTCGGCAATCGTGCGCTCCTGGGTCGGGCGGTCCACCGATATCCCTCTTATCCCGAGCGTTGCAAGACCTGCCATGACCGCTTTGGAACCCCCGGCTTCCTTCCACAGGATGTCCGTCGCGCTGTTGTCGCTGTCGATGAGCACAGCCTCGAGGAGCCGGTGCAGCGACAGGCTTTGCGGCTGGCCGAAAGACTTCGCCAGCTTGCCGCTGCCGGCTCGAAGATCGCCCGCCTGCAGGACGACGGTCTTCTCCAGAGAAACTGCGTTCTGATCGACAAGCGTGAGGAACTGCACCGCCAGCGGAAGCTTGAAGACGCTGCCCATCGGAAACCGCACGGACCGGTTCAGGGTGAACTCTCGACCGGTATCGATATGTAGGGCCCCGACCCCTACGATGCCGCCTACGGGCTCCGCCAAGGCTTCAATTGCAGCTTGCAGTTGCTCCGGGCCTTGCGGGCCGCGCAACGCGCCCGGCGCACAGCCTAGTACCAAACTGAGCGGCACCAACAGGGCAAGTCGCGGATCAAGCATTCGTGCGTCTCAAGTCTGCGTTCACCGGCTCGGCTTTAGGCCCGGGTAGCCGTTGGCGCGCAAGAACTGGAGTACTTGCGGTTGCCACGTTTCGCGCGCACGGCTGAAGAACTGGTGGCCGTCATCGCCGAGCGGGGGAAACTGCCTGAATTCGCCGGTCCCGCCCGCGGCCCTGAAAGCGTCGAACCACTCCTTGGGCAACTTGGGGCCAAAGTACATGTCGTTCTCGGTGTAGACCCAAAGCGTGGGCACGCGAGCCGTCTTTCCGTAGTCCGAGAAAAGATTCTTGAGCTGTGGCTGTCCGCAGGGTTGTTGAGGCAGGGTCTTCGGGTTGCCGCCTCCGCCCCCGGCAAAGTTGATCGCAGCCTGGACTCCGGGCGGATTGAGGGCTGCGAGGGTGATCGAAGTCATGCCTCCGAATGACTGCCCCAGGATGACGGTGCGATTGCCGGCAACATCAGGGCGGGAACGCAACGCCTCAAGAACCTGCAGAGTTTGCGCGGCGCTGGCGGCGTAGACCGGCGGGTAGTTCTTGCTCTTGCAGGGACCGCTGTATTCCACATCTTCTCCACCCGAGACCCCGTAACCCACTCGGGTCGGCAATGCCACCAAGAAACCCAAGCTGGCAAACCATCTTGAAGCAGTCAATTCACGCATCCGCCCCAGTGCCGCGCGCCCTTCAGCGTTCGCCGATCGCCCGTGGTTGATTACCAGGACTGGATAGGGTTTGGCCGCGGCGTCTTCGTAGAAGATCGTGACGACAATCTTCTGCGCTACTTCCTTACCCTGGATAGTCACGGCCCGCACAGGCACCATGAGCTGCTCTTCGACCAGCCTTGCCTTGGCCGGGGCGACGAATCCGAAAAGAGCGAGCGCGGCAAACGTTGCGCTGACGGCAGCCGATGACGCCGGGACCATTTCTCTCACGCCACTCGATTCAGCTTTCCGGCATGAGCACCGGAATGACCTTGTTGCCGTGGCGGCGATAAATGTGAAAATCCCCGTCGAGCGTAAAGACGACGCCGCCCGGGTGCAACTCCGCCAGCCGCACCAGGCAGGCGTCGGCCAGCGACATGGGCCGATCCCGGTAGCGGCTCATCAACGTTCGCAGATCCGCCAGTTGATCCTCGATCTCCAGACCCACCCGCAACACGCCCCGCTCCAACAACTCAAAGAGCGGATCGACTGCGCGCCCTTCGCGTTTCAGCAGGAAAGCTGCTTCGGTCAGCACCGGCTCGCAGGTGAGCAGCGGCGGGTGCAGCCGCTTCCACTGTTCGCAAACCTAGGCATGATGCTTGAGGCCGGCGGCGAGAAAGGTCACCACGGGTCCGGTGTCAAGCAGCACCGCGCCCTTCACCGCCCAAAGCCCTCCAGATACTTCTTGTTGGTTGCCAGATCACGCGGCAGGCCTTGCAGCGACCCGGCCAGGTCGCTCGCAAGATCGTAGCAGGTGGCCTTGCCGCCGACGGGTCGGGCGCCCAGAGAATTCTCCAGACACTCCCGCACCAGCGACGATTTGGTGGTGCGCCGCGCGCGCGACTCCGCTTCCAATCGTTGCAGCAGCCGATCGGGCAGTTTCAGCGAGATGGGTTTCATGAGCGCATGGTAATACGCACCATTCTTTCGCGCAATACCCAGCACTGTGATTGTCGCCCCTAGAACGGCAGGCCCAGTCCCTGCGATTTGAAAAACGCGGCCACCGCGGCGGTCCAGATCGGCACGCCCGCGGGCGCGGCAAACACGCCGTGGCCTCGGCGCTCGGGAAACGGCGGCACCACGACCAGCTCGCCCCGGCCGCCCGCGGCGCGGAAGCTCTCGAACCAGAGCTTCGCCACCCGCGGGCCGAAGTACTCGTCGTTCTCGGCGTAGAACCACAGCACCGGCACGGCGATCTGCGGCGCGATAGCCGCGAACAGCTCCGCCATGCGATCCGACGCGCAGCTCTCGCCCGGGTGCGTGTCCGGGCGGCCGCCGCGACCGGGCGCGAATGCGAGCACTGCGGCGAGACCGGCAGGGCGCTTCGAGGCAGTGTAGATCGAGGCGAATCCGCCGGCGCTCCCGCCGGCGAGCAACCAGCGCTTCGCATCCAGGTCGGACTGCGCCTTCGCCCATTCGACGGTGGCGAGCAGATCCAGCGCCGCGCCTTCGCCGGCGCGACGGAAATCCGGACGGCTGCAACTGACGTACGAGTCGCCGAACTTTTCCCCGCCGCTCGCGCCGTAACCGCGCCGCACCGGCACGAGCACCGCGTAACCGCGATGCACCCACTGGCGCGCGAGACCCAGATTCCGATTGCGGCCTATGGCGCGGTTCTCC
>CAZVZV010000181.1:0-1492 GCA_964631735.1 uncultured Enterobacteriaceae bacterium
ATCGCCGGACCGCGCTGCTCGAGGAAGCGTCCGGCGGCGTCGCGCGTCAGGTCCGGATTGAGCGCCGGATCGTGGCTGATGACCAGCACGCCGTCGCTGGTGATCGCGATGTCCAGCTCCAGCGTGGTGACGCCCAGTTCCAGCGCGCGCTGGAACGAGGGCAGAGTGTTCTCGGGCAGCAGCCCCCGCGCGCCGCGATGGCCCTGCAGATCGAAGGCCTGCGCCGAGGCCGTGGACAGCGCCAGCGCCAGCGCAAGGGTAAGCCAACGATTCATGAGTTGATACGCTTGCCGCTCTGCGGGTCGTACCAGTGCACGTTGGCGGCGTCGTAGCGCAGCGGGAGCTTGCCGGCGCGCGCATCCGCCGTGGCCGGCAGGCGCGCTGCCACGCGCGCGCTTTCGCCATCGCCAATATGGCCGTAGACGATGATATCGGCGCCCAGCGGTTCGATCAGGTCCACGTCCACCGTAAGCATGGCAGCGGATGCGGCGCAGGGCTCCAGGTGTTCCGGGCGGATGCCGAGCAGCCTGCCGTCGCGCGGGATCAGGTTCATCGGCGGCGAGCCGATGAAGCCGGCGACAAAGGTCGTCGCGGGTTTGGCATAGATCTCCAGCGGCGCGCCGATCTGCTCGGCGCGGCCGGCGTTCATCACGATCATGCGCTGGGCGAGGGTCATCGCCTCGACCTGGTCGTGCGTGACGAATAGGCTGGTGGTCCCCAGGCGCCGGTGCAGCGCCTGCAATTCCCCTCTCATCTGCACGCGCAGCTTCGCATCCAGGTTCGACAACGGCTCGTCGAAGAGGAATACGGCCGGCTCGCGCACGATCGCGCGACCCATCGCGACGCGCTGGCGCTGGCCGCCCGAGAGAGCGCGCGGCTGGCGATCCAGGAACTTCGCCAGCTCGAGGATCGCCGCCGCCTTCTGCACCCGGGCATCGATCTCGGCCTTGGACAGGCCGCGGATGCGCAGGCCGTAGGCCATGTTGTCGTACACGCTCATGTGCGGGTAGAGCGCGTAGTTCTGGAACACCATGGCGATGTCGCGGTCCTTGGGCTCGAGGTTGTTCACCACCCGGCCGCCGATCGCGATTTCGCCCGCGGTGATCGTCTCCAGCCCCGCCACCATGCGCAGCAGCGTGGACTTGCCGCAGCCCGAGGGGCCGAGGATGACGATGAACTCGCCGTCCTTGATCTCCATCGAGACGCCGTGGATCACCTGCAGCTCAGGCGTGTAGCTCTTGCGGACATCCCTCAACGATACGGCGGCCATTATTTCTCGGTCTCCACGAGGCCTTTCACGAACCATTTCTGCATCAGCACCACCACCAGCGCCGGCGGCAGCATCGCCAGCATTGCCGTCGCCATGATGAGCTGCCATTCGTTCGCCGCGTCGCCGCCCACGATCATCCGCCGGATGCCGATCACCGTGGTGTACATCGACTCCTGGCTGGTGATCAGGAGCGGCCAGAGGTACTGGTTCCAGCCGTAGATG
>CAZVZV010000182.1:0-1631 GCA_964631735.1 uncultured Enterobacteriaceae bacterium
GCCTCGTCTCCTGCGTCGGCGGCCCGGCGGCGGCGATCAACTCCCGTGCCCGCGCCAGCATGTCAGGCTTGGTGCGGCAGCTGGCGAGCAGGCCATAGTGGCGGATGCGATGGAAGCCCTTCGGCAGCACGTGGATGAGGAAGCGGCGGATGAACTCGCCGGTGGCGAGCGTCATCGCCTTGGCCCGCTCGCGGCTTTTGGCGCGATAGTCCTTCCACTTGAAGGTGACGCCGTTGCGGTCGAGAGCGATGAGGCGGCTGTTGGAGATGGCGACACGGTGGGTGTAGCGCGAGAGGTAGGCGAGCACGGCTTGCGGCCCGCCGAACGGCCTCTTGGCGTAGACCACCCATTCGATCTTGCGCAGTGGCGCCAGATAGGCCGCGAAGGCTTGCGCGTCGGCGAGCGTGACGTGCTCGCTGAAGAATTGCAGGCGTCCGGCGGCGTGCGCCGCCATAAGCTTTTCCAGGAACAGCCGGCGGAACAGGCGCGAGAGCACCCGCACCGGCAGGAGCTCGGCCTCGCGGTCGGCCAGCCACGCCTTGGCCGCCGCGCCCTGGCACTTGGGGCAATGGCGGGTGCGGCAGGAGTTGTAGGCGATATGGATGTGGTCGCACTTCTCGCAACGCGCGACATGGCCGCCAAGCGCCGCCGTGCGGCAGCGCTCGATCGCCGACATCACCTTCAGCTGGCCGAGGCTCAGATGGCCGGCCTGGGCGCGACGCCAAGCCGGCCCGTGGGCGCGGAAGATGTCCGCGACCTCCAGCCTTTCCCGCGGCACGACGCCGCCGGGTCAGGCCGGCGGCAGAGGGCCTTGGCTCAGATATTCCAGTGGGCTCTTGACCGCCCGCAGTGTGGTGCTGGCGACGTGGCTGTAGTGGGCGGTGGTATCCAGCTTCTGGTGGCCCAGGAGAACCTGGATCACCCGGATGTCCACTTTCTGCTCCAGGAGGTGGGTTGCAAAGCAATGCCGCAGCGTGTGGAGACAGACGCGTTTGTTGATGCCGGCGGCCTCCTTGGCGGCGTGAAAGGCCCGGTTCAGCTGGCGGGTGCTCAGCGCAGTGACCGGGTCGCGGCCTGGGAAGAGCCAGCCCCCCGGCAGCATCACGTTGCGCTCCCGGCCGGCCCGCCACCAGGCGCGCAGGATCTCGAGCAGGGCATCCGACAGCATGGCGTAGCGGTCCTTGCGGCCCTTGCCTTGCTCGATCCGGATCACCATGCGACTGCTGTCGATGTCCGAGACCTTGAGCGAAACCACCTCCGAGGCCCTGAGCCCGGCGCCGTAGGAGAGGCTGAGCGCGGCGCGATACTTCAGCCCCGGTGCTGCGTCCAACAGACGCGTCACCTCCTCCGGACTGAGCACCACCGGCAGCCTGCGCGGCTCGCGCACGGTCGTCATACCGACCTCGGCATCGCCGCGGCCCAGCGTCACGCCGAACAAGAAGCGCAAGGCCGAGACCGCCGCGTTCATGGTCGTCGCCGACGCTCCCTCCAGTCTCATCTGCAGCTGGAAGCGCCGGAGTTCCTCGGCCGTCGCCTGATCCGGCGAGCGGCCCAGAAAGATCGTGAATCTTCTGACCGCCGCGATGTATCCTCGCTGCGTGCAGGCGGTGAAGCCGCGGACTGTCATGTCC
>CAZVZV010000183.1:0-1084 GCA_964631735.1 uncultured Enterobacteriaceae bacterium
CTCGCCCAGGAACAGCATGCCCGAGAACACGCCCACCACCGGCGTCATCAGCATGGCCAGCGAAAAAGTGGTCACCGACACCGAGGTGGCGAGCTTGATCCACGCCCAGTGCGCCCAGGCGAACGAAAAGAGCACGTTGTAAGCCAACGCCAGTGCCGGCCAAAGGCTGACGTCCTTGAGGGCGGCGAAGTCGTCAAACAACAACGCGCCAATGTAGATCGGCACACCGCCCAGCAGCATCATCCAGGCGGTGAGCGCCGCCACCGGCGCCCGCACCGGAAATTTCTTCTGCAACACCGTGCCGAGCGCCCAGGTCGAGGCCGCACCCAGCACCAGCAGCGCGCCCAGCGGAGCACCTGCGAGGTTGGCGAACTCTTCGAATATCAGCAGGGCCATGCCGGCCATGCCGAGCGCCAATCCGAGAAGTTTCCGCCTGGTCATGGGATCCTTCAGCAACCACACCGACAGCGGGATAGCCAACGCGGGCATGGTGTAGGCGAGGATCGCGGCGCGACCCGAGGGGATCAGCCGCAAGCCGAATACCACCAGCACATTCCAGCAGGTGATGGTGAAGAAGGCGACCAGCACGAGGCGCTTCCATTGGTCGCGAGGGATGGCGAGCGGCTGGCCGCTCGCGCGCAGAGCCGCGAACAGCACCCCCGACCCGGCTGCCAGGCAGAACGTGCGGAAGGTGAAAGGCGCGACTTCCGAGATCGCGACTTTCATTGCCGTCCAGTTGAAGCCCCAGACCAGTGTGATGCCGATCAGCACCCACCACAGGCTGCGGGGCAGGTGTTCGCCTTGCTGCCCTGCGCTCATGCCTGCGCCTTTACCGGCATCGCCTTCATGCCGCGGAACACCATCGAATTCAGCCACTCCAGCCGGTCGGTAGCGAGCGAGATCCGCTTCCAGCGCGCCAGCACGGCCGGAATCGCGATCTGGCCTTCCATGCGCGCGAGCGGAAAGCCCAGGCAGATGTGCAGGCCGAATCCGAACGCAAGGTGTGCGGGCCCGTCGCGATCAAGGATCACGCGATCGGGATCCGCGTACGCGCGCGGGTCGCGGTTGGCCGCATTCAGCATGA
>CAZVZV010000184.1:0-1621 GCA_964631735.1 uncultured Enterobacteriaceae bacterium
CATGGCTGGTTTACAATTTGTCCCCTCATCGGCACATAGCTGACCTTCAATCGGTAATGTCCGCTCTTTCAGAAAACTAGTTTGCTTGCAGAGGCACAGCCGACATGGATTGACGGCTACACTTGGTCTCATGTTGACCCACTGCTGACATGGGCTGCCTTCCAGATAGCTGCTGAAGTTGATAAATCGAGAAGTCGTCCTTGGATGTGCGACAGGAATGCGGTACGAGAACACCGCGTTGGCTTCGCGATAGGGCGGCTGAGAAACTCAATCAGAAATAGGCCCCACAGCGTATCCGACGGATCGAGCCTAACATCGCACCGACGAATCGCGTACACTATGCATGTGGGCACAACGCAACCGACACAATGAACGCCCACTCATTGGGAGGGAAATGCTTTGGAAACTATCATTGGTTTGATCATTCAACTGATCGCCGGCGCGGCCGGTGGCAATGGTGCCGGCGCGGTCTTGAAGGACAAGAGCCTGGGTACAACGGGTAACTCGATTGCCGGAGCCATCGGCGGTGTTGTTCTTGCCCAGATCGTTCAGCGCATGACCGGAGTGGCAGTGGCCCCCGATGCGGCAGCTGCAGTGACCTCCGGGCTCGACATCGGCACCATCATCAAGGGGTTGATTTCCAGCGGTGTCGGCGGCGCTATTCTCACGGCGGTCGTCGGGATGATCAAGAACCGTTAATAAGCGCACCGGGGTCGGCTTGGCGGGTGCGGCATCGGTACTATGGTGCTCTCATCCCTCGGCCGTAGTCAAAAAACAAGTTCCGCAACACGACGGCTGCGAGGCAAAGTACTCGCGCCTGATGGAGGCTAACTAGGCGGCGACGCCAAGGAATCGTTGTCAGATCATTTGTCCGAAGATGAACGGGCTGCCTAATTCGTAGTTTCGAAATTGGTCTGCAATTGCCGGAGTAAGCCGAAGTGGTGCCGACAATGAGCAATCGGCGAGTATGCCGAGTAGGCCCGGGGAGTTTCACCCCGAGCCCCTCACAGATCCGGACTTGACACTCTCGCGTCATCCGGCTCGTGCCACCGTACGAAGGCTGCCGCCTCCCATTGAATAGCGGGTTCCTCCCGTTGCCGGTTGACCCGATCCAAATGACGATGGCCCGCTCCCTTCGCTCCACGGGCGTTACCCCGCTTCATCACTACTACGGAGCAGTCCGCCCCTAACCAGCGCATCGGTACTTTCAGCCTCGCGGTTGGAGCCGCTTGCACCTTTTCCCTTGGCATCGCCGTTTAGGTTCTCACGTTCCATACGAAAGCCTGGTCGAGCTTCGCGCCGCCTACATGCCGGATGCCGCTCGGGCCGTCTCAGGCATCTCCCGAGCTGATCCCGGAGGAAGGGTCACCCCCCGGTTCTGGCATCACCTAATCCGCTTTCGACACTTCATCGACGGTTTGCTTGCGCTCGCCTCTCTCGACCTTGCCGCCTGAACTTCTGCCCAGACTTGACTGCAACGCTCACCACCACGGCTTTTGACCGCAGCAGCTTGCAGTGGCTTGAGATCAGCACCTGATTGCCGAACCCGAAGGGCCCTCCTTCATCTCTCGTACAGTTGCACGCAGCCGTTTGGACCGGCTACGCTCGTGACACACGACCC
>CAZVZV010000185.1:0-1389 GCA_964631735.1 uncultured Enterobacteriaceae bacterium
GAAACGGCCCGGGCCGTAGTCCATGCTGAGCGCGCGCCCGTCCTCGAAGGACTTCTTCGAGATCGCCTTCACCACGCGGCCGCCGTGCTGCTCCGCGAGGGCGTGCGAGCGGGCGCAGGACATGGCTGGCGGCTGCCACAGCGGCGGCAGTTCGGTGTACCAGATGCGGCACAGGCCGAGCTGCGGCATGTGTTCGGGCGGGAGATGAAATTCGCTCTGCGCCGCCGGGTGCGGCCTGTCGGGCGCGCCCGGCGCAGCACAACCGCCCAACAGGACGGCGAGCGCGGCCAGGTGCAAGAGCTTGCAGACCTTGCGGTGGCGCAAGAAGAAAACCATCGCGGCATGTTACTGAATTGATTCCGCGCACAGCAAAAAAAAGCCGCCCCGAAGGGCGGCTTTGAACTTGCAGTTGCTGCCGGTACTAGACCGGCAAGGACTTAGAACGTATGCGCGATGCCAACGCTTATGCCGGTTGCGCCGTCAAGGGACGCTACACCAAGAACGCCGTTCGGCGCGGCGCCAAAGAAGTTGTTCTTGTCAAACACGACATAAGCCGTGGTGCGCTTGGACAGGACATAGTCCGCCGCGAGAATCATCAACTGGCGGTCGCCGACCTCCGTCCCACCGAGCTCGTACTTGATATCCTGATAGCCGAAACGGAGATTCCACTGCGGCGAGGCCGCCCACTGCACGCCGAGAATTATCTGCGGTGATTCAGAAGAGGTTGCAGCTACGCCCGTGTCGGTGTCGGTATTGGAATAGCCGAGTCGAAGCGTGATCGGGCCAATCGCCCACGATGCGCCGAGGTTGGTCGTATCCTGGGTAGTGGTCAACGACTGATCCAGCTTGGAGACTGCGGCCACGACGGATACCGGGCCAAAGGTGTAATAGCCCCCAACGCCGATGCGGGTACCGAACGGGTCGCCGACGGCTTCGCTCAGCGCGTAATCCACGCGTATGCCGCCAGTGCCGAAGGTTAAGCCGCCTGCCACCATATTGCTCGAACGCGTGCCCGCAACGTTGATGGTCGCGGTGCCGGTCAGGCCCGTGTACGAGAAGCTCATCGGGTCATAAATGGCCTGCGCCTTGAAGTTCAGCGTGTAGTCCCGGCCGACGTCGACGAACCAGCTTTTCCCCGACAAGCCGACTACCGCCCTGCGGGCAAAATTCAGTCCGGTCTGACCAGGGGTCGCAGGAAGCGCCGTAATGGCCGATTGCGTCCCATTCAATCCCGTGCCGCCGTCGAAACCGCCTTCCAGCCAGAAGTTGGCCTGCAAGCCGCCGCCCAGGTCCTCGCTACCCCTGATGCCCCAACGGTTCGTGGTGCGCAGGCCGTCCGTCACCGTATTAATGCTGTCGTCACTCGTGCCGAGAATGGCCTTGCTCTGC
>CAZVZV010000186.1:0-12606 GCA_964631735.1 uncultured Enterobacteriaceae bacterium
ACGAACACCGTGTGGCCCTGGTCCACCGCCCACTTGATGAAGCTGTTGCTCTCGCGCAGGTCGAGGATGTAGTACTTGTTGATCCAGGGCGGGATGATGAGCAGCGGCCGGCGGAACACTTCCGAGGTGGCGGGCTGATACTGAATCAGCTGCATCAGCGCGTTTTGGAACACGACCTTGCCCGGCGTGGTGGCGACGTTCTTGCCGAGCTGGAACGCGGTCTCGTCGGTCATGCTGATACGCAACTGCCCTTCGCCCTTCTCGATGTCGCCCAGCAGATTGTTCAGCCCCTTGATCAGGTTCTGACCGCCGGAGGCCATGGTCTCGCGCAGCACCTGCGGATTGGTGGCGGCGAAATTGGAAGGCGCCAGCGCGTCCACGTACTGGCGCGTGAAGAAGGCGATCTTCTTCTGCGACTCCTCGGGCAATCCCTCGACGCCCGCCACCGCGTGCTGCATGTGGCGCGCTGCGATGAGGTAGGACTGCTTGATGTAATCGAAGACGAAGTTGCCCGACCAGTCCTCGCCCTTGAAGCGCGCATCGCCCTTGGCCGGCACGGCGACGGGTGGAGCGTCCTGCCCGAGCATCTTCATCCAGGCGGACTGCCACAGCCGCGTCGAATCGATCCAGTAATTCACCGAAGCCGCGGCGAATGCGCTCGGATCCATCAGGACGCGCGAGGCCATGTCCATGTAGGCCCTGGCGATCCCCAGCTCGTCCTTCACCGCCGAGGACAGACGGCTCTCCAGCTGCTTCTGCCCGAACGCCTGCAGGATGTGCGAGGAGCGTGCGGCCACCTCCTGCAGGATGCGTGCCGTTTCCTCGCGGTTCACGTCGTCAGTGCGCTCTGCCATGCCTCCTCCTTGGCGGGCGCGAAGCGCGCCACGCCGTCATCGCCCACCGCGCGCCGCAACCTGCCCGCGCGCTCCAGGTAGTGCAGGTGGGCGATCGCCTCGCCCATGGCGAAGAACATCTGGTGCGCATCGAGCGTTCGCCGGAACAGCAGCCCCAGAACTTCGGCCGCACAGCGCGGCGCCTCGGCGCAGGCCTCAAGCAATTCGGCCAGCCGCTCCTCGTGGTGCTGCTCCAGCTGGCCGACGCGCAGGTGCGCGCCGCGGAACGGCAGGCCGTGGGAGGGCAGCACCAGGGTGTCCGCCGCGAGTTCGAGGTAGCGGCGGATCGATTGCAGGAACTGCCCCAGCGGATCGCCCGCCGGATCGATTGGCCAGACACTGACATTGGTCGAGATGCGCGGCAGCAGCATATCGCCGGAGATCGCCAGGCCGAGCTCCTCGCAATGCAGCGACGCGTGCTCGGGCGCGTGGCCGTAGCCGGCGATCACGCGCCAGGCGCGGCCGCCGACGGCGATGCGCTCGCCGTCCATGATGCGCCGGTAGCTGTCCGGGAACTCGGGCACCTGGCGCCGGTAGACATTGCCGCGCGTCGCCATCTGTGCGTGGCGCGCATCATCCAGGCCGTTGGCGCGGAACAACGCCAGCGTCGCTTCCGGCAGGTAGCCGCCGATGCCGTGGCGTACGGCATGGGTGGTGAGGTACTCGCCCTGCGTCATCCACAGCGGCACGCCGAAACGTGCACAGAGCCAGCCGGCGTTTCCGGCGTGGTCAGGATGGTAGTGGGTGACGAGCACGCGCTTCACCGGCCGCGCGCCGAGCACCCCGTCAAAGATCTTCTCCCACAGCGCGCGCGTCGGCTCGTCGCCCAGGCCCGTATCCACCATCGTCCAACCGCCTTCGTCTTCCAGCAGCCACAGATTGATGTGGTCGAGCGCGAAAGGCAGTGCCATGCGCAGCCAGTGCACGCCGGGCGCAACCAGGCGCACAGTGCCGGGGGCGGGAGCATCGCGGAACGGGAATTCGAGAGCGGACACGAAGTGAACCTGGGCTAAAATCAAACGCACCCTACCATGCTCGAAATCGAAAAGGAACGCGCCGACGCGGAGTATTCGATCAGCGAACTGGCTGGCGAATTCGACGTCACGCCCCGCGCCATCCGCTTCTACGAGGCCGAAGGCCTGCTCGCGCCGCGGCGCGACGGCCAGCGCCGCATTTACACGCCCCGCGAGCGCACGCGGCTCAAGCTCACGCTGCGCGGCAAGCGCCTGGGCCTCACGCTGTCGGAGATCCGCGACCTGATCGACATGTATGAGCCCGGACGCGACGAGCGGCCGCAGCTGGAGCGCTTCCTCGCCGTGCTGGAGGCGCACAAGGCGGCGCTCGAGCGCCAAAGCGAGGACATCGAGGCGCAGCGGGCCGAGATTGCCGCTTTCGAGAAGCGCGTGCGCCGGCAGCTCGGCGGACGCCGGAAGTAACCGGCGCAGTTGACGTTTACGTAAACGTCAAGTAGCCTGCGGCCGATGAACGCGCAGCACACGCAGTTCCAGCCCAAGGACCCGGCTTACGCCGCACGCGTGCGGGAAAGCTTCGGGCGGCAGAAGGCCATGCACCACATCGGCGCGCGACTGCGCGCCGTGGGCCCGGGCTGGAGCGAAGTGGAATTGCCTCACCGTGAAGAGCTGACCCAGCAGAAGGGGTTTCTGCACGGCGGCATCGTCGGCATGATTGCCGACAACGCTTGCGGCTACGCGGCGTTCAGCCTGATGCCCGCCAACACGTCGCCACTGACCGTCGAGTACAAGATCAACCTCCTTGCCCCGGGACGCGGCAGCGTGTACGTCGCCGAGGGCGTGGTCCTCAAGCCCGGGCGCACGCTGACGGTCACCCGCGCGGAGGTGTATGCGGAAACTGCGTCGGGGCGCGTGCATATCGCGAGCATGCAGCAAACCGTCTTGATGCTGGCGGACACCCCGGACACCCCTGAGTAGCCCATGGAAATCCCGGCGCTACGCTTCGAGCACGGCGAGACCATCAACATGCTGCGCGCCAGCGTGCGCGAGTTCGCGCGCAAGGAAATCGCTCCGCGCGCGGCCGACATCGACCGCAAGAACGAGTTTCCACCCGACCTGTGGCGGAAACTCGGTTCCCTCGGCCTGCTCGGCGTCACGGTCGAGGAGGAGTACGGCGGCAGCGCGCTCGGCTACCTCGCCCACATCGTCGCCGTCGAGGAAATTTCCCGCGCCTCGGGCTCGGTCGGCCTTTCCTATGGCGCGCATTCGAATCTGTGCGTGAACCAGATCCGCAGGAACGGCAGCGACGCGCAGAAGAAGAAGTACCTGCCCAAGCTGGTCTCCGGCGAGCACGTCGGGGCGCTCGCGATGAGCGAGCCGGGGGCAGGCTCGGACGTGGTCGGCATGCGCTTGCGCGCGGAGCGTCGCGGCGACAAATACGTTCTCAACGGCAACAAGATGTGGATCACCAACGGGCCGGATGCCGACGTACTGGTGATCTACGGCAAGACGAGCGACCAGGGCATTACCGCCTTCCTCGTCGAGAAGGGCATGAGGGGGTTTTCCACCGCGCAAAAACTCGACAAGCTCGGCATGCGCGGCTCCAACACCTGCGAGCTCGTGTTCCGCGATTGCGAGGTGCCGGTGGAGAACGTGCTCGGCGAAGATGGCCACGGCGTAAAGGTGCTCATGTCCGGACTGGATTACGAGCGCGCGGTGCTGGCCGGCGGGCCGTTGGGCATCATGGCGGCCTGCCTCGACGCGGTGGTGCCCTACGTGCACGAGCGCAAGCAATTCGGCCAGCCGATCGGCGAATTCCAGCTCATGCAGGGCAAACTCGCCGACATGTACACCACGTTTTCCGCCTGCCGCGCCTATGTCTATGCGGTGGGACAGGCGCTTGACCGCGGCGAGACCACGCGCAAGGACGCCGCCGGCGCGATTCTCTACGCCGCCGAAAAGGCGACCTGGATGGCCGGCGAAGCGATCCAGGCGCTGGGCGGCATGGGTTACATCAACGAGTCGCCCACCGGGCGGCTGTGGCGCGACGCGAAGCTCTACGAGATCGGGGCGGGTACCTCCGAGATCCGCCGCTGGCTGATCGGGCGCGAGCTGTTCGACGAGACGCAGTAGCAAACAGGAGATGCTCATGCAAAACGATCCAATCGTCATCGTTTCCGCCGCCCGCACCCCGATGGGCGCCTTCCAGGGCGAGCTGAAAAGCTTTGCCGCTCCCGAACTCGGCGCCGCTGCGATCCGGGCGGCCGTGGAGCGCGCCAAGCTCAAGCCCGAAGATGTGCAGGAAGTGCTGATGGGCTGCGTGCTGGCCGCTGGCCAGGGGCAGGCGCCCGCGCGCCAGGCTTCGCTTGGCGCAGGCCTGCCCCTCGCGGCCGGCTGCACCACGGTGAACAAGATGTGCGGCTCGGGCATGAAGGCCGCGATGCTCGCGCACGACGCGCTGCTCGCCGGCTCCTTCGAGGTCATCGTCGCAGGAGGCATGGAGTCGATGACCAATGCGCCTTACCTGCTGCCGAAAGCGCGTGCAGGCCTGCGCATGGGCCATGGCCAGGTGATCGACCACATGTTCCTCGACGGGCTGGAGGACGCCTACGCAAGAGACGAGAAAGGCGCTGCTCGCCTGATGGGTTCCTTTGCCGAGGATTGCGCGCAGAAATACAAATTCACCCGCGAAGCGCAGGACGCATTCGCCATCGCCTCGCTGCAACGCGCGCAGAAAGCGAACAAGGAAGGCTGGTTCGCGTGGGAGACCACACCGATCGCGATCAAGGCCGGCAAGGACCAGAAATTCATCGAGACCGACGAGCAGCCGTTCAAGGCGAACCTGGAGAAGATCCCGACCCTGAAGCCCGCCTTCCGCAAGGACGGCACGGTGACGGCGGCGAACTCGAGCTCGATTTCAGACGGCGCCGCAGCGCTGGTGCTGATGCGCCGCTCGAGTGCCCAGAAGCGCGGCCTCGCCCCGCTCGCCACCATCGTCGGCCACGCCACGCACGCCCAGGAACCGGGCTGGTTCACCACCGCGCCGGTCGGCGCGATGAAGAAACTCCTCGAGCGCACCGGCTGGAGCGCGGGCCAGGTGGACCTCTACGAGATCAACGAAGCCTTCGCCGTGGTGGCGATGGCCGCGATGCAGGAACTCGGGCTGCCGCACGACAAGGTCAACGTGCACGGTGGCGCCTGCGCCCTCGGCCACCCGATTGGCGCCTCGGGCGCGCGCATCCTCGTCACGCTCATCGGCGCGTTGCGCAAGTACGGCAGGAAGCGTGGCGTGGCGAGCCTGTGCATCGGCGGCGGCGAGGCCACCGCCATGGCGATCGAACTGGCGTGAGCACAAGCAGGCCTGGCAAACGCCAGTTGCAGGCGCTGCTCAAGCGCGCGCACTTCGTGGGCGGCTACGGCATGCGCCTGGTATCGGTCGACGACCACTCCTGCACCATCGCGATGCCGTTCCGCCGCGCGCTCGAGCGTCCTGGCGGCACCGTGAACGGCCCTGCCTTTATGGCGGCGGCCGACTGCGCCATGTGGCTGGCGATCAAGCGCCACATCGGCATGGAACACGATGCGGTCACCTCCGAGCTCAATACCGCGTTCCTGACCGCGGCGCGCCGGCAGACGGTGTATTGCACCGCGCGCGTACTGAAGACCGGCAAGCGCATCATCTACGGCACCGCCGAGTGCCATGATGGCAAGGGGCGCCTCTTCACCCATCACACGGTCACTTACGCGCGCGTCTCCTGAGATGAGCCTGGCCTCCCACCACGAGCAGTTGCGCGATACCGTGCGGCGGTTTGCATCGGAGCAGCTGGCGCCGAACGCGCCCGCCTGGGACCGCGACAAGCACTTCCCTCGCGCGCAATTGAAAGGCCTCGCGGACATGGGGTTGATGGGTGTGGCGATCCCCGAGGAGTGGGACGGGGCGGGCATGGATTTCACCGCGCTCGCGATCGCCTGCGACGAGATTTCGGCAGGAGACGGCTCGACCTGCACCATCGTCATGGTGACCAACCTGGTGGCCAACATCCTGCAGGGCTACGGCAGCCAGGCGCAGAAGGAGGAGTTCCTGCGCCCGGTGGCGAGAGGGGAGATGCTCGGCGCCTTCGCGCTGACCGAGCCGCACGTCGGCTCGGACGCAGCGGCCATCACGACGCGCGCGGAAAAAACCGGCTCCAGCTACGTCCTGAACGGAGTCAAGCAGTTCGTTACTTCGGGCAAGAACGCCGACCTGGCGGTCGTGTTCGCGGTGACGGACAAGGCGGCGGGAAAGAAGGGGATCAGCGCTTTTGTCGTGCCGACTTCCACGCCCGGCTACAGTGCCGCGCGCCTGGAAGACAAGACCGGCCAGCGCGCATCGGATACGGCGCAGGTGGTGCTCGAGAACTGCAAGGTGCCGGCGGCATACCGGCTCGCCGACGAAGGCGTGGGCTACCGCATCGCGCTCGCCAACCTCGAGTCGGGGCGCATCAACGTCGCCGCGCAGGCCACCGGCATGGCGCGCACCGCGCTGCAGGCCGCCCTCGCCTACTCGCGGGAGCGAAAGAGCATGGGCAAGACGCTGTTCGAGCACCAGGCGGTGAATTTTCGTCTCGCCGACATGGCCACCCAGGTGGAGGCGGCCGGGCAGCTGTACCTCTACGCCGCGCGCCTGCGCGATGCGGGCCAGCCCTGCCTGAAGGAAGCTTCGATGGCGAAACTGTTCGCCTCCGAGATGGCCGAGAAAGTGTGTTCGGATGCGATGCAGATCCACGGCGGCTACGGCTACGTGGCGGATTTTCCGGTGGAACGCATCTGGCGCGACGTGCGCGTGTGCAAGATCTACGAGGGCGCAAGCGACATCCAGCGCTTAGTCATCGGTCGGGCGCTGGGGGGTGGCTGATGCCGGTGATCAAGTCGCTGCTGAACCCGCGCTCGGAAGAGTTCCGCGCCAACGCCGCACGCATGCAAAAGCTCGTTTCCGACCTGCGCGAGAAAGTCGCTCAGGCCGCGGCGGGCGGGCCGGAGGAGGCGCGCGCGAAGCACGCCGCGCGCGGCAAGCTCCTGCCGCGCGAGCGCGTGCGCACCTTGCTCGATCCCGGCTCGCCGTTCCTGGAGATCGGCCAGCTCGCCGCCCACGGCATGTACGGCGGCGACGTGCACTCGGCTTCGATCATCTGCGGCATCGGCCGAGTCTCGGGCCGCGAATGCGTGGTGGTGGCCAACGACGCCACCATCAAGGGCGGCACTTACTATCCGATGACGGTGAAGAAGCACCTGCGCGCGCAGGAGATCGCCGCGCAGAACCGCCTGCCCTGCCTGTACCTGGTGGATTCGGGCGGCGGCTTCCTGCCCGAGCAGGACAACGTATTCCCGGACCGCGAGCATTTCGGGCGCATCTTCTTCAACATCGCCAACATGTCCGCCGCCGGCATCCCGCAGATCGCGGCGGTGATGGGTTCCTGCACCGCGGGCGGCGCCTACGTGCCGGCGATGTGCGAAGAATCCATCATCGTCAAGGGCCAGGGCACGATCTTCCTCGCCGGCCCGCCGCTGGTGAAGGCGGCGACCGGCGAAGTGGTGAGCGCCGAAGAACTGGGCGGCGCAGAAGTGCATACGCGCGTTTCCGGCGTTGCGGACCACTACGCGCTGAACGACGCGCACGCGCTCGCCATCTGCCGGCGCATCGTCGGCAATCTGAATACTCGAAAGCAAGTATCGCTCGAGCTGCGCGAGCCGCGCGAGCCGCTCTACCCGGCCGAGGAGATCTACGGCGTGATCCCGGCCGAAGTGCGCAAGCCCTACGACGTGCGGGAGGTGATCGCTCGCGTCGTCGACGGCTCCGAGCTGGACGAATTCAAGCAGAACTACGGCAGCACGCTGGTGACGGGCTTCGCGCACCTGCACGGCTACCCGGTGGCGATCCTCGCCAACAACGGCATCCTGTATTCGGAGAGCTCGCTGAAAGCCACGCACTTCATCGAGCTCGCGTGCCAGCGCGGCATTCCGCTGCTGTTCCTGCAGAACATCGCCGGCTACATGGTCGGAAAGAAATACGAGGCCGGCGGCATTGCCAAGGACGGCGCCAAGATGGTGACCGCGGTCGCGACCGCGAAGGTGCCCAAGTTCACCCTGATCCTCGGCGGATCGTTTGGCGCTGGCAACTACGGCATGTGCGGGCGCGCCTACTCGCCCAGGTTCCTGTGGATGTGGCCGAACGCCCGCATCTCCATCATGGGCGGCGAGCAGGCGGCGAGCGTGCTCGCCACGGTGCGCGGCGAGTTCAAGTCGCAGGCGGACGAGGAAGCCTTCAAGGCGCCGATCCGTGAGCAGTACGAGCGCCAGGGCCATCCCTACTACTCGAGCGCACGGCTGTGGGACGATGGCGTAGTGGACCCGGCGGATACCCGGCGCCTGCTCGGCCTCGCCCTCTCGGCCTCCCTCAACGCGCCCATCGAGCCGACAAAGTTCGGCATCTTCAGGATGTGACCATGGGCGAATATCGGGCCACGGTCGAATGGCGGCGCGAGACCGCCGACTTCGACTACAAGACCTACAACCGCACGCACACCCTGGCATTCGAAAGCGGCATTCGCGTGCCCGCCTCCGCGGCCACCAGGAATATCCCGACAACCGCCGCCGGCGTGCCCGGCGTCGACCCGGAGCAGGCCTTCGTGGCATCGCTCTCCTCCTGCCACCTGCTCTGGTTCCTGCACCTCGCCTCGCAGGCGAAGCTGGTCGTCGACCGCTACCTGGACCAGGCCACCGGCGTGCTGGAGAAGAACGCCGAGGGCCGCGTGGCGATGACGCGAGTCACGCTGCGGCCCGTGGTGACCTATTCCGGCCGGGCGCCGAGCCCCGAAGAGCACGCGCAACTGCATGAGGGCGCCCACGACAAGTGCTTCATCGCCAACTCGGTGAAGACCGCGGTGGCGATCGAACCGCGGATCGCCTGAGATGCTGAAAGTCGAAACCAGCCGCGGCGTGGCGCGTGTCACACTCGACCGCCCCGAGATCCGCAACGCCTTCGACGACGCGCTGATCGCGGCGCTGACCAAAGCCTTCCGCGAACTCGACGCCGACGACCAGGTGCGCGCCGTGGTGCTCGCGGGTAACGGCCCGGCGTTCTGCGCGGGGGCGGACCTCAACTGGATGAAGCGCATGGCTGGCTACGGTTACGAGCAGAACCTCGCGGATGCGCAGGCACTCGCCGGAATGCTGAAGACGCTCGATCGCATGCGCAAGCCCACAGTGGCGCGCGTGCACGGGGCGGCATTCGCCGGCGGCGTGGGTTTGGTGGCCGCTTGTGACATTGCGATCGGCACCCCGGAGGCCAGGTTCTGCCTGTCGGAGGCGAAATTGGGGCTGTCGCCCGCGACCATCAGTCCGTATGTGGTACGGGCGATGGGGGAGAGGATGGCGCGGAGGTATTTTCTGACGGCGGAGGTGTTCGATGCGGCGGAGGCGCAGCGCATTGGGCTGTTAACTGCTGTCTCACCGTCGGAAAGACTCGACGGCGAGATCGATGAAATTCTGAGGCATCTCACGCAAGGCGGACCGGGTGCAATTGCGAAAATCAAGGATTTGATCCGGACCGTCGCATCCGGACCGGTAGATGACGGCATGATTGCCGACACCGCAAAGCGCATCGCCGAGATCCGCGTCTCACCCGAGGGCCGCGAGGGCATCGCGTCGTTCCTCGAGAAGCGCAAGCCCTCCTGGCACGGATGATGTTCCGCAAGATCCTCATCGCCAACCGCGGCGAGATCGCCTGCCGTGTGATGCGAACGGCGAAGCGCATGGGGGTGCGCACTGTCGCGGTATATTCGGACGCCGACCGCGACGCGCGCCACGTGAGGTTGGCCGATGAGGCGCGCTGCATCGGGCCGGCGGCGGCGCGCGAAAGTTACCTTAACGTCGAGGCGATCCTCGCCGCGGCGCGCGACACCGGCGCCGAAGCGATCCACCCCGGTTACGGTTTCCTGTCGGAGAACGAGGCCTTTGCGCGCGCCTGCGCGAAGGCCGGCATCGTGTTCATCGGGCCGACACCCGAGGCGATCGCGGCAATGGGCGACAAGTCCGCCGCCAAACAGCTGATGGAAAAGGCCAAGGTACCCCTGGTGCCGGGCTACCACGGCGAACAACAGGACGCCGTGTTCCTCGCCAGGGAAGCCGGGCGCATCGGCTACCCCGTGCTGATCAAAGCTTCCGCCGGCGGTGGCGGCAAGGGAATGCGCGTAGTGCGTGCGGCGGGCGAGTTCAAGGCGGCGCTGGAGGGTGCGCAGCGCGAGGCCAGGTCCGCCTTCGGCGACGAGCGCGTGCTGATCGAGCGCTATCTGGACCGTCCGCGGCACATCGAGGTGCAGGTGTTCGGCGACACGCACGGCAACCTCGTCTGCCTGTTCGAGCGCGACTGCTCGGTGCAGCGCCGGCACCAGAAAGTGCTGGAGGAAGCACCGGCCCCGGGCATGACCGAGAAGCGGCGCAAGGAAATGGGCGAAGCGGCAGTGGCCGCCGCGCGCACAGTGAATTACGTCGGCGCCGGCACGGTGGAGTTCATCGCCGAGCAGGATGGGCGCTTCTACTTCATGGAGATGAACACGCGCCTGCAGGTCGAGCATCCGGTGACCGAGATGATCACCGGTCTTGACCTGGTCGAATGGCAACTGCGCGTGGCGGCGGGCGAACCGCTGCCGCTCCAGCAGGGCAAGTTGGCGATCTGCGGCCATGCCATCGAGGCGCGCATCTACGCGGAGGACCCGGTGCGTGACTTTCTGCCGCAGACCGGGCGCCTGGCGCATCTGCACTTCCCGCAGGACGCGGCGGACCTGCGCACCGACACCGGCGTGGAGGCCGGCGCTTCGATCACCCCGTATTACGATCCGATGATCGCCAAGCTGATCGCCTGGGGCGTGGATCGCCCCGCGGCTCTGACGCGGCTCGCGGCGGCACTCGACGAAGTCGAGATCGCAGGCTTGCGGACCAATGTCGAGTTTCTCGCCCGGACGGTACGCAGCCGCGCGTTCGCAGCCGCGGAACTGGACACTGGACTGATCGAACGCAGCCGCGCCGAGTTGTTCCCGCCGCGTGCGCCACTCTCCGACCCGGCGCTTGCCGCGGCGGCTTACGCGGAGCTGCTCGCCGAGGAAGACGCGGCGCGCAGCCGCGCTGCCGCCTCCGACGACCCGTACTCGCCCTGGGATCGCGTGGACGGCTGGCGCCTGAACCAGGATTCGCACCATGCCTTCGTGTTTGCTGAAGGCGACGAGCGCCACGCGGTGACGGTGCATTTCCGCGAAGCGGGCCTGCGCATTGGCATTGCCGGCCGCGAATTCGCCCTCGACGGCGAGCGCCTCGCCGACGGCCGCCTGCTGGTGCGCTTGGACGGCCGCACGACAAAGGCGCGCGCGGTGCGCGACGGGCGCGACTGGCACGTCTTCATCGACGGCGCGCATCGCCGCCTTGCTCTGCACGACGAATTCGAAGGTCTGGACATCGATGCCGTCAGCGGCACGCTCGCCGCGCCGATGCCCGGCAAGGTGATCGCCGTAATGGTGACGCCGGGAGACAAGGTCGCGAAGGGCGCCCCGCTGCTGATCCTCGAGGCGATGAAGATGGAGCACACGATCTGCGCGCCTGCGGACGGCGTGGTGAAGGAAATCCATTACGCCGCGGGCGAGCAGGTGCCCGAGGGCGCTGAACTACTTAGATTGGAGTAAAAATGGGGTCTGACCCTATTTTCCCCAGGCAGGTGCGCATCGTCGAAGTGGGGCCGCGCGATGGCCTGCAGAACGAGAAGGCGGAGGTGCCGACCAAGGTAAAGATCGAGCTGATAGAGCGGCTGGCTGACGCCGGGCTGCCGGCGGTGGAAGCCACGGCCTTCGTGTCGCCCAAGTGGATCCCGCAGATGGCCGACCACACCGAGGTGCTGGAAGGCATCCGCCGCAAGCCAGGCGTGTCTTACCCGGTGCTGACGCCGAACCTGAAAGGCTTTCACGCCGCCCATGCCGCGGGGGCTACCGAAGTGGCGATCTTCGGCGCCGCATCGGAAGCCTTCTCGAAGAAGAACATCAACTGCTCGATCGCCGAGTCGCTCGCGCGCTTTCGCCCCGTCGCTGATGCCGCGAAGGCGGCGGGCGTCAAAGTGCGCGGTTACATATCGTGCGTGCTCGGCTGTCCCTACGAGGGTGACGTGGCGCCGCACAAGGTAGCCGAAGTGGCGGGCGCTCTGCATGACATGGGTTGCTACGAGGTGTCCCTCGGCGACACCATCGGCGTCGGCACGCCAGGCAAGACCCAGCGCATGATCGAAGCGGTGGCGAAGCGCGTGCCGATCGAGCGTCTCGCCGGCCACTACCACGACACCTACGGCCAGGCGCTCGCCAACATCTACGCCTCCCTGGAACTGGGTGTCGCGACCTTCGATTCCTCCATCGCCGGCCTGGGCGGCTGCCCGTATGCGAAGGGTGCTTCCGGGAACGTCGCCACCGAAGATGTGGTCTACATGCTGCACGGCTTGGGCATCCGTACCGGTATCGACCTGGACATGCTGGTCGAGACCGGCGTCTGGATTTCCTCGGTGCTCGGCCGCGAGCCGGTGTCGAAGGCCGGCAAAGCCATCGCGGCGAAAAAAGCCAAAACGACTTGATCGCCTCGCCCTGCAACAAGCTCTGCGCGATGGACGCCGAACAGCGCTACTGCCTGGGCTGCTGGCGCACGCTTGCAGAAATCGCCGCGTGGGGATCGATGAC
>CAZVZV010000187.1:0-7304 GCA_964631735.1 uncultured Enterobacteriaceae bacterium
ACGTAGTCCGGGTAACCGGCAGGTATGCCGAGGTTCAGCGCCTGCAGCCCGGCGCGCACCCGCGTCATCGTGCTGTGATGGTCCGAGCCCTGCACGTTGATCACCTTGCGGAAGCCGCGCTGCCACTTGGTGACGTGGTAGGCGACGTCCGGCACGAAGTAGGTGTAGCTGCCGTCGGACTTGCGCACCACGCGGTCCTTGTCGTCGCCGTAACCGGTGGTGCGCAGCCACAGCGCGCCGTCTTGTTCGAAACTCTTGCCGCTCGCCACCAGCGCTTTCACCACCGCGTCGACCTTGCCGTCGGTGTACAGGCTCGATTCGAGGTAATAGACGTCGAACTTGACGCCGAAGGCCTGCAGGTCGGCGTCCTGCTCCTTGCGCAGCGCAGCGACCGCGAACTTGCGCGCCGCTTCGAGGTCGCCGGGCTTGCCGTCGCCCGAGGCGTAGTCGCGTGCGATCTCCTCGATGTATTCGCCGCGATAGCCATCGGCTGGCCAGGCGGGGTCTTCGGGCTTCACGCCATTCGCGCGCGCCTGGACCGAGAGGGCGAGATTCTGGATCTGCGCGCCAGCGTCGTTGTAATAAAACTCGCGCGTTACCGCGTGGCCCTGCGCTTCCAACAGCGCGGCGATCGCGTCGCCGAGCGCCGCCTGCCGTCCGTGGCCGACATGCAGCGGGCCGGTGGGGTTGGCCGAGACGAATTCGACCATCACCTTTTCTGCATTCGGATTCCTTGCGTGGCCGTACTTGCTGCCTTGCTCGAGGACCTGGGCGACAGACTTTTGCTTGGTGGTCTTCTTGAGACGGATATTGAGGAACCCCGCCCCTGCCAGTTCGAGCGGCTCACTCAACCCCGACTTGGCGATGCTCTCGGCGGTGAGCTGCCGCAGTTCTTCTGCAATGGCACGCGGGGGTTTGGCAAGAATCTTGGCCAACTGGAGTGCGGCCGTGCATGAGAAATCGCCATGGTCCGGCCTGCGTGGCTTTTCTAGCAGCACATGGAATTCGATCGGCTCGGGTGACAGCTTTTGCACACCCTCGTCAAGGATACGTTCGAGCTCGGTCTTCGGGTCGGAAGCCATCTGAAGGGGCGCGAATTATAAGAAGAAAATGGGGTCTGACCCCATTTTTTAGTCGAACTCGATCGGATCCACGTCGAGGTGCCAGCGCAGGTTTCGCGGCGCGGTGGCGAACAGGCGCTCGGTCCAGGCGGCGAGGAAGCTCTGCAGCGCGGGGCGGGAAGCCGACTGCACCAGCAGTTGCGCGCGCTCCAGGTCGGCGCGGCGCGTGATGACATGAGGCACCGGGTCGTAGACCCGCACTTCCTCGGGCACGGGGACCAGGCGCGCGGCGTCATCGAGGAAGGCCATCGCGGTCGCCAGCTTGTCCGCCTCCGCGCGCAGCGCCGCCTCATGCACGAAAGGCGGAAAGCCCGCAGCTTCGCGCTCGGCGAGCTGCGCCGCGGCGAAGGCGGCGAAGTCGTGGCTGGCAAGCGACGCGTAGAGGGGATGCTGCGGATAGCGCGTCTGCACCAGCACTTCGCCCGGTCGCTCGCGCCGCCCGGCGCGGCCGGCGACCTGGGCGAGGGTGGCGTACAGGCGCTCCGCGGAGCGGTAATCGGTGGACAGGAGCCCGCCGTCGGCGTCCAGTATGCCAACCAGCGTCAGCAGCGGGAAGTCATGGCCCTTGGCGAGCAACTGGGTGCCGACCAGGATGTCGGACTCGCCGCGCGTGATGCCTTCCAGGGTGTGCGCGAGGTCGCTGCGCCGCCGAGCGCTGTCGCGATCGATACGCACGATGCGCGCTTGCGGAAACAGCGCCTCGAGCGTTTCCTCCACGCGCTGCGTGCCGCGGCCCATCGCTTTCAGGTCTACGTTGCCGCAGGTGGGGCAGGCGCGCGGGATGGCGCTTTCCGCGCCGCAATGGTGACAACGCAACCGCCGGTCGGGCTTGTGCAGCACCATGCGCGCGGTGCAGCGCTCGCAGCCCGAGGTCCAGCCGCAGGCGTGGCAGGCCAGCATCGGCGCGTAGCCGCGGCGGTTGATGAACACCAGGCTCTGCTCGCGCCGCGCGAGCCTCTCGCCGATTGCCGCGATGAGCCCCGGCGCAAAGCCGTTCTCCGTGGGCTGCAGCTTCAAGTCGAGCGTGCGCACCTTGGGCAGCCGGGCGCCGGGCACCGCGCGGTCCGGCAGGGCGATGCGCTCGTAGCGCCCATGGAGCGCGTTGTGCCAGGTTTCGAGCGAAGGTGTGGCGGTGCCGAGCACCACCGGGCAAGCGGCGAACTTGGCGCGCATCACGGCCGCGTCGCGGCCCGAGTAGCGCAGCCCTTCCTGTTGCTTGAAGGAGGTGTCGTGCTCTTCGTCCACCACCACCAGGGCGAGCCGCGGCAGCGGCGCGAGGGCCGCGAGGCGTGTGCCGAGCACGATGCCGGCTTCGCCCCGCGCCGCCGCCAGCCAGGCCGCGGTGCGCGGCACGTCCTGCAAGGCGCTGTGCAGCAGCACGATATGGGCTTCGGGAAAGGCGTGGCGGAAGCGCGATTCAAGTTGCGGCGTGAGGCTGATTTCCGGCACCAGTACCAGCGCCTGGTCCCCTTTTTCGAGCACGCGCGCGATGAGGCGCAGGTAGACCTCGGTCTTGCCGCTGCCCGTGATGCCATGCAGCAGAAAGGTCTGGAAGCGGCCGAGCGCGCTGCCGATGCGCTCGATGGCCTGCGCCTGGTCGATGGTCGCGATATGACTGGCGACAAAGCGACTGGCGACGAAGCGCGGCGACGCAGGCTGCGGCCCCGCGGCGCCGAGCACTTTCCTCGGCAGCGGCTTGAGCGATTTCAGCCGCGGTGGCAATGCGCCGATCACCGTCTCGCCGAGTGGGCGCTGGTAGTAAGTCGCGAGGAACCGCATCAGCTCGAGCCATTGCAACGGCAGGCGCGGCGTGTCATCGAGCACACGAGACACCGGCCTGAGCTTATCGGCGGCAATCGAGCTGCCCGTGCTCTCCTCGATTACCACGCCAACGCGGCTGCGCGTGCCGAACGGCACCACCACGCGATCGCCGGGGACGACCTCGAGCCCGTCAGGCCGCGAATAGTCGAACAGCGTCGCGAGCGGAACGTCGAGCGCGACGCGCAGCACATGCATCGTCAAAGAGTTACTTTTTTGAGTTGATCCGAAGCTTCGCGATTGTGCTGGTAACCCTTGCCGCGGAAAGGCATTTTTTGCTTGTACACAAGGGGTGTGGATAACAATGTGCATAAACCGTTCACACTGGCGTCACTCCGGGCATCCGCACTGGGGCGAATTTTTCGCTCATCGGCCGAAAACTGTTTTTATCCAATTTGTTCAAAGAGTTGCAGCCAACTGCGAGAGAAATCGCGCGGCAGGTCTGTCTGGCGCGGGCGACAGTCGATTTTGTGCATAAGTCAAGCGTTTCTTTGCGCAGCCGAGCGAAGCGTCCCGCTGTAAGTGCGCACTTCGTCCACGAGTGCGGCGACGCTTTCGACGGGCGTCTGCGGCGCGATGCCGTGGCCGAGATTGAAGACGTGGCCGGGCGCGCTGCCAAATGCGTCGAGCACCCGACGTGCTTCCGCGCGCACGCGATCGGCGGGCGCAAACAGAGCAGCAGGATCGAGGTTGCCCTGCAATGCGACACGCGAACCGACGCGCGCGCGCGCTGAGGCCGCATCCACAGTCCAATCGAGCCCGACGGCGTCGCAGCCGCTCGCTGCCATTGCCTCGAGCCACGCGCCGCCGCCCTTGGTGAACAGGATCGAGGGCACGCGGCGTCCGGCGACCTGCTTGACCAGCCCCGCGATCACTCGGCGCGAGTAGGCCAGCGAAAACTCCTCGTAGCCCGCATGGCTCAGTTGACCGCCCCAGGTATCGAAGATCATCACCGCCTGTGCGCCGGCTTCGATCTGGGCATTGAGGTAATCGGTGACCGCGCGCGCGTTGACCTCGAGAATGCGATGCAGCAGATCCGGGCGCGAGTAGAGCATCGTCTTCAGCGCGCGCCAGTCGTCGCTGCCCGCGCCTTCCACCATGTAGCAGGCAAGCGTGAACGGGCTGCCGGAGAATCCGATCAGCGGCACGCGGCCGGCCAGCGCCTTGCGGATCTCCCGCACCGCATCGAGCACGTAGCGCAGGCGGTCGGCGGGATCCGGCGCGGCGAGCAACCGGATGGCAGCCTCGTCGCGCAGCGGCCGCTCGAAACGAGGACCCTCGCCGTCCGCGAAAAAAAGTCCCAGCCCCATCGCATCTGGCACCGTCAGGATGTCGGAAAACAGGATCGCCGCGTCCAGCGGGAAGCGCTCCAGCGGCTGCAGGGTCACCTCGGTGGCGTAGGCGGGCGACTTGGCGAGCGCGAGGAAGCTGCCGGCGCGGGCGCGCGTCGCGTTGTACTCCGGCAGGTAGCGCCCCGCCTGGCGCATCAGCCAGATCGGCGTGTACGGTGTCGGCTCGCGGGCGAGCGCGCGCAGCAGGAGGTCGTTGCTCAAAGCAGTTTCCCGGTGATGTGCTGCCACTCGGCCTTGCTGACCGGGGTGATCGAGAGCCGGTTTCCCGGTCGCAGCGTCCACATCCTCGCCAGAGCCTTGTGCGCCTTCAGTTCGGCGATCGTCACCAGGCGAGTCTTCCTCAACGCACGCACCTGCACCATCAGCCAGCGCGGCGCGGCGCGTTTGGACTTCGGGTCGTAGTAGCCGCTCTTGCGATCGAACTGCGTGGGATCGGGGCGGGCGGTAGAAGCGACTTCCGCCAAGCCGGCGATGCCCGGCTCGGCGCAGCTCGAGTGGTAGAACAGCACGCCGTCGCCGATACGCATCGCGTCGCGCATGGTGTTGCGCGCCTGGTAGCTGCGCACGCCGGTCCAGGGCGCAAGGCGGCCCGGCGCGGCGAGTGCATCGTCGATCGAGCACTCGCAGGGCTCGGACTTCATCAGCCAATACTGCATGGGTGGAGTTCCCCGCGCATGCCGGTGGACCCTGCTCCCGAACCCTGTGCTTATCAGGGCGGTTGCTTTCCGGTCACCTCAGGTTCGTCCGGCACCCGAAGGAGGGACGATCGCAACAGTGACCCTTGGGTCTGCAACCTAAGGAAGCTATCGGTTCGGAAAAATAGGGCCCGGTCGAACACAGCAGGGAACAGAGAGCTAGAACAACTTCTCCTGCTTGGCGAGAGCCGCTTCGAGCTTCGCCTCGATGTCGCCGATTCTACGCCGCGCTTCGCCCACGTCAAAGCCTTCGCCGAGGCGCATCGACAGCAGTTCATGCACGATGTTCAGCGCAGCCGTCACCGCGATGCGCTCGGTGCCCGCGACCTTGCCGGCCTTCTTGATTTCGGTCATCTTGCCGTCGAGGTAGGCGACTGCCTGCAGCAGGGCGTCGCGCTCGGAGTCGCTGCAGGCAACGGTATAGCTGCGTCCCAGCACGGTGACCTCGATGGACTTCGCGGCGCCGGCCGCGCGCTTGTCGTTGGCGTTCACTCGGGCAGGCGGGACAACAGCAGTTCGACCTTGGCGCGGGCGCCGTCGATTTTCTCGTTCAGGCGCTTGGCGTCATTTTGCGCACTCGCCAGCTGCTGGCGTAGCGTGATGTTCTCCGCGCGCAGGCGTTCGCACAGACCGACGAACTGCGCGACCTTGCCCTCGAGGGAATTGAATTCCGCCTCCACGCGGAACACTATGTTGCAAATCCGCCGCAGCGTCAAGAAGGTAGGGGCGGTTCTGAATGTGTTTCCTGACGTGGGGCGGGGGGGTAGCCGCCAAGGGGCATGCCCGTTTGTATAATTCCTCGCGTAGTCAGCTGCAAGGTGTCCTCGCGGAGATTCCCTTCGCGAGGATGAAACGGGAAACAGGTGAGCGGCCCGGGTGAACGGGGCGCGATTCCTGTGCTGCCCCCGCAACGGTAAGCAAGGGGGGTGCGTCATCGAGCCACTGTGGCGTTCCAGGCCACGGGAAGGCGGCGCACCCGGCACGGAGTGAAGTGCCGCCTTGCGAGTCCGGAGACCGGCCTTGCAGTTGTTTACAACTGCCACAAGGCGTCGGGGATGACGCCCAGGGAGGTCTCATGCGCCTTGCCGCCGCTGCGATGCTCGCAGCCATCACGCTGCCCGCCTTCGCCCAGTCCGACGCAGTGATCATCAACGCCACGCGCTTTCCCGAGCACGTCAGCCGCCTGCCGGCGAGCGTCACCGTGCTGACCGCCGAAGACATCAAGAAGAGCGCGGCCCGCACGCTGCCAGAACTGCTCACCGAGCAGGTGGGCATCACCATGAAGGACTTTTTCGGCAACAACGCCTCGTCCACCTCGGTGGACCTGCGCGGCTTCGGCGCCACCGGCACGCAGAACACGCTGATCCTGCTGGACGGCCGGCGCATGATCGACATCGACCTGTCGGGCATGCAGTGGGCGGCGATCCCGCTCGCCTCGGTGGAGCGCATCGAGATCCTGCGCGGCACGGGCGCGGTGCTCTACGGCGACGGCGCCACCGCCGGCGTGGTCAACATCATCACGCGCTCCCCGCTGCAGCAGGGAAGGCGCGCGGAAGTGCTCGGCAGCGTGGCCAGCTACAACACGCTCGAAGGCCAGCTCTACGCCAGCTACGCCACGGCTGCCTTTGGCATCAACGCATCGCTGTACGGCTACGCATCCGACGGCTATCGCGACAACAACCGCAACGAGCAGCTGAATTCCACCGCCAACCTGCGCTGGGCGTCCGGCGAGAGCCTCTTGGACCTGCGCTTCGGCACGGACCGCCAGAACCTGCGGCTGCCGGGAGCGCGCCGCATCCAGCCTTCCATCGGCCTGGACGAGTATGCGACGGACCGGCGCGGCGCGCAGACGCCGCTCGACTGGTCGAGCCGCGACGGCGAGCGCGCCGGGATGACTTTCGGCACCAAGCTGGGCGACGCGGAGCTGAACATCGGTGCCGACTGGCGCAGCAAGTCGCAGCAATCGTACTTCGACCAGCAGGGCTTCCCGATCAGCCGCGACGACACGCTCGACGTCAGCTCGCTTACGCCTCGCGTCAGGATCCCGTTCTCGCTCGGCGGCATGCGCCATCGCTTCACCGTCGGCGCCGACTGGTACGCATGGCGCTACGATTCTCGTCGTTCCGACCTGCCGCAGAACATCGCGCAGCCGATCAACGTCGTGCGCGTGGACCAGCACACGCAGGGCTGGTACCTGCAGGACGCGATCGACCTCACCGGCACCACCCTGCTCACGCTCGGCTGGCGCGAGGAGCGCGTCAAGTACAGCGCGACCGACACTTATGACCCGACTGCGCCGGGCGGCGCCTTCGGCAGCC
>CAZVZV010000188.1:0-1375 GCA_964631735.1 uncultured Enterobacteriaceae bacterium
CCGATCACGATCAACGCGAGCGACGTGGCGCCACCCCCGGACAGCACGCCGACGACGAGGAAGCCGGCCCCGAGCAGGGTGGCCAGCCAGCCGATGAGGAACAACGCCGGGGCCGAACGCCCCTCGATCGTGAACGTCCCGATTCCGGGCGCCGGAGGGGGCGGGCCGGGCTCGCCTGTGGCTGGGCCCTCGTCGGGCGTCGTCAACGCTTGGGGCGCGAATCCTGGACCGGCGACGGCGGATCCACGATCGAGCGGAGCGGCCCGCCGGCCCGGCTGGCGCTCCCGGCACGTGACGGCGCGGACCCGGGCCGCGTGTCGACCCGTGTGTCGGCCGGGGCAGCCGGGCGCGCTGCGGCCGATGCTGACGTTGCGGCGCCCGATGCAGCGTCACCGGCTGGGGCGATCCGCCCGGTCACGTCTCGCCCTGCCGGGACGGCACCAAGGGCAGCCGCCACCGGCCGGCGCTCGAAGTCCCTGCCACACCAGGCGCACAGCGACCAATCGAGGCCAACCAGCCGGCTGCAATTCGGGCAGACGCGGTTGAGCCGCGTCCGGCAGGTGGGGCAGATGATCCATTCATCGTCGATTCGGCGCTCGCACGTGGGGCAGTGATGGATCGCCTCCACCTCGGCCAGGAGCGCCTCTTCCGCCAGGTTGCGCTCCCAGACTTCGCCGACCTTTTCGTGTGGCCGGATGATCTTGTAGACCCACACGGCCAGGACGAAGAACAGTGGCGTGAACAGGATGATCGCGGCCGACGCAAGGTAAGGCAGGATCGCGTTGTCAGAACGCTGCTGCATGTCCCGAAACGCCCAATAGGCCGAGGCCAGCCACAGGACGACCAGGTAGACCCCGATGGCTCGAATGCCGAGCTGGAGGATGGGACTCGAGAAGATGCTGCCGATCGCATCACCGATCGTCCCGAGGATCTGTTCCATGCGCCTGGGTGGATGCCTCCGTGCGAGCCTCGGATCGACCGACCCATTCGCGGTCGCCCGGTCGGCGTCGGCGTCGGCGGCAGTGTAGCAGCACCTCCGCCAGACTCAGGGCGCGCCAGGATTGACAGGCGCGGACCGGACGCGGATGATGCCTCGGCCGTGACTGCACATCTGTCAAGTACAAACGTACATGGTCCGGGTGAGCAGCGCCAGCGGGCGCTCGAGGTGACCGACTTCGAGCAGCTCGTTCGCGCGAGCCGCCTCTACTACGAGCTGGGTGAAACGCAGAACGCGATCGCCGAGTTGCTTCGCGTCACCCGGCCGCAGGTCTCACGGCTGCTCAAGCGAGCACGTGCCGAGGGGATCGTCGAGATCCGAATCGTCGACTCGAGGTCGGTCGAGAGCCCGGCCGCGGGCACCCTCCGGCGCACGTAC
>CAZVZV010000189.1:0-1140 GCA_964631735.1 uncultured Enterobacteriaceae bacterium
GCGGCAAGGAACTGATCGCACGCCTGATGCGCGAGTCGCGCATCCCGATGCTCAAGCACCTGGACGGTGTGTGCCACGTCTACGTGGACGATCGCGCCGACCCGGCGATGGCGGTGCGCATCGCCGACAACGCCAAGACACCGCGCTACGGCACCTGCAACACCATGGAAACCCTGCTGGTGGCCGAAGGCATCGCACCGAGGGTGCTGCCCGAGATCGGCAGGATCTTCCGCTCCAAGCAGGTGGAGATGCGCGGCGACGACGCGGTGCGCAAGCTCTTGCCCGAGGCCAAACCTGCCACTGACCAGGACTACGCCACCGAGTGGCTCGCACCGGTGATATCGATCCGCGTGGTGCAGGGGCTCGATGAAGCGATCGAGCACATCGCCCGCTACGGCTCGCAGCACACCGACGCCATCGTCACGCAGGATGAGGCGCGCGCGCAGCGCTTCCTGCGCGAAGTGGACTCGAGCTCGGTACTGGTGAATGCCTCCACGCGTTTCGCCGACGGCTACGAGTTCGGCCTGGGCGCCGAGATCGGCATCTCCACCGACAAGCTGCACGCGCGCGGCCCGGTGGGGCTGGAAGGCCTCACCACGCAGAAGTTCGTGGTGCTCGGCCACGGAGAGATTCGCAGCTGACTCGTCCGCGCCGAGTCCTGCCGGTGATCATTGCATCGCAGTTCGCCGGCACGTCGCTGTGGTTCGCCGGCAACGCGGTGCTGGGCGACCTGCAGCAGAGCTGGGGCCTGTCCGCCGAGGCGCTCGGCTACGTGACTTCCTCGGTACAGCTCGGGTTCATCGCAGGCACGCTTGCGTTTGCGTTCTTCACCCTCTCGGACCGGTACTCGCCCCGCGCGGTCTTTTTCACCTGCGCGCTGCTCGCAGCGCTCGCCAACGCCGCAGTGGTGTGGCTAGGCGAAGGCCTGTGGTCGTTGCTCGGCTTGCGCTTCGCCACGGGGTTTTTCCTGGCCGGAATCTATCCGGTCGGCATGAAAATCGCCGCCGGCTGGTATCAGCGCGGTCTCGGCAACGCGCTGGGCTTCCTGGTCGGCGCGCTGGTGATCGGCACCAGCTTTCCGCATCTTCTGAAGGGGCTCGGGCAGGCGCTGGCATGGGAAACCGTGATGCTGGCCGTCTC
>CAZVZV010000190.1:0-1699 GCA_964631735.1 uncultured Enterobacteriaceae bacterium
GCCTTGCCGACGATGTAGCCGGTGGTGTTCTGCAGGTACAGGATCGGCAGCCCCGCCTGGCAGCAGGACTGGATGAAGTGCGTGGCCTTGTTCGCGCCCGCCGGGTCCAGGGGCCCGTTGTTGGTGATGATGCCGACGCGAAAGCCCTGCACTGCGGCGTGCCCGCACACGGTCGCCGGTCCGTAGTCGGCCTTGAAATCGAGAAAATCGGAATCGTCGGCGATGCGCGCGATGGCTTCGCGCATGTCCACCGGCTTGCGATAGTCCTCGGGGATCACGCCGAGCAGTTCGTCGGTCGCATAAAGCGGCGGCTTGCCGGAGGGCGTGAACGAGGATTTCCAGTCCAGTCGCGCGAGCACTTCGCGCGCGTAGCGGATGCCGTCCGCGTCGTTCTCGGCGAGGTACTCGCCGAGGCCCGAGACATGCGTGTGCATTACCGCGCCGCCGAGTTCCTCGTCGGTGGCGATCTCGCCCGTGGCGGCTTTCAGCAGCGGCGGGCCGGCGAGGAAGGCCTTGGCGCGCCCGCGCACCATGATCACGTAGTCGGACAGCCCCGGCATGTAGGCACCGCCCGCGGTGGAGGAGCCGTGCACCACCGTCACCACCGGCAGGCCCGCCGCGGACAGCTTAGCCAGGTTGTAGAAGATCGCGCCGCCGTGGATGAAGCCCTCGACGCGGTACTTGAGCAGGTTCGCGCCCGCCGATTCGACCAGGTGCACGAAGGGCAGCCTGTTCTCCAGCGCGAGGCCCTGTGCGCGCAAGAGCTTCTCGCGCCCCATGTGCTGGATCGCGCCGGCGTCGATGCCCGAGTCGCTCGCCACCACCATCGAGCGCACGCCCGACACGTAGCCGATGCCGCACACCATGCCGCCGCCGGGGATGGTCTTCTCCGGGTCGGGATTGTCCAGGCAGTAGCCGGCCATGGAGGACAGTTCCAGCCACGGTGCGCCGGCGTCGAGCAGCCGCGCGATGCGCTCGCGCGGCAGCAGTTGGCCTCGCTTGTCGAACAGCGGCTTTGCTTTCGCCGATTCGTCGCGCGTCTTCGACTCGAGCGCGCGCAGGCGCTCGATCAGCTTGAGCATGCTCGCGCGGTTGCGTTGGAACGCGTCGCCCGCGAGGTCGATCCTGGATTGGATCGCCGGCATTACCCGAGCATCTTCGGCGTCCTCGCCAGCTCCCGGGCTGTGCAGCGGCCGATACGCGAGCCCGCGCCGGTGACGATGGCCACTTGGCCCGCGAGCAAGCCGGGACGGAAAACGGAACGGTAGCCCATGATTTAGAAAGCAAATGCTTGGCGAGTGTCGCGCAGAGCGTGGACGCAGTCAATGGAACGCGGAAAAGCGGCATGACACAATGTCATACGCCATGCGCTACAATTCGTGTGGCTATGGGCATCCTCAGCATGCGAATCGACGACGATCTGGAGCAACGCCTTGCACGGGAAGCGGAGCGCGAGCGGCGCAGCCGCTCGGAGGTCGTGCGCGATGCATTGTCCGCATTCCTCAGCGAGCGCGAACGGCAGCGGTTCCAGACCGAGATCGCCCGGGCGGCCCAAGCGATCGATCCGTCCGAATCCCGGGCCGTCGCGGAGGAAGCATTGCCGCTCGACAATGAGGCGCTGCATGCGTCCGAACCGGCAGCGGCATACCGCGCTGCGCGCAAGGGCAGGGGACGCAAGCGGTGAGACGCGGCGAAGTCT
>CAZVZV010000191.1:0-2399 GCA_964631735.1 uncultured Enterobacteriaceae bacterium
GCCAGGCGAGGCGCCAGGCGCCTGTGCGAATGCCGGTACGGACAATGTGAGTGCGATTGCGAGAAGTACGGGATTCATGGCGCGTCCATCTTAACCCTCTGCCAGCACCGGCGCCACCTCCGCCCGCGAGGCGCGCCACGCCGGCAGCAGCGCTGCCAGGGCGCCGACGCCCAGCGCCAATACGATCAACCACAACTCGCTGGCTGCCCAGGTCCAACCCGTGACCGGCACCTGTTGTGCGGCGCGCAACGCAGCGCCGAGCAACTCCATCAAGGCATGGCCGAGCGCGAGGCCCAGCAGCGCGCCAGCCGCCGACAGCACCAAGGCTTCAACCAGCAGCAGGCCCATCAGCTTCGCGCGCGAAGCGCCGAGCATGCGCATCACCGCGAGGTCGTAGCGCCGCTCTTGCAGCGCATTGGTGAGCGCGATGAACACCGATAGCCCGGCCGCGAGCACCAGGACGAAACCAAAGGCGCGCAACACTTCGACCCCCACCCCGAGCATGCGGAACAGGCGCGCGCTCTCGTAGGCGGGCGAGGCGGCCTGTAGCGTGGGGCCGGCATTGACGGCACGGGGCAGCGTCGCCACGGCGAGCGGGCTCGCGTACTGGATCAACAGCGCGGTGATCTCGCGGGGTCCGCTTGGCGGCTTGCCGTGCTCGTGTACTTCCCACACCGACTCCACGCTGGTCAGCACGACGCGATCGATCACCGTTCCGGTCGGCGCGAGGACGCCGACCACCTCGTAGGGCTCCTCCTCGTGCTCTTCGCCGCCTGCCCCCACGCCGTGCGCGCCGGCGAACTTCGCTCCCACGCGCAAGCCGGTCGCCCGAGCGGCGTCGGCGCCGAGCACCGCTTCCATGGGCTTGGTCCAGAGACTGCCTTCGGCGAGGCGCGCGCCGTAGTGGGCCGGATAGTCGTGGTTGGTGCCCACGATGCGGAATCCCTTGTAGCTGTCGCCCAGCGCGAGCGGGATGGCGCGCTTCACCAGGCGGTGGCGCGCGAGCGCCATCGCGTCGGCGAGCGGAATATTGCCGGCGGGCGCATCGAGATGGAACACCGCCGAGAGCACCAGCTGCATCGGGCTGCCCTTGGCGCCCGCCACCATGTCGATGCCGCGCGCATCGCGCCCCATGCGCTCCTCGATCTGCTGCGTGGCGAGCATCAGCACCGTGATGGTGGCGATGCCGAGCGCCAGCAACAAGAGGTTCAGCGCTGTGGCCAGCGGCTTCGCGCGCAGGTAGGCAAGGCTGATGCCGGGAAGAGTCACGCGCCGAGCTCCAGCCGGTGCTCGAAGCGGGGCTTGGCGCGCGCGTCGTGCGTGGCGACGATGAGCGTCGCGCCGCACTCCGCGGCCTGCGTTTCCAGCAGGTCGAGCGCTGCGGCGCAGTGTGCGTCGTCGAGATTCGAAGTCGGCTCGTCGGCGATCAAGAGTTTCGGCCGGTTCATCACTGCGCGCGCCACGGCGACGCGCTGCGCCTGGCCGTGCGAGAGCTGGTGCGGGCGGTCGCCCGCGCGGTCCGCCAGGCCGACTCCGGCGAGCACCTGCGCGGCGCGCGCGGGCTCCTGCCTTGCGCCAGCCAGGTACTGCGCAAGCAGGAGGTTCTGTTCAACGCTGAGGCTCGCGATCAGGTGCAGCTTCTGCGGCACGATGCCGATCGGCCGGGAGGCTTCCACCGTGCCGTTGGTGGGATGCAGGAGTCCCGCGAGGATGTGCAGCAGCGTGCTCTTACCGCTACCCGAGGGTCCGAGCACCAGCCACTTTTCGCCCTGCGACGCCTCGAAACGCTCGAGGTGCAGGACTTCGCGCGCACCGTAGCGGTGGCGCACCCCCTTCAGGCTAAACACTGCTCCAGGCCGGCGATGAACAGGTCCTTGGGCAGCTTCTTGCCGATGAAGACGAGCGTGGAATTCTTCTTCTCGCCCTTCGCCCAGGGTTTGCCCATGTCGCCGCCCATCATCATGTGCACGCCCTGGAATATCACGCGCTGCGGCTTGCCCTTCATCCACAGCACCCCTTTGTATCGAAGCAGGTCCGGGCCGTAGACCTGGATCATGCCCGAGAGGAACTGCTCCAGCTTGTCGCCGTCGAAAGGCTTGTCCGAGCGGAACACGAAGGACTCGACCTCGTCGTGGTGCTGGTGCTGCGAGTCGCTGAGGAACTCCGGGTCGAGTTCGAGGATCGCATTCAGGTTGAAGCCGCGGATGTCGAGCACCTCCGCGATCGGCGCGTCGCCGAAATGCACCTTCTTCACCGGGGCGCGCGGGTTCATCTTCTTCACTCGCGCGGTGAGCCGCTGCACCTCGTCTTCGGACACCAGATCGGTCTTGGACATCAGGATGCGGTCGGCGAAGCCCACCTGCTCCTGCGCCTCGTGAAATTCATCGAGCTGCTTCGAA
>CAZVZV010000192.1:0-7786 GCA_964631735.1 uncultured Enterobacteriaceae bacterium
CAGGCAAAACATCAGTTTTTGAGATGCCCATTTCACTTCCCTGGAACGAGCGGCACGAACCGCACCGCCAGCACGCTCTTGCGCTCTACCGTACCGTCAGGCCGCTTCACGATCAGCAACAACTGCTGCGCCTCGTGGCTCGCGCCGACGGGAATCACCATCCTGCCGCCGGGCCTGAGCTGGTCGACGAGCGCCTGCGGCACCCGCGGCGCAGCCGCGGTAACCAGGATGGAATCGAACGGCGCCCGCTCCGGCCAGCCCGCGTAGCCGTCGCCGATCCTGACCTCTACATTGGCGTAGCCGAGCGTTTTCAGTCGCTCCGCGGCTTCCTTGCCCAGAGAAGGAACGAGTTCCATCGAGTACACCTTCGACACGATCTCCGCCAGGATCGCCGCTTGATACCCGGAACCGGTGCCGATCTCCAGCACCCGCTGCCCCGCCTGCGGCGCGACGAGATCCGTCGACAAGGCGACGATGTAGGGCTGCGAGATGGTCTGGCCGCTGCCGATGGGCAGCGGATGATTGCGGTACGCGAGGGACTGCTGATCTGCGGGAACGAAACGGTGGCGCTCGACCTTCAGCAGCGCCGCGCGCACCTGCGCGGACATCGCGGCGAAGCCGGTTTCAACGCGCGTCGCCGAGTACATTGCGTCCACTTCAAGCGCCAGGCGCGCGCGCAGGCTGGCGAAATCCTGGGCGTCAGCGGCGCTCATCCCGAGCCAGGCCAGGACGCCGCTAAGCAGACTTCTTGTCGCGCTCGATGAGGGCGTAGGCCGAATGGTTGTGGATCGACTCGAAATTCTCCGATTCGACCACGTAGTGGGCGATGCGCTCATCGAGATTCAACAGCGCGGCGACGTCGCGCACCATGTCCTCGACGAATTTTGGATTGTCGTAGGCGTGCTCGGTAACGTACTTCTCGTCCGGGCGCTTGAGCAGGCCGTAGAGCTCGCTGGAGGCCTGTTTCTCGACCAGGTCGATGATTTCCTCGATCCAGACGAAGTCGCCGGTGTGCGCGGTCACCGTGACATGCGAGCGCTGGTTGTGCGCGCCGTAGGCGGAAATCTGCTTCGAACAGGGGCACAGGCTGGTCACCGGCACCAGCACTTTCATCGCGAAGCTCTGCCTGCCTTTGAGGATCTCGCCGATGAAGGTGACCTCGTAGTCCATCAGGCTCCTCACACCCGAAACAGGCGCCGCCTTGTCGATGAAGTACGGGAAGGTCATCTCGATGCGCCCTTCCCCGGCCTCGAGCTTTTGCACCATCTCCTGCAGCATCACCTTGAAGGTCTCGACCGTGATCTCGCGCTCGTGCGCGTTCAGGATTTCGACGAAGCGCGACATGTGCGTGCCCTTGAACTGGTGCGGCAGGCCCACGTACATGTTGAAGTTGGCGATGGTGTGCTGCACGCCGCCCGCGCGCTGCATGATCTGGATCGGGTGGCGAATGGCCTTGATGCCGACCTTGTCGATGGCCAGCTTGCGTGCGTCCGGCGTGGCCTGGACGTCGGGGATGTTGTGCAGGTCTTTGGCTTTCATGAGGCGATTATAACTCCCGAGTAAATTACTCGGCTATTGCGTTTCGAATCGCCTGTTGGATGCCGGCCGCGTCCAAGCCCACGGAAGATAAGAGTTTTCCAGGGTCTCCCTGATCGATGAAGCGATCGGGCAGACCGAGCAGTAGCACGCGCCGCTCGATGCCCAGGCCATTGAGCGCCTCGCAGACGGCGCTTCCCGCGCCGCCCATCACCTGGTGCTCTTCGACGGTCACCAGCAATTCGTGGTCCCGCGCCAACTGCTTCACCAGCTCGACATCCAGCGGCTTGACGAAGCGCATGTTCGCCACCGTCGCATCGAGCGCCTCGGCGGCCTCCAGCACGGGCTTGAGCATGGCGCCGAATGCCAGGAGCGCGACGCGCCGCCCCTCGCGCCGCAGCTCGCCCTTGCCGACCGGCAGGCCCTGCAGTCCCGGCTGCGCTTCGCCCGCCGCCGCACCACGCGGATAGCGCACCGTGGCGGGCGTGCCGAGCTGGAACGCGGTGGTCAGCATGCGGCGGCACTCGTCCGCGTCGGCCGGCGCCATTACCGTGAGGTTGGGCACCGTGCGCAGGTACGCAAAATCGAAGGCGCCATTGTGGGTGGCGCCGTCGCCGCCCACCAGGCCGCCGCGATCGAGCGCAAACGTCACCGGCAGGTTCTGGATCGCCACATCGTGGATCAGCTGGTCGTAGCCGCGCTGCAGGAACGTGGAGTAGATCGCCACCACCGGGCGCAGGCCCTCGCAGGCCATGCCGGCGGCGAAAGTCACCGCGTGCTGCTCGGCGATGCCGACGTCGAAGTAGCGCTGCGGGAATTCCTCCGAGTAGCGCACCATGCCCGAGCCCTCGCGCATCGCCGGCGTCACCGCCACCAGGCGCGCGTCGGCCTTGGCCATGTCGCACAGCCAATCGCCGAAGATCTGGCTGTAGGTCGGCTTGCCGGGCGCCGATTTTTTCAGGCCTTCGGCCGGATTGAACTTGCCGGGGCCGTGGTAGGCGATCGGGTCTTCCTCGGCCAGCTTGTAGCCCTGCCCCTTCCTCGTGACGATGTGCAGGAACTGCGGCCCCTTCAACTCCCTGATGTTCTGCAGCGTCGGGATCAGCGCGTCGAGGTCGTGACCATCGATCGGGCCTATGTAGTTGAAGCCGAACTCCTCGAACAGCGTCGAGGGCGTGACCATGCCTTTCACGTGCTCCTCGGTGCGGCGCGCGAGTTCCCACACCCCGACGCGCTTGAGCAGGTGCTCGCTCGCGCGCCGGGCGGTCGAATAGATCCGGCCGGAGAGCAGGCGCGCCAGATAGTTGGTCAGCGCGCCCACCGGCGGCGAGATCGACATCTCGTTGTCGTTCAACACCACCAACAGGTCCACTTCCATGGCGCCGGCGTTGTTCATCGCCTCGAAGGCCATGCCGGCCGACATGGCGCCGTCGCCGATGACGGCGATGCACCTGCGGCTTTCGCCCTTGGTCTTGGCCGCCACGGCCATGCCGAGCGCCGCCGAGATCGAAGTCGAGGAATGGGCGGTGCCAAAGGTGTCGTAGCGAGATTCGGCGCGCCGCGGAAAACCCGAGATGCCGCCCTGCATGCGCAGGCGCGCCATCGACTCGCGCCGGCCGGTGAGGATCTTGTGCGGGTAGGTCTGGTGGCCGACGTCCCACACGATGCGGTCCTCCGGCGTCTCGAACACGGCGTGCAGCGCGATGGTCAGCTCGACCGTGCCGAGGTTGGAGGACAGGTGACCGCCGGTCTGGGATACCGAGTCGAGCACGTAAGCGCGCAACTCTTCAGCCAGCTGGTGCAGCTGCTTGCGCTCGAGCTTGCGCAGCGCGGACGGATCGTCGATCGTGTTGAGCAGCTCGAACATCCCTAGAACTTCCTGAGAACGATGAAATCGGCGAGCTCGCGCAGGCGCCGCGCCCCCGCGCCGAGCGGCTCCAGCGCCTGGTGCGCATTGTGCCTCAGTTCCTGCGCCAGCTCGCGCGCGCGGGCGATGCCCATGGCCGAAACGTAGGTCGGCTTGCCTTGGCGCGAGTCCTTGCCCGCCGTCTTGCCCAGCGTCGCAGTGCTCGACTCGTGGTCGAGCACGTCGTCCACCACCTGGAAGGCGAGGCCGATGGCCTTGGCGTACTGGTCCAGGCGCGCGCGCAGCGTAGCGTCGAGCGCGCCGCCGCAGGCGGCGCCGAGCAGCACCGCGGCGCGGATCAGGGCGCCGGTTTTGTGGATGTGCATCGCCTCGAGCTCGGGCACCGTGAGCGTCTTGCCGGTGGCCTCGAGGTCGATCTGCTGGCCGCCGGCCATGCCGCGCGAGCCGGCCGCGGCGGCGAGCAGCTTCACCATCTCGAGCTGCACCCGCGCGTCGTCGGCAAGCGCAGGCTCGGCGAGCAGCTGAAAGGCGAGCGATTGCAGCGCATCGCCCACCAGCAGTGCGGTGGCTTCGTCGTACTCGACGTGCACCGTGGGCTTGCCGCGCCGGAGCACGTCATCGTCCATGCAGGGCAGGTCGTCGTGTACCAGCGAATAGGCATGGATCAATTCGACCGCGGCGGCGGCCACCTCGAGACGCTCGGGTTTCGCGCGCACGAGTTCGCCGGCCGCAAAGGTGAGCAGCGGGCGCACGCGCTTGCCGCCTTCGAGGCTGGCGTAGCGCATCGCCTCGTGCAGCCGCGCCGGCGCGACCTGGGCCGGCGGCAGCAGGCGCGACAGCGCGCCTTCCAATCGCGCCTGGATGCCGCCCATCCAGTCCGCGAAGGCGGGGTCAGGCGCCGTCACCGGGATCGGCGGCTGTGGAGAGTTTCTTCAGCACCTCGCCTTCGAGCACCTTGACCTGGCGCTGCGCGGCGTCCAGCCGCTGCTGGCAGGTGCGCGCCAGTTCCAGTCCGCGCTGGTGCGAGGCGAGCGCCTGCTCGAGCGAGAGGCTGCCGCCCTCCAGCTGCGCCACCAGCTTCTCCAGCTCGGCGAGCGCTTTTTCGAAACTCAGTTCCTGCGGGGGCTTGGCCATGGGGAAACCTTAGCCGAGAGGGCGTTCGGCGGTCAAACCCCCGCTGGGGTAGAATTCGCCCCGTTTTTCACCCCCCGGGCTCAATGTCGGACGTTCCGAATTTCCGCCTGCTGAAGCCGGCCACCTGCCAGTTGCCGGTGTCGTGGTATTTCGATGCGGAAGTCTTCGCGCGAGAGAAGAAGCTGCTGTTCGACGCCGGCGCCAACTACGTCGGCCACCAGCTGATGGTGCCCAACGCGGGCGACTACCGCACGCTCGAGTGGATGGACCACGCCAAGGTGCTGGTGCGCAACGCCAGTGGCGTCAATTTGCTCTCCAACGTGTGCCGCCACCGCCAGTCGATCATGCTGCAGGGGAGCGGCAACGCCCAGAATATCGTCTGCCCGCTGCACCGCTGGACCTACGACATGAAGGGCGAACTGCTGGGTGCGCCGCAGTTCGCCGAGACTCCCTGCCTCAAGCTGCACTCGACGCCGCTCACCGACTGGCACGGGCTGCAGTTCGCCGGGCCGGCCGACCCGGTCGGGGCGCTCTCCGGCATGACCACCGCCGGCGACTGGGACTTTTCCGGCTACGTGCTCGAGCGCGTGATGGTGGACGAATACGATGTGAACTGGAAGACCTTCATCGAGGTGTACCTCGAGGTCTACCACGTCGATTTCTTCCATCCTGGCCTGGGCAATTTCACCGACTGCAATAATTTCGCCGTCGACTACGGGCGCGACTGGTCGGTGCAGATCGTGCAGGCCAAGGCCGGGCTGGAAAAGCCCGGCACGCCCGTGTACCGCAAGTGGCACGAGGCCTGCCTGAAAACCCTCGACGGCCGCACGCCCAGGCAGGGCGCGCTGTGGATGACCTACTTCCCCGGCCTGATGCTGGAGTGGTACCCGAACGTGCTGGTGGTGAGCCGGCTCATCCCGCGTTCGCCGAACCGCACCACCAACGTGGTGGAGTTCTACTACCCCGAAGAGATCGTGCACTTCGAGCGCGAGTTCATCGAGGCGCAGCAGGCGGCCTACGCGGAAACCGCTGTCGAGGACGACGAGATCTGCCTGCGCATGGACCGCGGCCGCCGCGCGCTTTGGCAACAGGGCATGGACGACGCGGGCCCTTACCAGTCGCCGATGGAAGACACCATGGTCCATTTCCACGAATGGGTGCGCAAAGGCCTGGCGCGCTGAACACGCTCGTCGCCACCGGCGAACTGGCCCGCCACCCGGAGTGGCGGGTATTCGACTGCAGGCACGATCTCGTCAAACACGACCTCGGCGAGCAGCAGTACCGCGCATCGCACATCCCCGGCGCGGCCTTTGCGCACCTGGATCGCGACCTCTCCGCGCAGAAGTCCGGCAAGAACGGCCGCCATCCCCTGCCTGACCCGATCGTCTTCATCGCCTGGCTCGGCAAGCAGGGCCTCAAACCCACGGACCAGGTGGTCGCCTACGACGGCGGCCCGGGCGCGATGGCGGCGCGGCTATGGTGGATGCTGCGCTGGGTCGGGCACGATGCGGTCGCGGTGCTCGACGGCGGCTTCGCCAAGTGGGTGAAGGAAGAAAGGCCGGTCACGGCCGAGGTAACGGCGTTTCCCGCGACAAAGTACCCGGGCAAGGTGCGCGCGGAGCGGGCCGTCGACGTGAGCTACGTGCAGGAGCACCTCGGTGAAATCGCGCTGGTCGATGCGCGCTCGCCGGCGCGCTGGCGCGGCGAGTCCGAGCCGATCGACCCAGTCGCCGGGCGCATCCCGGGATCGCTCAACCGTTTCAGCAACGACAACCTGACTGCGGAGGGCACCTTCAAGCGACCGGAGGTACTCAAGCACGAGTTCCTCACCGTGCTCGGGACGCGCAAGCTGTCCGCGGTCGTGCACTCCTGCGGCTCGGGCGTGGCGGCCTGCCACAACCTCCTGGCCATGGAAATTGCCGGACTCCAAGGCGGCAAGCTCTATGCCGGCTCGTGGAGCGAGTGGATTGCGGATTCGGCGAGACCGCGTGAATCCGGCTGACGCTCTCCTCCTCCTTCACTTCGCGATCGTCGTTTTCATCGTCGGCGGGCTGATCCTGACCTGGATCGGCGCCGCGCTCGGCTGGGGCTGGGTGCGCAATCCCTGGTTCCGCTACCTGCACCTCGCCGCCATCGCGTTCGTGGCGCTCGAAGCACTCGTCGGCATGGTCTGCCCGCTGACCGAGTGGGAAGACGCGCTGCGCGGCGGCGCGCGTGCCGAGTCTTTCGTCGGGCGCTGGGTGCAGCGGCTGCTCTATTACCGCGCGCCCGAATGGGTGTTCACCACGCTCTACGTCGCCTGGGCCGCGGTGACGCTCGTCACGCTGCGGCTCGTGCCGCCTAGGCGCTGAATTTCTCGCGCAGGCGCTGCACGGCGTCTGGCTCGCCGCGCACGCGCAGGAACGCACCCTCGCCGTCTGCGCGCTCCTCCAGCACCTCGCAGCTCGCAAAGATCTCCCCGCGCAGTTTCTGCGCCGCCCAGGGGAGGAAGAGTTCGGCTTCGACGAGGTGCCGCTGGAAGAACGCGACGATTGCCTCGCGCAGCTTCGCGATGTCGCCCTCGCGGCGCGCGCTCATCACGATGCACCCGGGGTACTGCGCGCGCAGCGCCGCTTCGTCGCCGCCGCGGTCGATTTTGTTGAACACGAGCAGGCGCGGCACGGCCTTTGCGCCGATCTCGTCGAGAACTTCCTCGGTCACCGCGAGCTGCCGCTCGAACCCGGGATCGCTCGCATCGACGACGTGGGCGAGCAGCGTCGCCTCGAGCGCCTCGTCGAGCGTCGACTTGAACGAAGCCACGAGCCCGTGCGGCAGGTTCTTGATGAAGCCGACCGTGTCGCTGACGAGCACGCGCGGGATACTCTCAGGGTGGAGGGCGCGCACTGTGGTGTCGAGCGTCGCGAACAGCTTGTCGGCGACCAGCACCTCGCTGCCCGTGAGCGCGCGCATCAGCGTGGACTTGCCCGCATTGGTGTAGCCGACGAGCGCCACGCGCGCGAGCCCCTGGCGCTCTTGCCGCCGGGCGCGCTGCGTGTTGCGCCCGAGGACCATCGCATCGAGCTCCTTCTGCAGCTCGGCGATACGGTCGCGGATCTTGCGCCGGTCGAGCTCGCCGTGCGACTCGCCGCCGCTGCGGCCGCCGGTGCCGCTGCGCGCCCGGTCCTTCGGCCCGGCGAGCTTGGCGGCTTCGCGCATGCGCGGCGCCATGTAGCCCAGGCGCGCGATCTCGACCTGCGCGCGCGCGGCGCG